>NZ_JBHXUW010000001.1:244214-402061 GCF_042672475.1 Streptomyces sp. NPDC127177
GGGCGTGTGCCGCTCGGGGCGCCGCCCGCCGGGGGGACGGGGGGCACTACCGCAACACGCCCCAGGGGCTGTCCCCGCACCACCATCCGGGCCCGGCCACCACGTCCGCGCACGGGTGCGGTAGGAAGTCCGGTGTGAACGAACAGACCCCGCCCGCGACCGTTCGCGTGTTCATCGCCCTCGCCCCGCCCGACCACGCGAAAGACGAACTGGCCGACCGGCTGCGCCCCGCCTACGACACGCACCCGCAGATGCGGTGGAATCGCATCGAGGACTGGCACATCACCCTCGCGTTCCTGGGGGAGCTGCCGACGGAGACGGTCCCGCTGCTGCGCCCGCCGCTCGCCGGCCTCGCCGCGGCCCACCGGCCACCCGGTCTGGCGCTGCGCGGCAGCGGGACCTTCGACGACCGAGTGCTGTGGAGCGGAGTCGACGGAGACCTCGACGCGCTGCACACGCTCGCCGCCGATGTGCGGACCACGGTCAAGAGGTGCGGTGTCGCCCTGGAGGACCGGCCGCTGCGCCCCCATCTGACGCTCGCCCGCGCCCGCCGGGGGGACCAGTCCTCGACAGCGGAGATCGCCGAGGGACTCGCCGGGTTCAGCGGCCGCCGGTGGCCTGCGCAACGTCTGCACCTGGTCGGCAGCAACGCGGGCCGCGGCGGTGGACCTGTCCGCTACCGGGACATCGATGCCTGGGCCTTCGACGGTGGGAGCCGCAGCGGGGGCGGGAGCCGCACCGGGGCCTGAACGAGCCGGCCGGGCGGGCGTCCGCGGCCCCGCCATGACCCAAGTGTCCTCGACCGAAGCGGAGTTGCTGATCGGTGTTCTGGAGACCTCGTCGTAGGGGCGGCGCTTCAGGTCACCTGGACGGCGGAAGCTGACCGCGTACCCAGCCGGGGTCCGGGTTGACATGGGGCCGGCCCGCCACGACGACGGTCGGCACGGTCTCGTTGCCGTCGTTGGCCGATCGCACCACCGCGGCGCCCGCCGGGTCACGCCAGATGTCGACCCAGTGCAGCCGGCGGGCGCCACGGCCCATTCGGACGCGCAGCCGGAGACAGTACTTGCAGCCCGCCCGCCAGTAGACGACCGGCCGACCGTCGACCGCGCTGCGGCGTTGTGCCTCCGCCGCACTGATCGATCGGGGAAAGACGAGGGGCGAGTGCATGGCCGCCAGCAGTACGAACACCAACAGGGTCGCCACCGCCTGCCCGGTGATTCCCGAGAGGACCAGGCCGGTCGCGACGACTGCGCCGCAGAGAACGAAAAGTGTCGGCAGTTTCCAGGCACGCATCATGGTGACGCAGGCTATCGAGGAGTCGGACCGGCCCTCGGGGGAGGGCCCGCCTCCTGGTTCTGTGCCGGTCGGACCTACGACGGCCTCGGCCAGGAAACGGTGCGGAGCCGTGCGACGGCTTGCTGCAGATCGCTGAACGCGCGTTCTTCCTCCCGCGGTCCGTTGCGGGAGGCGGCCAGGACGCTGTGACGTGCACCGAGGATGCGGGCATACGCGTCGAAGCAGTTGATGACCTCCTGGATCGCGAGCTCCTCCGGAGTCGGAGGGGGCGGAGAGAGGGGGTCGTTTCGGGATGACATCGCCAGACTCTTGTCTCGTCGCAGAATTACGGATCGGGGAGAAGCGGCGCGTCCATCAGGCGCTGTGAACCCGGCTTCCGGACAGCACGCGGGATGCGGAGGCAGTCGTGCGTGGGGGAAGGGTGTGTCCGGACCGGCGGGCCGTTGCCGCGGGGGCCGCGAGCGGCGCACCGGCCTCCGCGGCGAGATGGACGACCCCGCTGGGAGCCGCCCGCATGACGCCGGGGCGCGGGCGAGGGCCCCGAGCCGTCCCCTTCGGATACGTGGCGCCCCGGCGGGGGCCAACTCCGCGCTCAGCCGGACGGCGGCGCAAGAACGAGGGCGGGGAGGTGGAGAGAACGGCACAGCAAGCCTTCCGGGCGCGACGAATTACGTCGCCGACCAGGCTTCCCGGCACACCACCCATCCCGAACAGCTGAATGAGCTGACATCAGAGTACGCGCCGCCGCAGCCGTCAGTACACTCCGGTGTTTACGCGCGGGTGACGAAGCCCTGACCGCCGGGCGGGGGACAGCAGGCACGAGAAGGCGCCCGTCGCGGTGAGCCCGTGACGCGTCACGGGGGACTCCAGTGCCGTTCCGGCCCGGGGCGCCTCCACGGACTCACCCACCGAGGCGGTCACGGCCCCCGCCCACGAAGAGCGCGCCTGTCCGCCACCGGTGCCGCGTCGGTGTGCTGTGACAGACGAGTTGTCGAGCCCGTGGGTCACGCCTTACGGGCGACCGCGCACCACATCGGGAGAGTGTCGTCCGGGGCATCGGACGGCCCGGGGCGCCAGCGTGTCAGGGTGACGACCCCCGGTTCCAGGACCTCCAGGCCGTCGAAGAAGCGCCGCACCTCTTCCCGGGTGCGCGGAGTGGCCGAAGCGTGGCTGGCGGCGCGCTCGTTGTAGATCCGCATGGACTCGGCGACCTCGGGGGCCGTGACGTCGGCGGCCGGATGGGACAGCACGAGGTGGCTTCCGGGGGCGAGACGTCCCAGCAGCCGACGGGTGATGTCCCAAGGGTCCTCGGTGTCCTTGATGTACTGGAGGATCGCCACGAGCATGAGGCCGACGGGCCGGTTCAGGTCCAGGTTGCGGGAAGCCGCTTCGAGGATCGTTTCCACGTTCCGCACATCGGCCTGCACGTAGTCCGTCTGCCCCTCGGGGCCGCTGACCAGGAGCGCCCGCGCGTGGGAGAGCACGATGGGGTCGTTGTCGACGTAGACGACACGGGAATCGGGGGCGGCCTGCTGAGCCACCTCATGGGTGTTCGCCGCGGCGGGAATGCCCGTACCGATGTCCAGGAACTGGCGTACCCCGACCTCCGTGAGGTGGCGTACGGCGCGGCCGAGGAAGGCCCGGTTGGCCCGGACGGAAGGCACGATCGTCGGGTTCGCCGTGGCGGCGAGCTCGGCTGCCTCCTGGTCGACCGGATAGTGGTCCTTGCCGCCCAGCCATACGTTGTACACGCGGGCCGGGTGCGCGTTCGCGGGAGGCGGTGCGGACAGTGTGTGGTCGTTCATCGTTTCGTCCCCTCTGCGGCCGCGGCAGCCGACTCGCACTCAAGTCCGGACACGGTACCTCCTGTGACCAGCCATGCATCCCCGGCGGTGCACAACTCGCCCGGCCCGTCGGGGCCTTGCCCGGGCGGCCGTGATCCGGGGACGCCCTAGCTGCCCGGGGGCCGCCAGCCGTTGGTGAGAAAGCCGAAGATCTCCTCTACGGCGGCCCGTCGGTCCCGCTGTCCTTGTGCGAGGACGGGGACTTCGAGGACGAACCGGGCGAGCGTGGCGCAGGCGAGGTTGTCGTGGTCGACACCGAAATCGTCGGCGATGGCCGCGCTCAGGGTGTCGGTGTGCCGGGCCCACATGCGTTCCGCGTACGCGCGCAACGCCGGTGTGGAGTCGACCAGTTGGTTGAAATCCTCCCGTTGGGGGTGTTCTGCGATCGGCAGCCAGGTGTCGAGCACGTGTCCGCACAGGGCATCGGGCACGCTCTGGCCGGGTGGTCGCTCTCGCACGGCGGAGATCAGCTGTGCGTCGTTGCTGTCCTCCCGGTCGAAGACGAGGGCCTCTTTGCCGGTGAAGTGTTTGAACACGGTCGTGGTCGACACGTCTGCGGCTTCGGCGATGTCCCGGATGCTCACGTGGTCGTAGCCGCGCTCCAGGAAGAGCTGGAGCGCGGAGTCACTGATCGCTTGCCGGGTGGCCGCCTTCTTGCGTTCGCGGCGGCCGACGGGGGGCTCGGTCATGCCCCGAGCCTACCCGATAGTGGCATGTGAATTTAAGTTGTCAGATTCCACTTTTTTCCATAGTCTACTTTTTGTGAGTCGGGGAGCCCGCGTTCGCTGCCGGCCTGTGGCACGCCCGGAGGCGGAGCCGCCCTCTTCGCCCCGCTCACCCGCATCCCCGATTTCGTCGACGGAAGGAACTGTCATGACTTCTCCGCACCCCGCGCACGCCCGGATCAGCATCATCGGAGCCGGTCCCGGTGGGCTGACCTGCGCCCGCATCCTCCAACTGCACGGCATCGCCGTCACCGTCCATGACCGTGATCCGGGCCCCGACGCACGCGATCAGGGCGGCACCCTGGACCTGCACGCCGACAACGGGCAGATCGCACTCCGTGCGGCGGGCCTCCTCGACGAGTTCTTCGAGCTGGCCCGCCCCGAAGGGCAGGAGATGCGGCAGATGGACCCTGCGGGCACGATCACGTCCCATGAGGTCCCTGGGCCCGACGAGCTCTTCAAGCCGGAAATAGACCGAGGTCAGCTCCGCGACCTCCTGCTCCACTCGCTGCGGCCCGGCACCGTGCGCTGGGGTGCGGCCCTCGACCGTGTCGAGGGGCCCGTGCGGGGGCCGCGTCAGCTGCACTTCGCCGACGGCACCACCGTCGAGGCCGATCTGGTCATCGGCGCCGACGGCGCCTTCTCCCGGGTGCGCCGGGCCGTCTCGGCCGCAGTGCCCGAATACTCGGGGGTGAGCTTCCTGGAGGCCTGGTTCTCCGACGTCGACAACCGCCACCCCGACATCGCCGAGCTGGTCGGCCAGGGTGGTGCCCACGCGGCCGACGGTGAGCGCGGCATGTTCGCGCAGCGCAACAGCGGCAACCGCATCCGCGTGTACGTCATCCAGCGCGCCCCGGCCGGCTGGATCGAGGAGGGCGGCCTGGAGCCGGGCGACACGGACGGGATCCGCGCCCTGCTCCTGAAGCGCTACGCCCACTGGTCGCCCCGCATGCGTCGGATGATCACCGACAACGACGGCCCCTACGTCGACCGCCCGATTCTTGCCCTTCCCGTCCCGCACACCTGGGTGCACAACCCCACGGTGACGCTCCTCGGTGACGCGGCCCACCTCATGCCCCCGCTGGGTGTCGGCGTCAACCTGGCCATGCTCGACGCCTGTGAACTCGCGCTCGCTCTCGCGAATGCCGCCACCGTCGACGACGCCGTCCACGTCTACGAAAAGACCATGCTTCCCCGCTCGGCCGAGATGGCCGGAGTCCTCGAAGGCGGCGCCGAACACCTGCTGGCCACCGAGGCGCCCGACTTCAGCGGGGACGGCCCCGGGCGGTGAGGCCGAGGTTCCGCCGGGCCGCGCCCTGGGTTCCGTCGTGAACACTGGACCCATTTGAGGCTTAAGTGCTGTTTGCTCACCCTGATGGCGGGTACCCCGGAGGAAGGGCGGAACGTGAAGCTCCGCTCTGCGCTGTTGCGACCCGCGCGACCCCTCGGCGTCCTGGAGATTCCATGTCAGGCCAGCACAAGAGTTCTTTTGCGACCGTGAATCCATACACCGGTGAGACCCTCGCGGAGTTCCCGTCCATCGAAGGCGAGAAGGTCGACTCCACGATCGAAACCGCAGGCCACGCGTTCGATGCGTGGCGGAAGCGGCCGATCGCGGAACGTGCCGCCGTAGTGGGCCGAGCGGCCGGGCTGATGAAGGAACGAAAAGAGCAACTGGCCCAGGTCATCACCCAGGAGATGGGAAAGCTCATCTCCGAGGCGCGCGGAGAGGTGGATCTCGCCGCGTCGATTCTGGAGTACTACGCGCGGCACGGGCCGGATTTCGCCGCCGCCGAGCCCCTCGATGTGGAAGAGGGCGAGGCATACCTCGTCAACGAGCCCCTCGGTGTGCTGCTGGGCGTCATGCCGTGGAACTTCCCGCTCTACCAGGTGGTCCGCTTCGCGGGGCCGAACCTGGTGCTCGGTAACACCGTGCTGGTCAAGCACGCCGGCATCTGCCCGCAGTCCGCTCTCGCCCTGGAGTCGCTGTTCCGCGACGCGGAGGCACCCGAGGGCGTCTACACGAACCTGTTCGTGAGCCACGAGGAGATCTCGCGCATCATCGACAGCCCGGTCGTCCGCGGAGCCTCCCTCACCGGTAGCGAGGGTGCCGGGGCCCGCGTCGCGGAACGGGCCGGGCGGAACATGAAGCCCACCCTGCTGGAGCTCGGCGGCAGCGACGTGTTCGTCGTCCTCGACCGTGAGGGGCTGGAGCGCACCATCGGGGCCGCGGTGGCGGGCCGGATGGCGAACACCGGCCAGAGCTGTGTGGCCTCCAAACGGTTCATCGTCCTGGCTGACGCCTACGACGACTTCGTGGACGGAATGCGCCGCGCGTTCGAGGCCCTGAGGCCGGGCGACCCCGCGGACGAGGCGACCACGCTGGGGCCGCTCTCATCGGAGCAGGCCGCCTCGGACCTGGCCGACCAGATCCGCGAGACGGTGGACCAAGGGGCGGAACTGGTCACCGGCGGCCATCGCATCGACCGTCCGGGCGCCTTCGTCGAACCGACGGTCATCACCGGCGTCAAGCCGGGCATGCGGGCCTACGCCGAGGAACTCTTCGGGCCGGCCGCTGTCGTTTACCGGGTCGCCGACGAGGACGAGGCCGTCGCCCTCGCCAACGACAGCCAGTACGGCCTCGGCGGATCGGTGTTCTGCGCGGACGTGGAACGGGGGCGACGAGTGGCGGAGCGCGTGGAGACCGGCATGGTCTGGGTGAACCACCCGACATCGACCCAGCCGGACCTGCCGTTCGGCGGCATCAAGCGCTCCGGCTACGGGCGGGAGCTCTCGAAGCTCGGCATGCAGGAGTTCGTCAACCGGAAACTGGTCCGGATCCTGCCTCCCGACGCGGAACTGCGCGGCATCGCAGGCTGAACGACCTGCGACGCCCCGTACGTACGCCCCGACGCCCCGTACCTGCGCCGACGGCACGTACGCCGACGGCACGTACGCACACCGACGACACAAGGAGTGACCGTGACAGCAGTTCCCGCCATCACCCTCAACAACGCGGTGCGGATCCCCCAACTCGGCTTCGGCACCTTCCAGATCCCGCCGGAGGACACCCGCGAGGCGACCCTCGCCGCGCTGGAGACCGGATACCGGCACATCGACACGGCGCAGATGTACGGCAACGAGAAGGAGGTCGGTCAGGCGGTCCGCGACTCCGGCCTCGACCGTGCCGACATCTTCGTGACGAGCAAGCTCGACAACGGCGCCCACGAGCACGATGACGCCCTCCAGGCGTTCGACCGCACCATGGACGAGATCGGCTCCGACTACCTGGATCTCTTCCTCATCCACTGGCCGCTGCCCGGCAAGGGCGACTTCGTGGATACCTGGAAGGCCCTGGAGGAGATCTACCGCTCCGGCCGTGCCAAGGCCATCGGGGTCTCCAACTTCCAGCCCCACCACCTGCGCCGCCTGCTGGAAGCCGGCGAGGTGGTGCCCGCGGTCAACCAGATCGAGGTGCACCCCTACCTCACCCAGGACGATGTCAGGGCGTTCGGAGCGGAGCACGAGATCGTCACCGAGGCCTGGTCACCCATCGCGCAGGGCAAGGTGCTGGATGATCCGACGATCAATCGCATCGCCGAGCGGGTGGGCAGGACGCCCGCTCAGGTGACCCTTCGCTGGCACCTCCAGCGCGGGGACGTGATCTTTCCCAAGTCGGTGACCCGCAAGCGTGTCGAGGAGAACTTCGACCTCTTCGACTTCGAGCTCGGCGAAGGCGACATCGGTGAGATCTCCGCGCTGAACCGTGACGAGCGCACGGGGCCCGACCCGGACCGCTTCCACGGCTGACCGATCTCGACGGAGGTCAGTGCCACTCGATCATGAGGATGGTGGCATCGTCGTTGAGTCTGTCCTTCTGGCTTTCCCGAATCGAGTGGATCAGCTGGCGGAGTGCCTCGGAGGCAGGCTCTCCCGCCGCGGTGGCGCGGATGATGGAGGCCGTGAACCCCTTCAGACCGAATTCGGATCCGCCCGCCAGGCGGGCTTCGGTCACGCCGTCCGTGTAGAGGAGGACCCGGTCCCCATGCTCCAGGGCGACCTCGTGCACCACGCGCGATGAGGGAACAAGGCTTGCGGGTGTGCCCATCGGAGGCTCGCCGGCCCGGTCCAGGGCGTTTTCCAGCACCTGCTGGTCTCGGATGAGCAGGGGCGGGGGATGGCCGCAGTTGATCCAGGTCATGACTCCGCCTGCCAGGTCCAGTTGCAGGGCGATCCCGGTGCAGAACTGATCCGGAAGCCATGTGGCGAGGGTGTCGTCGACGGTTGCGATCAGTTCGCGCAGCCCGGCCCCCTTGCGGCGAGTGCTTCGGCATCCGGCCATCGCGATCGCGGTGGTCATCCCGGACGCGAGATTGTGGCCCATCGCGTCGAGGATCACGGCGTGCAGCGTCGACTCCGTCAGCGAGTGGTCGAACGCGTCTCCGCCGAGTTCGTAGGCCGGCTCGAGGACGGCGGTGGACAGGGCCCGCGCTTCGCCGACCGTCCGGGGCGGAAGCAGGGCCCGCACCAGCTCCGCCGGCAGTGTCATCGCTTCGGTGCGGGCCTGCTGCACGAAGCGATCGCTGAAGGCGCGCTTCGAAGTGATGGCCATCGCGAGGATCGACGTGAGCGTTCTGCAACGCTCCAGCCTCGTGCTGTCCAGCGAGTCCGCCTGGATGCGGACGACTCCGAGGCGCTCCACCCCGTCCACGAGCGGGAGCCAGATGACCAGGGTGCCGCTCTCGGTACTCTCCATCCGCAGGGCCAGTGCGCGGAAGGCCCAGCCGGCCAAGGACGCGTCCACCGCGAGCTGGTCCTCACCGGAGAGCGAGGTCAGCCGCTGCTGCTGAAGGTCCACGAGGTAGATGTCGACCTCGCGCAGGCCCAGCAGGCCGGCGTACCGGTTGACCAGGGGCAGCAGATCTGTCGGGGAGGTGGCATGCACTTCGGCCAGGAACTCGTGCAGGAGATGCTCACCGTCTTCTGCGGCAGATGTACTCAAGGAGGTCACCTCTCCGGCCGGCCTGCGTTCGCCGACGGCGCCGACACCTCTCTCCTGCCCTGCTGCCCTTCTGCGCTCGACCAGCCAACCGTGCCGATGGCGGCGGGCGCCAGTCCGACGCGGCATTCGGCTGAAGGGGTACGCGGACGCGTGACGGTCCGCTTGCCGGGCAACGGTGCGGTGGGGGCGCTCCGCGCGACGTGGCGGCCGGGGCAGGTCAAGCTGGGAGGGACGTCCGTGACCGATGTCGGGAGTTCGGACCGGCCGCCGCCCCACACAGCGGAAAACGGAGGAGAAGAGCGACATGGTGCAGATCGGCTACACGATGATGACCGAGCAGGCCGGACCGCGTGAGCTCGTCGGGCATGTGGTCGGCGCGGAACGTGCCGGCTTCGACTTCTCCGTCACATCCGACCACTACTTCCCGTGGCTGGAATCGCAGGGGCACGCCTCGTACGCCTGGAGTGTGCTCGGGGCCGCCGCGCAGGCCACCGAGCGCATCCCGCTGATGACGTATGTGACCTGTCCCACCACGCGTTATCACCCGGCGGTCGTCGCGCAGAAGGCCGCCACGATGCAGCTTCTCTCACAGGGGCGTTTCCGCCTCGGGCTCGGCTCGGGGGAGAACCTCAACGAACATGTGGTGGGCGGGGGCTGGCCCGCCGCCCACGTCCGTCTGGAGATGCTGGAAGAGGCCGTGGAGATCATCCGGGCACTTCTGTCGGGGGAGCGTGTGAACCACCACGGAACCCACTTCGACGTCGAGAACGCCAAACTGTGGGACCTTCCCGACTCGCCCCCGCCCATCGGCGTGGCCGTATCGGGTGACCGCTCCTGCGAAGTCGCCGGAACGCACGCGGACCTGATGATCGCGACCGAACCCAAGCAGGAGCTGATCTCGGACTTCGAGCGACACGGCGGGGGAGGCAAACCGAAGGTCGGCCAGCTGCCCATCTGCTTCGACACCGACCGCGACGCGGCGATCGCCCGAGCCCACGACCAGTTCCGCTGGTTCGGCGGAGGCTGGCCCGTCAACTCCGAACTGCCGGGCCCGCCGGCGTTCGCGGACGCCACGCAGTTCGTACGGCCCGAGGACGTCGCGGAGTCCATCCCCTGTGGCGAGGACGTCGAAGCGGTCGTCGAGGCCGTACGGCCCTATGTCGAGGCGGGGTTCACCGAGGTCGCCCTCGTCCAGATCGGCGGAGACCACCAGGAACCGTATCTTGAGTGGGCGGAGCAGAAGCTGCTACCGGCGCTGCGGGAACTGTGAGAGCGCGAGGCTGCCCACGATGACGACGAACCGCGCCGCGATCTTCGACGTAGACGGCACTCTCGTCGATACGAACCACCTCCACGTGGTGACCTGGTGGGAGGCGTTCAGGCAGGCGGGGCACCGCGTCCCCATGCGGCGGATCCACCGAGCCGTGGGCCTGAGAGGGGGCGACCTGATCGAGCATGTCCTCGGTCCGGACCGTGACCACGACCAGGACGACGGGCTGAGCGCGGCCCACCACGCGCTCTACGGTGCCTACTTCGAACGGCTCCCGGCGTACGACCGGGCGGGCGATCTGCTGCGCACACTGTCCGGGCTCGGCTGGGGGATCGTGCTGGCCACCTCGGCGGGCGGCGGGGAACTCACCGCGCTGCGACGGGCCATCGACGCGGACGACGTCATCCTCGGGGCCGCCCGTGCGGAGGACGTCACCGAAGGCAAACCCGCCCCGGGACCCGTGGAACAGGCCAGGAGGCTGGCCGGTGTTCCGGCGGAGCGGGCGGTATTCGTCGGTGACACGGTCTGGGACATGATGGCTGCCGTGCGGGACGGAGTGACCCCCGTCGCGTTGCTGTCGGGCGGCATCCCGCGCGCCGACCTCGAGTCGGCCGGTGCGCGGGCGGTCTACCGGGACCCGTCCGACCTCCTCGACCGGCTGGACGACAGCCCCTTCGCGGAGCTGAGTTGAGAGGCGCGAGGAGGGCTGCGCCGGCTCAGTGCGCAATGCCGTCGATCAGCTCGCGCGCACCCTGTCGCAGGAGAGCGACGGCGACGGAGGTGCCGAGCGTTGCCGGGTCGAGACGCCCCGCCCACTCGTGCGCGTTCAGGACGGTCTTGCCGTCCGGCGTGAAGACCTTGGCCCGCAGGGCGAGTTCGTCATTTCCCTCGACCCGGGCGTATCCGGCGATCGGACTGTTGCAGTGGCCCTGGAGGACGTGCAGGAACATGCGCTCGGCCGTCGTCTCGCGGTGGGTGGCGGGGTCACCGAGTGCGCTCACCAGGTCGATGAGTTCCGTGTCGCCCTCGCGGCACTGGAGGGCGAGGACGCCGGCCCCGATGGGCGGGCACATCACCTCCGGGGAAAGCACCTGCGTGATCACATCGGTGCGGCCGATGCGCTCCAGACCGGAGAGGGCCAGGAGCAGCGCGTCGGCCTCCCCGGCGGCGAGCTTCTCCAGGCGCCGGTTCGCGTTCCCGCGCATCGGTACGCAGTCGAGGTGCGGATGCGAGGCGGCCAGCTGCGCGATGCGCCGTACGGACGAGGTGCCGATCCGGGTTCCGGGCGGGAGCTGGTCGAGGTGGAGTCCGGCGGGGTGGATGAGGGCGTCGCGGATGTCGTCGCGCTTGAGGAACGCGGCGAACGTGGTGCCCGCGGGCAGGGGCCGGTCGGCGGGCACGTCCTTGACGCAGTGCACGGCGAGATCCGCGTCGCCGGCGAGGAGCGCGGCGTCGACCTCCTTCGTGAACGCGCCCTTGCCCTCGACCGCGCTGAGATCGCCCATCCACTTGTCGCCGGTCGTCTTGACCGGGACGACCTCGGTACGGATGCCGGGGTGGAGCGCGGTCAGCTCGGTGCGGACACGCTCCACCTGGGCGAGCGCCATGGGCGAGTCACGGGACACGATGCGAATGAGGTCAGCGGCCATACGGTCCACGATAGACCGTCAGGTACGTGCTCCGACCAGTAGCCCTGAGGCCCATGTCGCCGCCGTGCCGAGTAAGTTGGCGCGATCGGGCAGTTGTGCGAGGAAGCTGTCCACGTCCGGCTGATGGCCACTGGGCCATGTGGGTTGGGGCAGCAGGTCATCGACGACGAACAGGCCCCCCGGCTCCAGTATGTCCAGGAGGTCGTCCAGGCGGCCGAACTTCCCGGGGCGGCAGTCGACGTAGGCGAGGGCGAGCGGAGGACCCGCGTAGGAGTCGAGCCACGTATCGGCGTCCGAGGTCTCGAAGGTGACGCGCGGATCGTGTCCGAGGTGTTCGGCGGCCACGGTCTGGCGAACGGAGTCCGTCTCGACACTGGTCAGACGGGCGTCGTGACGCATGCCGTGCAGCAGCCAGGCCGCACCGGCGCCGACGCCGGTGCCGAGTTCGACGATGTGGCCGCCGGGCTTGGACGCGGCGAGCGTGGCGAGCAGCGAGCCGGTCCGGTCCTCGCACGCCATGGCGAAGCCGAGTTCGGCGGCGTCGATCAGGATGCTGTCGAGGGCGGCCGGGCGGAAGTAAGGGCGGTCATCCACGGGAGTCCTCCGGGTGGGTGGCGAGTGCCGGACGGGCGTACGGCTCGCAAACGCCCTGGCGGGCCCGGCTCGGGCCGGCGCTCCCGAGGGGCGGTGGCGGTACTCGTGGTCTCGTGGTCACGCTCATGCAGCGAGTAGATATCGACGCGCTGTCGGCAAGACAGGGCGCACCGGTGCACACCCCGGAGCGTGCGCGCTCCCGCCGGAGTCGTCGGGCGGCGGCCGGCCGGCCCCTCAGCCCGCCGTGCCACCCACGGGCGCCGGGCCGCCGCCGCTCTCCGTCTGGGAGAGGGGCCTCGCGATGTCCTCCAGGGAGCGCTGCTCGGCGTTGACCGCGAGGAAGGCCGCGACGATGCCTGCCGCGCACATCAGGCCCGCCCCGATGCAGAAGGCGAGGGCCGTGTCGCCGACGACGCCCGATTCGGTGAGGTCGGCGAAGATGAGCGGGCCGCTGATCCCGCCGACCGCCGTGCCGACCGCGTAGAAGAAGGCGATGGCCATGGCCCTGGTCTCCATCGGGAAGACCTCGGAGACCGTCAGATAGGCGCTGCTCGCCCCTGCCGATGCGAAGAACAGCACGACGCACCAGCAGGCGGTGAGGGTGTTGGCCGTGAGCGAGCCCCGGTCGAAGAGCCAGGCCGTGATGAACAGCAGGATGCCCGGCAGGATGTACGTACCCGCGATCATGACGCGCCGGCCGATCGTGTCGAAGAGCTTGCCGAGCACGAGCGGTCCTACGAAGTTGCCGGCCGCGATCACCGCGAAGTAGTAGCCGGTGTGGCCGGTCCGGACGTCGTAGAAGGTGGTGAGGATCGCGCCGAAGCCGAAGGTGATCGCGTTGTAGAGGAAGGCCTGGCCGATGAAGAGCGACAGACCGAGCACGGCGCGCTTGGGGTAGCTGCGGAAGACGGTCTTCGCGATGAGGCCGAAGCCGATGCTCTTGCGTTCGTGGATGGTGATCTCACCGGCCGGGGCCGGCAGCTTCTCGTGCTTCTCCTCCTCCACCTCCCGCTCCACCGAGCCGACGAGCTTGTCCGCGTCCTCCCCGTGCCCGTGGATGAACTGCCATCGCGGGCTCTCCGGTACGTGTCGCCGTACGAGCAGGATGACGAGTCCCAGGACGACACCGAGGGCGAAGGTGAGCCGCCAGCCGAGGTCCTTGGGGAAGTAGTCCGTGTTCAGCATGACGATGGAGAGCAGCGCCCCGCCGACGGCGCCCAGCCAGTAGCTGCCGTTGATGATGAGGTCGACCCGGCCCCGGTACTTCGAGGGGATCAGCTCGTCGATCGCGGAGTTGATGGCCGCGTACTCCCCGCCGATCCCGAAACCGGTCAGGAAGCGGAAGAGGAAGAACCACCAGGCGCTGAACGAGAGCGCGGTCATGGCGGTCGCGGCGAGGTAGACCGCGAGCGTCACCATGAACAGCTTCTTGCGGCCGAAGCGGTCGGTGAGCCAGCCGAAGAACAGTGCGCCCGAGCAGGCTCCGGCCACGTAGAGGGCCGCGGCAAGACCGGTGACCTGCGCGGACGTGATGGCCAGCCCCGAGCCCTCCTCCGACAGCCGGCCCGCGATGTTGCCGACCGTCGTCACTTCGAGGCCGTCCAGGATCCACACCGTGCCGAGGCCGATGACGATCATCCAGTGCCAGCGCGACCAGGGAAGCCGGTCCAGCCGGGCCGGCACCGCCGTAGTGATGACGCCGAGCCCGGAATCACCCGGCGCCGCGGCCTCGCCGGCAGGGCCCGCCTCGCGGCCCCCGCGCCCGCTCCGGCCGCCGTCCGGCCCGGTGCCACCGCCTCCACCCGGACCCTGTTCCTCGTCTCCGGGTTCGTCCGATGCGGCGCGGGTTGTCACGGCGCTACCTCCTGATCCGGGCGGGCGCACACTGCGGGACCGCTGAGAATCCAATATCCGCCAGGTGCCCGGGTGCCGCCGCCGTACACGCGGTGCGGCTCCTCCACACGAGGTGAACGCGTGCGGCAGGCAGCCCCGGCGGCTGCCGCGGTCACCCGCTTCGCCCGAACTCGTGCCGCCCGCTCAGGGGCTCGCACCCGGGACCGCCCCGGCGGCCCGCAGATGGTTGATTCACCAGGGCAGGGTGGCTCGGGCCGGTCGTTTTCCGTGCGGGGCACCAGTCGTTTTCGGCCTCCGGCCCGGCTTCACTGGCGGGGAAGCAGCGGCTGAAGACGGGGGAGACATGGATCTGAACACGGTTCTCGACGTGCGCGACGCCCGCCGCCACGAGCCCTGGCGCCCGGGCGACGCCTGGCTCGGCGGCGGAACGTACCTGTTCTCCGAGCCCCAGCCCCATCTGCGGCGGCTGGTCGATCTGAGCCGGATGGGCTGGGAGCCGATCCGCACCCTGCCCGACGGCTCCGTGGAGATCGCGGCCACGTGCACGATCGCGCAGCTGTCCCGGTTCGGGCGGGCACTCGACGCGGCGGCGGCCCCGCTCTTCGAGCAGTGCTGCCGGGCCTTCCTCGCCTCGTTCAAGATCTGGAACATGGCGACCGTCGGCGGGAACCTCTGCAACGGCCTGCCCGCCGGCCCGATGATCTCCCTCACCGCGGCCCTGGACGCCGACTGCCTGCTCCAGGCCCAGGACGGCTCGCTCCGGCGGGTCAAGGCGGCGGACTTCGTCACCGGAGCAGGCGTCAAGGACCTCGCCGAGGGTGAACTGCTGCGTTCGGTGACGATCCCGGCCCGCTCACTGAGGTGCCGTACGGCCTTCCGGCAGGCGTCGCTCTACGGCCTCGGTCGCTCGGGCGCCCTCGTGATCGGGACGCTGGACCCGCTGGACGGTTCACTGGCCGTGACCATCACGGCCGCGACCCGGCGTCCCTTCCGCCTCTGGTCGGCCCTGCCGCCCGGCCGGTCCGCGTTGCGCGGGGAGATCGAGTCCGCCGTGGGCGACTCCGACTGGTTCGACGACATCCACGGCCTGCCCGAATGGCGGCGCCACATGGCCTTCCACCTCGCCGAGCAGGTCCGGCGCGTTCTCACCCAGGACGGTGTGCGATGAACTTCAGCATCCAGGTCAACGACCAGCCCTTCGACTCCGAGCCCCGCGCCGGGCAGTGTCTGCGCACCTATCTGCGCGAGCGCGGCTGGTTCGGGGTGAAGAAGGGCTGCGACGCGGGGGACTGCGGCGCCTGCACGGTCCATGTGGACGGTGAGCCGGTGCACAGCTGCCTCTACCCCGCCGTACGAGCCGAGGGCCGGTCCGTCACCACCGTGGAGGGCCTGGCCCGCAAGGACGGCGAACTCCACCCCGTACAGCAGAAGTTCCTGGACGCCCAGGGCTTCCAGTGCGGGTTCTGCACCGCGGGCTTCCTGATGACCACGGCCGCCCTCGAACAGGAGAAGGGCGGCCCCCACGACGACGGCAAACTGGACGACCTGCCCCGCGCGTTCAAGGGCAACATCTGCCGCTGCACGGGATACCGCGCCATCGAGGACGCCGTCCACGGCGTCAAGCACACCGAACGCCCCTGCGCCGGGCAGGCGGTGGGCAAGAGTCTCGGGGCCCCGGCCGGACCACAGGTCGTGACGGGTACCGCCCGGTACACCTTCGACACCGAGGTCCCCGGCCTCCTCCATATGAAGCTGCTGCGCTCCCCGCACCCGCACGCCCGCATCCTCGCGATCGACACCGCGGCGGCCCTCCGGGTCCCCGGCGTCCACGCCGTCCTCACCCACGAGGACGCCCCCGACACCCTGTACTCCAGCGCCAGGCACGAACACCCCACCGAGGACCCCGACGACACCCGCGTCCTGGACGACACCGTCCGCTACGTCGGCCAGCGCGTCGCCGCCGTCGTCGCCGAGAGCGAGCAGGCGGCCGAGGAGGGCTGCCGGCGGATCGAGGTGACCTACGAGGAACTCCCCTACGTCACCGACCCGGAAGAGGCCATGCGCACCGGCGCGCCCGTCATCCACGCGGGCAAGGGACCCGAGGTGCGGATCGCCCGCGTCGAGAACAACGTGGCCGGTGAGGTGCACGGCGAGATCGGCTCCGTCGACGAGGGGTTCGCCGAAGCTGCGGTCGTGTACGAGGAGACCTTCCGCACCCAGCGGGTCCAGCACGCCAGCCTGGAGACGCACGGCTGCGTCGCCTACTTCGAGCCGAAGGAGGAAGGCGACGGCGAGCGCCTCACCGTGCGCTCCAGCACCCAGACCCCGTTCCTGACCCGGCGCGCGCTGTGCGCCCTCTACGGCCTCCCCGAGGACGAGGTCCGGGTCGTCGCGGGCAGGGTGGGCGGCGGATTCGGCGGCAAGCAGGAGATGCTCACCGAGGACATCGTCGTACTGGCCGCACTCAGACTGCACCGTCCGGTCAAGCTCGAGTACACCCGCGCCGAGCAGTTCTACGGCGCCACCACCCGCCACCCCTTCACGATCCGCATCAAGCTGGGTGCCCGCGCGGACGGCACGCTGAGCGCGATCCAGATGCGGGTGGTCTCCAACACCGGCGCGTACGGCAACCACGGCCCCGCCGTCATGTTCCACAGTGTCGGCGAGTCCTTCGCCGTCTACCGCGCCCCGCACAAGAAGGTCGACGCCTTCTCCGTCTACACCAACGGCGTTCCCGCGGGCGCCTTCCGGGGCTACGGACTCGGCCAGGTCACCTTCGCCGTCGAATCAGCCATGGACGAGATGGCCCGGCGCCTGGGCATGGACCCGCTCGCGTTCCGGGAGAAGAACATCATCGGCCCGGGCGACCACATGGCCAGTCCGATCGGGGAGGAGGAGGACCTGCACATCGCCTCGTACGGCCTCGCCCAGTGCCTGTCGATCGTCCGCGACGCCATGGCGGAGGACCGCAGCACCGAGGACGTTCCGGCGGGATGGCTGACCGGCCAGGGCACCGCCATGGCGATGATCGCCACCGGGCCGCCCGGCGGTCACTACGCCGACGCGACCGTCACTCTCCTCACCGACGGAACCTACGACATCGCCGTGGGCACGGCGGAGTTCGGCAACGGCACCACCACCGTCCACAAGCAGATCACCGCGGGGGCCCTCAACACCACCGTCGACCGGATCGCCATCCGGCAGTCCGACACCGACGTCGTCCGCCACGACACCGGCGCCTTCGGCTCGGCCGGTACGGTCGTGGCGGGCAAAGCGGTCCTGCTCGCCGCGGAGTCCCTGGCCGGGCGCCTCAAGACCTTCGCGGCCCGGCACACCGGAGTGGCCCGCCACCTGTGCACCCTCGGCACGGACGCGATCGACTGCGCCGGCCGGACCGTCACGCTGAAGGAGCTCCACGAGGCCGCCCACGCGGCGGGTGCGCAGCACGAGATCACGGCGGAGGGGCACTGGGGCGGCAGTCCACGCTCGGTGGCCTTCAACGCCCAGTGGTTCCGGATCGCCGTCGACCCGGACACGGGCGAGATGAGGATCCTCCGCAGTGTCCACGCCGCCGACGCCGGCAAGGTGATGAACCCGCTGCAGTGCCGTGGACAGATCGAGGGCGGGGTCGCGCAGGCGCTCGGCGCCACACTCTTCGAGACCGTGAGGCTCGACGAGCGCGGCAAGGTCACCACTGCGGCCTTCCGCCGCTATCGCCTTCCGCAGTACGCCGACGTGCCGCGTACCGAGGTCCACTTCATGGAGACGACGGACGCGATCGGCCCGCTCGGAGCCAAGTCGATGAGCGAGAGCCCCTTCAACCCCGTCGCCCCCGCCTTCGCCAACGCGCTGTACGACGCCACGGGGATCCGCTTCACCGAGATGCCCGTGACCCGGGACCGTGTGTGGCTGGCGATGGATCAGCGGGGTGCTCGGCGCGCCGACTCGTCCGCGTAGCCGGCGCGACTCAGGTGCGGGGCGTCGGTCCGCCGTGCCGTCCCTGAGTGTGTTCCGTGAGCAACTCGGCGAGATGTTCCACCAGTTGGGTGAGTAGATCCAGCCGTGCTCCACCACGGGCCACCCGGAAACCGTGGCGGCGTCCCCAGAACGCCGTCTGCACGGCATGGAACTGCGCCCAGCGCCGGGCCCGTTCGCGATCGACTTCCGCGGCCTCGGCGAATCCGTCCAGGATCCGGTGGACGGCCCTGCGCACATCGTCCGCCCCCAGCAGCGTCACCGCACGCGACTTGAGCAGCGTGCCGCCGTCGTATGCGGGATCCCCCGCGTACCCCTTGGGGTCGACGGCCAGCCAGGGCTCCCGGTCGGCGCGCAGGATGTTCCGCGCGTGCAGATCGCCGTGGATCACGATGTCCGGCTGAACACGGCCCAGTTCGCGGGCGGTCGCCACGGCGGCGTCCACCACACGGGGCGACAAGGTGTGGGGCAGCTCTCCGGCGTCCTCGCGCAACTGCTCCTCCCAGGCGCCGGCCTGTTCCCGCAGCCGGGGGAGGCCGGGCGGTGCGGGGACGGCCAGGCGCCGATTGATCAGCCCCGCGACCCTCACCACCTCGTCGTTTCCTTCGACCTCGGCCAGGGTCGATGTCCGCACGCGTTCGAGGAGCATCGCGAAACGCCCGTCGTCGCGCTCGTGGAGCAGGACTGCCCCGCGACCGCCCCAGGCGACGAACGCGTCCGGCTCATGCACGTTGCCGGGGTGCGGAAAGGACACCTTCACCACGGCAGCCGTCCCGTCCGCCCGGCGCACCGGGACGACGACCCCGACACCGCCGTGCATGACCCCGCCGTCCGGCCGGCATCCCCAACGCCCCAGAAGGTCCTCCACGATCCCGGGCAGTTGGGCGAGCCACGCCGCACCCGGCTCGCCCTCCCGCTCGACGGTGCTCCGCGCGAACGCCTCCGGTACCTGGATCATCGGGGCACTCTACGCGCCGGTCCGACTCCGGCTCCATCGGATGAACCCGCGCCGCATCAGGAACCCCTCGTCCCGAAGGGTTGTCTCACCTCCCGGTACGGACCGTGCCCCGACGAGAGGAGCTTTCCGGATGGTGTGTCGAATGCGAGCGCTGCTGCTGACGGCCTTGGTGCTGATGACGGGCGCGGTGATGTCCTCCGCGCCGGCCACGGCCGTCATCGGCGGATCGAAGAGTACGTACGGCCCGTGGGCGGTGCGCATGCTCATCGACGGCAAGCCGGTGTGTACCGGCACGGCGGTCACGCGCCAGTGGATCATCAGTGCCTCGCACTGTTTCTACGAGCAGGCGGAGCCGGTCGCGGACAAGCGGATCTCCTTCAGGGTCGGCAGTCTCGACATGCGGAAGGGCACCACCGTGCGGCCGGTGCCCGGCAAACGTGTGGGAAGCGCTCGGGCCGACATGATGCTCATCAAGGTCCCGCCGATGAAGGTCCGCCCGGCGCGCCCGGCCACGACCGGTGTCCGCGCCGGGCAGGTCGTGCGGCAGTACGGATGGGGCGCCACCTGCGCGGGGGACGAGAACTCCTGCCAGTCCGCGGTGCTCAGGCGTTCCGACCTGAGGGTCGTACGGCCCGGCGCCTCGCGATGCGAGGGCTTCGCCGTGCCGGGTGGCCCGGACTTCTGCATGGAACGGGTGTCGGGCATTCCCGCGGGCGGTGACTCCGGCGGCCCGGTGATGAGCATCGCCCCACAGGGCGAGGAAGTCCTGCTGGGCGTCTTCGCCGCCTCCGACCGGGAACGCGTGGCCGGGGCGGGGGAGATCTCCGGGCAGCTCGACTGGATCCACTCGGTCATCCGGCGATAGCGCGGAGCGCGGGCAGGGGAGAGGGTGCGCCTACCCTGCCCGTCGCCGACCTCGCGAATTGAATCGTTCAACCATGCATGTCCCGGGATTTGCGGATCTGGTGACGCCTCGTCACTCGCCGCGCCAGAAGCCTGAGCTGGCATTCTCTCAAAGGTTGCGGCGGATCGCGGCGGAGGCATTGACGCTCGCCGATCGGCTGTCGTAGCGTCCGCACGGCTCGATTGAATCAATTCATCCTCTGGTCGGGGCGGCCCGTGCCGCCCCGACGGCGGCCGCGCCCCGCCTGTCTGCCGGCGTCGCATCCACTCTGCGAGGGAGTTCCGATGAACGACGGTGTCCACCCGACCACCGACGGCGCCGCCCTTCCCGCGGAAGCGCAGGTGCCGGTCAGCCGTCGGAGCGGCCGCGACCTTCCCCTCTCGCGCCGACGGGTGCTCCAGATCGCCGCTGCCGCAGCGGCGGCCGGTGCGACCACCAGCTTCTGGCAGTCCGCCCACGCCGCCGAACCGACGGGCCACGGGACCTTCTCCGCCGCACGGTTCGCGCGCCCGGCCGCCGACAGCATGCCGCTGATCCTCTGGTTCTGGAACGGCACCGTCACCACGGACCTGGTGGACAGCACCCTCGCGGACATGCGTGCCAAGGGTGTGAGCGAGGTGCTGGTCTTCCCGTTCGACACCACCGCCCTGCGGCCGGCCTTCTTCACCGAGGAGTGGTTCGACATCGTCGAGCACACGCTCCGCGAGGCCGGCCGCCACCACATGCGTATATGGCTGTTCAACGACGACTTCTTCCCCAGCGGCCGGGCCGGCGGGTTCGTGGTGAACGGTGGCGCGGTCGGCGACCGCACCTACCCGCCTCGGCCCCACCTGCGGGCCAAGGGCGTGCGGCGCAGCAGCACGCGGGCCGCCGCAGGTGACACCGTCCCGCTGGCTGGCCGGGCACTGGGCGTGGCGGACGGCCGGTTGGTGGTGGACGCCGCCGCCTTCGACGGTGTGCGCATCCTGAAGGAGGGCGCCGGATGGAGGGACTACACCGTCAGCGGCACCGTCCGTATCGACTCCGGTACCGCCGGGCTGTCGGTGCGCTGCTCCGACGCCAGGAACGGCTACCTCGCCGACCTGCGGAACGACGGAGGCGTGGACGTGTGGCGTCAGACGGACGGCGACTTCACCCTGCTGAGGTCGGGCACCGCCGTCGCCGGCTTCGACGCCGGCGACGATCACCACCTCCAAGTCGCCGTACGGGGACGGTCCATCGTCACCTCGCTCGACGGCACCGAGTCCGCGCCGGTCTCCGACTCCGCTTTCGCCACCGGCACGGTCGGTCTGCGCGCCACCGCGGCGCAGCGCTCCTCGTGGGACAGCCTGACCGTCGTCGGGGCGGACGGCGGTCAGTTGTTCGCCGACACCTTCGAAACCGATTCGGCGGTGGACCGTTTCCTGACGCCCGAGGACCTCGGGGACACCTTCGCGGCCTCGGCGCGTCCGATCGGCACCGGCGGCCCCGTCGTCCCGCGGATGATCGATCTCACGGACACCGCGCGCGGCGGCGGGACGTGGACAGCCCCGGCCGGGCAGTGGCAGGTGGACGTCTTCACCACCCGGCCGCTTGCGGACACCGACGGCAGCCGCCGTAACTACCTCGACCTGCTGGATGACGAGGCCGTTGGCCTGTTCATGGACATCGTCCCGGGCGAGTACGTCCGCAGATTCCCCTGGGCCGTCGGCCAGGTGCTGCTCGGCTTCGCCGACGACGAACCCTTCGTGGTGTCCGCCGACGCCGAATGGGCCCAGGTGCCGTGGTCACCGAGTCTGGCCGACGAGGTACGGCGGCTCGGCGGGCGGGCAGGTCTTGGCATCGTGCTCTCCGCGGTCCACGACGACCTCGGCGAGCAGGGACGCGCCTTGCGCGGTGTCTTCTGGCGCGCGGTCTCGAACCGCTTCTCGTCGGCCTACTACAAGGGCATCAGCACCTGGGCGGGTGACCACGGCCTGCAGTTGATCTCCAACCCGCTGTGGGACGAGTACGGCCCGGCGGAGCAGATCATGAGCACCGGAAACCTCAACACGGCACATCAGTGGGCCCAGGTTCCCGGCACCGACCTCATCGCCGACCATTATCAGAAGGGCTACCACCGCACCCTGCCTCGCTGGCCGGCCAGCGCCGCACACCAGGTCGGGCACGAGCGCGTCTACCTGGAGGCCATGGGAGCCGCGGGCTGGCAGGTCACTCCTGCGTTCACCCGCGAGGTGATCGGGGCGTTCGTCGTCCGCGGCATCAACAAGGTGCTGCTGCATGCCCGTTTCTCGGACTCGGACAACATCGTCTTCGCACCACCGTTCCAGCCGGTCAACCCGTGGTGGGACTTCTCGTCGCCGCTGAACGAATGGATCGGGCGGCTGGTGGAGGCCGCACGGGCCACGCCCGCGGCCCGCACAGCGCTGCTCCAGCCGCAACGAGCCGCGGAGTCCTTCCAGGGCCTCCCCGAGCAGACCACGATCGACAGTGCGTTCACCGGCGCTGTGCACGCACTGGAGGACAGCCAGATCGACTTCGACTTCGTCGACGAGGGCGCGCTCACGGCCGACCCGGCGCTGATCGAGCACGCGCGCTCGCACGGCGGGGACCTGGTCGTCGGACGGCAGCGGTACGGCATCCTCGTGCTGCCCACGACGCCGATGCTCTCGCTCGGCGCGGCCGTGGCGCTCACCCGGTTCGTGGACGGCGGCGGCGTGCTGGTGGCGGTCGGCGAGCTGCCGCGCCAGGAACCGGCCGGCCGTGCCGAGGAGTTGGCGAACGCGCTGGCCTCACTCTTCGCCGGTGCACGCGCTCCTCGCACGCACCGGGTGAAGGACGTGGCCGGGGCAGCCGCCCAGGTCGTGGCGGCGGGAGGCGCCGCAGTCATGCTCTCGCCGCCCGCTCCCGAGCTGAGGGCGCTGCGACTGGACCGCGACGGCGAGCAGTCCTTCCTGCTCAACAACGAGCATGCCGAAGGGGTCGAGGTCACCGCGACCTTCCCTGCCGTCGGCGTGCCGCACCTGTGCGACCCGGACACCGGGAAGACCGTACCGGCGCAAGTGTGGCGCACGGCGACGTTCGCTAGCAGGCCGGACGCGGGCACCGCGGTCGCGCTGCGGCTGGAGGCGAAGGCCGCCGTCCTGGTGGTGTTCCGGCGTGCGTCCCACGGGGTGCCCGCGCACGCGGTGGAGTCGAACGCACCGGTGCAGCACCTGACGGTCAAGGGGAATCGCGGCACCGCCACTGTGCGGGTGTCCGCGCCGGGAACCGCACGGGTCGTCGCACAGGGCGGCAACCGCAGGTTCACCGGCAGCCTCGCCGTCACCGATGCGCTGGCCGCGCTGCCACTCGACGGCGACTGGAGCTTCCGCTTCGAAGCCGACGGCACGCGGGCCACGGACCGCCCGCTCGGATCCTGGACGGGCCTGAACGCGTCCTACTCCGGTTCGGCTCTCTACGAACGCCGGTTCAACCTCGACGTCCAAGACCTGGCCGACCGGCTCTGGACGCTCGACCTCGGAGAGGTACGCGATGTCGCCCAGGTCACCGTGAACGGTGTGGAGCTGCCCTCCCTGCTGTGGTCGCCGTACCGGCTCGATGTCACCGCCTCGCTGCACCAGGGGGAGAACGTGGTGCGGGTGCGCGTCACCAACACCGGCGCCAACGAGCACGGCGACCCCCAGCCGTCCGGCCTGCTCGGCCCGGTGCTGCTGCGCCCGGAGCGACTGGAAGAGGTCCGGCTCTCGGTCGTGCGCGGCTGAACACGGCGAGCGTCATGGGCCCGTGCGCGGCTGAACACGGCGAGCGTCATGGGCCCGTGCGCCGGTCGGTCCGGCACGCGCTCGCCCCCAACGCGTTCGGGGGGTGGCATCCGCCACCCCCCGATGAATCGGCGCGCCCTCAGGTCTGCGGACGGCTGCCGTGGTTCGCGCCGTTCTTGCGGCGGGCCTTCTTCTTACGACGTCGCTTCGATGACATCGAACCCTCCTCTTTCTATCCATATCCGAACTATCCACCGGATTGTCTCCGGCGACCACAGAGCCCTTACCCGCCGACGCGCCGCCAAACACCCGGTGCGCGGGAGTACGAGTGGCAGGGGCCACGGGATGCGACGGTATCTTCCCCTCCGCATGCCGGGTCCGTCACATCCGGCGCCGGAGCTGTGCGCCAAGGCCTCCATGGACAGCCGCCGACCTGCTGTGATGTGATCCCTGCGCGGAACGGCCCTGCCTGGCGCTGTTCACCGGGCGATCCCCAGGTGCATCGTGCGAGGACGGCCGGAACCCCTCGTCATGTCCTCCGTCGCTCGATCGTCCGTGGGCCCCCACAGTGCCACGGTGAGCGCCGGGGCAGTCCCCCCAGGTTCGAAGGTTCCCTACACATGCAGAAGACCAAGGCCGCACTCTGGGAATTCCTCCAGGGGCTCGGCAAGACGTTCATGCTCCCGGTGGCCCTGCTCGCTTTCTGCGGCATCATCCTGGGCATCGGCTCCTCACTCTCCAGCGAGGCCGTCACCGACAACCTCCCCTTCCTCAAGGCGGAGGGCTTCCATCTCGTCTTCACCTGGATGGCCAACACCGGTCTGGTCGCCTTCACCTTCCTGCCCGTCCTCTTCGCGATGGCGATCCCGCTCGGTCTCGCCCGCGAGGACAAGGGAGTAGCGGCCTTCTCCGGCTTCGTCGGCTTCGCCGCCATGAATCTGGCGGTGAACTTCTACCTGACGGCCAAGGGCGTCGATTTCGAGGACGAGAAAGCGATCAGGCACTACGGCATAGCCGATGTCCTCGGCGTGCAGTCCATCGATACCGGACTGCTCGGAGCCGTGGTCGTTGGCATCGTTGTCAGCCTCCTCCACCAGCGCTTTCGCGCGCAGCGGATGCCTGACGCGCTGGCCTTCTTCGGTGGCCTGCGCTTCGTCCCGATCGTCTCGGCACTCGTACTGAGCGTGCTGGGTCTGCTCATCCCGCTGGTCTGGCCGACCTTCAACGGCTGGATCACCGCGGTGGGCCGCGGCATCGGGCACACAGGTGTCTTCGGGCCGTTCTTCTTCGGCATGGGGGAGGTGCTGCTGCGGCCGATCGGACTGCACCACATCCTCGTGGCCATGTTCCGGTTCACGGACGTCGGCGGTTCGGGAACGGTGTGCGGGGACAACGTCTCCGGCGCCCTGAACATGTTCTACGCGCACCTGGACTGCTCCGCCGCGCCGGACGCCGCCGTCACCGACGCGACCCACTTCCTCTCCCAGGGCAAGATGGCGTCCTACCTGGGCGGACTCCCGGGCGCCGCGCTCGCGATGTACCACTGCGCGAACAGGAAGATGCGCCCGGAGATCAAGGCCCTTCTCGTGTCCGGCGTGGTGGCCTGCGTGGTCGGCGGCATCACCGAGCCGCTGGAGTTCCTGTTCCTGTTCGTCGCACCGTGGCTGTACGCCATCCACGCGGTCCTCGTGGGACTCGGCTTCCTCACGGCCGCCGTGCTCGGCGTCTTCATCGGGAACACCGACGGCAATGTCATCGACTGGCTGGTCTTCGGAGTCCTCCAGGGCTCGACGACCAAGTGGTACCTGATACCCGTGATCGCGGCGGTGTGGTTCGCCGTCTACTACTTCCTCTTCCGCTGGGCGATCACGCGCTTCGACCTGAAGACCCCCGGCCGCGAGGAGGAGACGGAGCCGGACGACGACGGCGGACCCGCCGCCTCGGACGGGGAGACGGAGCCCGCACGCGTGCTGGTCGCGGGGAAGTACGACGCCGTCGCCATCCTGGACGCGATCGGTGGCGCCGACAACATACAGTCCCTGGACAACTGCATCACCCGCCTGCGCATGACGGTTCAGGACGCGGCGCGGGTCGACGAGGCGCGGTTGAAGAAGCTCGGCGCCGTGGGGGTCATCAAGCTCGACGGCCACAACGTGCAGGTCATCATCGGGCCGCAGGTCCAGTCGGTGAAGGACGCCATCGCGACCATGGTCCCGGTGGGCTGACCATGACCTTCCCCCCTCCCGCCCCCTGCGGTCCGGCCGGCGAGCCCGTGCCGGCGCCGTACGGTTTCGACACCCCCGTGGACCGGCACGGCACCTGGTGCACGCAGTGGGACTACGTCGAGGACCGTTTCGGAGTGCCGGACCTGTTGCCGTTCACCATCTCCGACATGGACTTCGAGACCGCACCGGAGATCCTTGCCGCGCTCCGCGACCGACTCGGCCACGGTGTGCTCGGCTACTCGCGATGGCGGCAGAGCGACTTCCTCTCCGCCATCGTCCACTGGTACGCGTCACGGCACGCGACGACCGTCGATCCGGAGTCGATCGTCTACGCGCCCTCCGTCCTCTACCAGATCTCCCAACTGCTGCGCCTGTGGTCGGAGCCGGGCGACGGAGTGGTCGCGCACACGCCCATGTACGACGCCTTCCCCAGGGCCGTCGCGGCCCACGGGCGGCAGCTCCGGGAGTGCCCGCTGGACGACTGGGCGGAGCTGGAGCGGCTCCTGGCGCTTCCCGACACCTCCGTGCTGCTGCTGTGCTCGCCGCACAATCCGACGGGCAGGGTCTGGTCCGCGGACGAGCTGGACCGGATGGCGCGGCTGTGCGAACGGCACGAGGTGGCCGTGATCAGCGACGAGATCCACTCCGACCTCGCCCACACCCCGCACGTCCACCGTCCCTGGGCCGCTCACGGCGGCGACGGACGGTGGGCCGTGGTCACATCGGCCTCGAAATCATTCAACATTCCTGCGTTGACCGGTAGTTACGGGATCATTGGCGACCCCGGATCGCGTGACGCCTATCTGAGCCGGCTCAAGGACGCGGACGGCCTCTCCTCTCCGGCCGTGCTGTCACTGGTCGGGCACATCGCCGCGTACCGGGAAGGGGCGCCCTGGCTGGACGCCTTGCTCAGCTATCTCGCGGGCAACCTCGCGATGGTCGCCGACCGGCTGCGCGCGGAGTTCCCGGAGCTCGGCTGGGAACCCCCGCAGGCCGGGTATCTCGCCTGGATCGATCTGCGGCCCCTCGGGGTCGACGACGAAGCGCTGCAGCGCGAGCTCGTCGAGGTGGAGAAGGTGGCCATCATGCCGGGAGCCGCGTACGGCTCCCCGGGGCGCGTCCGGCTCAATGCCGGTTGTCCCCGGTCCAAGGCGGAGTCGGGCGTCGAGGCGCTCGTGCGGGCGCTGCACCGGCTGACGCGACCGGGGGCGTCGCGGTCCTGAGCATGGCGGAGTCCTCGCCCTCACGGGCGGACCGCTCCGGCGCGGCCGGGCATTTTGCCCGCGCATGGTTCCGGTGCCTCTCTTGACATATATATAATTGCTATATGCATCAATCGTTGTCCTCGTCGGGTCCCACCGACGAGCAGCGCATCGAGAGCGCTGCCAGGGGCCTCCTCAGGGGAATCGGGCGACTGTCGCAGACGCTTTTTCGCAGCGGCGCCTTCGGGCTCACCCGCAGCCAGGCGGCCGTACTGGACGCCCTGGAGGACGGCCCCCGGCGGGTGACCGCGCTCGCCGCCTGCACCGGAATGGCGCAGCCGCGCGTGACGGTGGTCCTCCAGAGCCTCGAAGAGCGCGGCCTGGCCTCGCGTGAACGCCGCGCACCCGACCGGCGTGTCGTGGAGGCGACCCTGACGGCGGCCGGCCGGAACCTGCTCGAAGAGGGACGCCGACGGATGGCCGCAGCGCTCCTGCGGGGCCTCGACGCCGGCGTGGACGACTCCGAGCGCGCGGTGGGGGCCGCCCGCGACGCCCTCAACACCTTGCTGAACGCGATGGAACCGGAGACCAGTTGATCAGCCCAGGCACCGCGCCGTCGGACACCGCACCGGACCGAGGACCGTCCGCACCGCCCACCGGCACCCCGGCACCCGGGGCAGGCGCTCCGCGCACCGCCGCCCCCGCGGGGGGCGTTCAGTGCACCCCCGTATCCGCGGCGGACGTTCCGCGGGCCGTCGCACCGCGTCGAGTGGGCGGGCCCCGGCGGCGCTGGGACTGGGTGCTCGCGGCGGATCCCGGCCTCGGTCAGTTGCAGGCGGGATGGCGCACCTTCGTCGCCATGGTGACCGCCCTCGCGGTGGGCTACGGCATGGCGCGGGGCCTCGGCATCCCGGCCATGACCGGCATGATGGTCGGCGGGATGATGGGCCTGATGAGTGCCTTCGCCGTGGCCGAGAACACCTGGCAGCGGCTCACCCGGGCCATCGTATGGATGCCGTTCCCCTACGCCGCCGTCCTCTGGCTGGCCGCCGAGCTGCACGACGACCGCCGCCTGGAGATCGGCCTGATGGTCGGCGCGCTGGCACTGACCTTCTTCCTCGCCCGGTTCGGACAACTCGCCCTGCTCACCGGCATGATGCTCTTCAACGGCCTGATGGTCGGCATGATGGCGAACATCCCGGCGGGCATGGCGGGCAAGGCCCTCCTCGTGGCCCTGGTCTCCGCAGTCGCGGTGCTCGTGACCCGGCTGCTGCTCTGCTACCCGATGCCGCGCGAGGATCTGCTGCGTACCCAGCGCGCCTTCGTCGTGGAAGCCCGCCGGGTGGCGGACGCGGCCATCGAGGCGCTGGACCCCGACGCCGACCAGGAGCGGGCGGTGCGCCGCATGGCGCGCTCACTGCGCCGTCTCAACGTCACCACCGTCACCATCGACGGACGGCTCGCCCAGCCGGAGGTCGCGGCCGACCCCGTCATGGCTGAGCTCCTCCACCGCCATCTCTTCGACGCCGAGCTGGCTCTTCGCGGAATAGGCCGGGCCGTGCAGGACCTCGTGGGACTCGACGTGCCGCCGAGGCTGCGCGAGGCCCTGGTGGTGGGCCTGGTCATCGCGCGGGACACACCCCTCGGCAGTGCCCGGGGGCTGCACCCCGCGGCGGAGATCATCCGGGAGCGGGCCGGTCAGGTGCTTCCCGGCGCCGGCACGGGGAGCCGGCGGGCGGAGTCCGCCGAACCGGCCCACCGCGTGGCCCAGCTCCTCGACTCGCTGGCCGGCTCGCTCTCCCACTGGCTCGCGCTGGGCTGGAACTCGCCCCAGTCCCCTGGGAAGGTCCCCTTCCAGCCGACCGTGGCCCTGGAGCGCAACCGTCCCGCCGGATCCGGGGAGGCGACCCAGCGCGTGCTCGCGGCCCGCACGGAGTCGAGCTGGCGACGTGCCGTCCCCTTCGTACGCGCACCGCTGCATGCCGGGATCGCCGCCGCCATCGTCTGCCCGATCACCGACGCCATCGATCCGCACCGCTTCTACTGGGGGCTGGTCGGCGTGATGATCACCCTCTTCGGTACGAACACGACCCATGAGCGGCTGCGCAAGTTCGGCCACCGCATGGCGGGAACCGTGGTCGGCGCCGTGATCGGAATCGCGCTGCTCCACCTGGTGGGCCACGGTCACGTCTACGTCATGCTCGCGATCATCGTGGCGGGTCTCACGCTCGGCGCCTGGGGGATGCAGCGCGCGTACGCCCTCTGGGTCGTCGGGCTCGTCGTCGCGCTGGTTCAGTTGTACGGACTGACGACGCCCTACGGCGGCATGGACCACCTGCTCGGTGAGCGGCTGCTGGACAACGGTCTCGGCATACTCGTGGCAACCGCGTGCGCGGCGCTGATCTTTCCGCTCTCCGGCCGGAGGATCACACGCGAGGCCGAGCGCGGCTACGTGTCCGCCGTCGACGAACTCGTCTCACAGCTCGCCCTGCGCTGGGCGGACCCCGATGCCCCGGTCCGGCTGCGAGGAGCGGCCCGCGCGGTGGACTCGGCCCTCTTCCAGGTGGTGAGCCTGGTCCGGCCACTGGTCAGGATGCCACTCGGGGTACGGGGGAAGGACGCGGACAACCGCACCGCCCTGCTCACCACGGCCACCGGCCACGCCCGCGCCCTCGCGGCAGCGGCCGACATCGACATCGACCTGGCGCCCCGGCAGGCCGAACGGTTCGCGCGCATCACCGCGGTCCTGACCGGTTCGCTGCAGGCCCTGGACCGCTCGCTCGCCACCGGCGAGCCCCAGGAATCCTGGCAGCGGGTGGGCCCGCTGGTACGGGAACTGAAGGCGGAGCTGGACGTGGCCCCGCCGGGACCCCGAGCCGCGCGCATCCGTTCGGCGCTGCGGGAGCTGGCCGCGCTCGACGAATCGCTCGCCGGGTACGCGGAGCGGTGCGGGCTCACCGTGCGCAGCGCCTGCGTGAAGGAAGCAGCGATCTCCCCGATGGAACGCCGCACCCGGACACTCGTGGCCGAGTGGGCCACCACATGGCCGCCGCCCCGGGAGACCGCCGCCGACGGCGACTCCGGCCGCACGGCCGTGGTCACCGCCGCATCCCGGACAGAAGCCGCCTCACCGGGGCCCGCGGCGCCTGCCCCATCGGCCGGCGCGGCCGGTTCCTCCGCCGGGGTCGCAGTCACCGGCAGTGTCAGTTGCGACCGGCACCCCGCGGGCTGCGCAGGCTGGATCACCGTGATCGACGGGGGCGGAAGGCGGGTCGCAGCAGGACCCGTGCGGTCGGGCCGCTACCGCGTCGACGGGCTGCGGCCGGGCGCCCACACGCTCATCGTGTCGGCGGCGGACCACGCCCCGCACGCGGAACTCCTGCCCGTGCCGCCGACGGGGGAGAGCGGCCGAATCGGCCACGACATGCGGCTGTAGCGAGGGCCGCTCGCGGCTCCGGAACAGGACGCGCCGCGCGAGCTGTCGTGCTGCGCGACGCCACCCACCGGGCTCCGCCCATGCGATTCCAGCCACCCGGCCACTCCGATTAAGTCAGTCGATTGATTTAGATCGGGGTCTGGTGTCTAGTGATCGAGAACCCGGACCCAAGGAGGCTGGCATGAGCGAGATCCAGGATTCAGGTCCGCCGGACTACCCGTTCGTCTCTCCGGCAGCCCTGGAGCCGCCCGCGAGGTGGGCGGAACTCCGGTCGAAGTGCCCGGTGGCAGACGTGGCCTTTCCGAGCGGTGACACGGCGGTGCTGCTCACGCGTTACCAGGACGTACGCGCCGCGCTGGCAGACCCACGGCTCAGCCGCGAAGGCCTGGCCAGGCCCGACGCCGCGCGCATCACGGCCGGTGACGCCGAAGGCATCTTCAGCAGCCCGATGGCACGGACCCTGAACGACGAGGGCCATGCACGCTGGCGCCGGATGGTGGGCAGGTGGTTCACCGCGAAACGGATGGCCGCGCTGAAACCGCAGATGGAGGAGATGGCCGACCGGCTCGTCGACACCATGATCGAGCACGGCGGTCCCGCGGACGTGGTCAGCCATCTGGCCCTCCCCCTGCCGGTCTACGTCATCTGCACGATGCTCGGTGTGCCGGAGAGCGACAGGGAACGCTTCAAGGCGTGGTCCGACACCTTCCTCAACATGACGAAGTACACGCGGGAGGAGACCGACGCCGCACACCGGGACTTCGCCGCCTACATGTCGGCCCTCATCGCCGATAAGCGCGACGCGCCCGGAGACGATCTCCTCAGCCGGCTGATGGACGCGCAGGACGCCGAGGGCGATCCGATGTCCGAGGCGGGTCTGGTGGCCACCGGGCAGGCGCTGTTGCTGGCGGGCCACGAGACCACGGCCGGGTTCATCGCCATGATGACGGCCCATCTGCTGTCCGACCGCAGCCGCTGGGAGCGCCTGGTCGAGGACCGATCGCTGATCCGCTCGGCCGTGGAGGAGCTGCTGCGCTTCGACCCGAACGGCAGCGGCTTCGGGATGCTGCGCTACGCCCACGAGGACATCGAGCTCTCCGGCGGCACCGTGCCGCGCGGTGCGACGGTCGTGTGCAGCATGGCGGCGGCCAACCGGGACGAACGCGCCTGGGAGAAGGCCGACGTGATGGACGTCGGGCGCAGTCCCAACCCGCATCTCACATTCGGTGCGGGGCCCCACTCGTGCCTGGGCCAGCCGCTGGCCCGCACCGAACTGCAGGCCGTGCTCGGCGTACTGCTGCGCCGCCTTCCGCAGCTCAGGCTCGCGGTGGACGCCGACGACCTGCAACGTCACGAGGGCATGCTCACCAGCCCGCTGCGCGAAGTGCCGGTGACATGGTGAACAGAGCTCAGCCCCGCACCGGCCGCGGCGCCGACACACGCGAGGCCATCATGACGGCCGCCGAACGCCTCTACGCGGAACACGGTCTGTCGAACGTCTCCAACCGCCAGATCAGCGAAGCGGCGGGCCAGGGGAACAACACCGCCGTCAGCTACCACTTCGGCAGCCGGGCCACGCTCGTACGCACCATCATGGCCAGGCACGGCACGCACGTCGACGTCATCCGCATGCGCTACGTGAAGGCCGCCGGGCAGAGCACCGAGCTGCGGGACTGGGTGCGCTGCCTGCTGCGCCCGGTGACCGAACACAACGCCGCCCTGGGCGTCCCGTCCTGGCACGCACGGTTCGCCGTGCAGGTGATGACCGACCCGCTGATGCGGACACTGGTGGAGGACGAGTCCCTCACCCGGGACAGCCTGTGCCTCACCCTCCAGGGGCTGGGCCGGTGTCTCCACGACATCGTGCCCCCCGAGATCCGCCCCGCACGCGCCGAGATGGCCCGCCACCTGATCACCCACACCTGCGCGGAGCGCGAACGCACCCTCGCCGAAGGCCTGGCCGAGCCCGGCGCGTCCTGGGAGCGCACCGCCGACGCGCTGGAGGACGCCCTCGTGGGGCTGTTCGCCGCGCCCACCACCCGTCACTGAAGGACCACCAGGAGAGGGACCATGAAGATCACTGTGGACGAGGAGAAGTGCTGCGGTGCCGGTCAGTGCGTGCTGATCGCACCGGAGGTGTTCGACCAGCGCGACGAGGACGGCATCGTCATCCTCCTCGACGCCGCACCCCCGGTCGGGCGGCACGAGGAGGTCCGCGAGTCCGCCGGCGTCTGCCCCGCCGCCGCCATCCACCTCGGCGAGGACGGGTGAACACGCCGACGGGCGTACTCGTCGTCGGGGCCGGCGCCGCGGGCCTCACGGTCGTGGAGAGCCTGCGCCGCAAGGGCTACCGCGGCCGGATCACACTGCTCGGCCAGGAGTCGCAGACACCGTACGACCGTCCGCCCCTGTCCAAGCAGGTACTGGCCGGGACGTGGCAGGCCGAGCGCACCCACTTGCGTACGCGTGACGTACTGGAGGCCCTCGACGCGGAGCTGGTTCTCGGCGAGGGCGCGCTCGCCCTCGACGCCGCCACGCGAACCGTGCGCACCACGAGCGGAGCGGAGCTGCGAGCGGAGACCGTGGTGCTGGCCACGGGGCTTCACGCGCGCCGGATGCCCGCGCTTTCGGGCCCGGCGGGCGTGCACGTCCTGCGGACCCTCGACGACGCCGCACAGCTGCGCGGCGAACTGCTGGAAGCCGGACGGCTCGTGGTCATCGGCGACGGGGTGCTCGGCGCCGAGATCGCCGCCACCGCCCGCCTCATGGGCACCGACGTGACACTTACCGGACCCCAAGCAGCGCCGATGCAGGCGCAGTTGGGGCACGACATCGCGCAGTTGCTCGCCGCGCTGCACACCGGCAGCGGGGTGCGGCTGCGACCGCGCACCATGGTGGAGGGGGTGGAGACGGCCGACGGACGCGTCACCGGGGTCCGCCCGGCTGACGGCGAAACCATCCCCGCCGATCTGGTCGTCGCGGCGGTCGGCAGCACCCCTGCCACCGACTGGCTGGCAGGCAGCGGCCTGGCACTGGACGACGGCGTGGTGTGCGACTCCCGCTGCCTGGCCGCCCCCGGGGTCTACGCCGTCGGAGATGTCGCCCGGTTCCACCACGCGGGCCTCGACCGGCCGTTGCGCCTCGAGAACCGTACGAACGCCACCGAGCAAGCCATGCTGGTCGCGGCGAACATCCTGGGCGGGGACCGCCCCTACACCCCCGTGCCCTTCTTCTGGACCGACCAGTTCGGCGCCCGGATCCAGGTGTACGGGCTGCCCACCCCGGCCGCCACCCTGCGCATCGTCGAGGGCGACATGGAGCAGGGCCGGTTCGTCGCGCAGTACCTCGACGGCGAGGGCAGCCCTGTCGCGGTCCTCGGCTGGAACATGCCCAAACAGGCCCGCCAGCACCGACTGCACCTCGTCGACCGGTACGCCCCCGCACCCCGGCCCGGAGCCGCCGTCCCGCGGTGACCGCCCGCCAGCACCTGCCGCCCCACCGGAGGAGACCATGACCAGCACGCCCGCCATCCCCGAAACAAGCGCCCCCGGCATCCCCGCCTTCCCTCCGCCGCGCTCGTCGCAGTGCCCGTTCGCACCCTCGCCCGAGATGCGGGCGCTGACCGGGCACGGACCGCTCACCCGGGTCACCTCATGGGGCGGAAGCACCCCCTGGGCCGTCACCGGACACGCCGAGCAGAAGGCGTTGTTGTCCGACGCCCGGCTGAGCGTGGAGTTCTCCAGGCCGGGCTACCCCAGCCCTGTCGACCCGGCCCACGCCCACGCCGGCGGCACGGACCTGAGCTTCGTCGGCATGGACGACCCCGAGCACGCCCGGCTGCGCCGCATGATCAGCGGCACCTTCACCATCAAGCGGATCGAGGCGATGCGCCCCCGCGTGCAGGAGATGGCCGACGACTTCATCGACGCCATGCTCGAAGGCCCCAAACCGGCCGACCTCGTCCAGTCGCTGGCCCTGCCGATCCCCTCCCTTGTCATTTCGGAACTGCTCGGAGTCCCTTACGAGGACCACGAGTTCTTCCAGGTCAACAGCAAGACCATCGTCTCCGCCGTCGCCTCCCCGCAGGAACGGGGCACGGCCCACGCCAACCTCGCCGGGTACCTCGACGAGCTCGTCGGCCGCAAACTCACCGAGCCGGGCGACGACCTCCTCTCCAGCCTCTGCGCCCAGATCGACAGCGGTGAACTGACCCGCCGCGAGGCCGCGGCCATGGGCGTGCTCCTCCTCCTGGGCGGACACGAGACCACGGCGAACATGATCAGCCTGGGCACACTCCTGCTGTTGCAGCACCCCGATCAGCTCGCCCTGATCCGTGACACGGACGACCCCGCGGTCATCCGCGAAGCCGTCGAGGAACTCCTGCGCTATCTCTCCATCGTCCACCTCGGCCGCCGCCGCACCGCCCTGGAGGACATCGAGATCGCCGGCCACACCATCCGCGCCGGAGACGGCGTCATCCTCCTCGGTGAACTCGCCAACCGCGACCCGCTGGTATTCCCCGAGCCCGACCGCCTCGACCTCACCCGCAACGCCCGCCTGCACCAGGCCTTCGGCGCCGGCAGTCACCATTGCGTCGGCCAGCCCCTGGCCCGGATGGAACTCCAAGTCCTCTATCCAACCCTCTTCCGCCGCATCCCCACCCTGCGCACCGTCGACGGCCTCGACGCGATTCCCTTCAAGTACGACGCCCTCATCTACGGCCTCCACGCCCTGCCCGTCACCTGGTAACCAACAGGTACGGCCGCCGGCGCACCTGCGCGGGTCCGGGCACCGCGGCGGCGGTGCCCGGACAGTGCTCGTCTACTGACCGCCCGCGGAACCCGGGCGGTGGTGCGGCAGGCCGTCGGCGTCCACGGCGACGCCGTTGACGGTGAGCGACCCGCCCCGTCCGACGGTGACCCGCGCGGCCATCGCGGCCGCGAGGTCCAGCCGCTGCCAGCTACCGGTGCCGTCCTCCTGGTCCATCACATATCCCGAGGGGATCTCGGTGGCGGCCAGCACGGTACGGCGCTGGGCCGCGGACAGTCCGGGGAAGGCGGTGATCAGCAGGTTCTCCGCGCCCGGGGGAACGGACGGGTCCAAGCCGGTGGTGCCGACCTGCGGGTACCCGTAGGTCATGCGCTGCCGGTACACGCTCAACGCCTTGTCCGTACTCAGGTACGGGCTTGCGCCCGCCGCGCACTCCGCGAGGGTGCCGGCCCGTCCGGCCTCGTGGCACTTCTGGGTGAGGACGCTCCGCAACTCGGTTCCGGCCTGCTCCAGCAGGGTGCGGAAACGCGGGTCCGACCAGCGCATCTGTGCGGTGTCCGCGCCGACGATCCGGCCCCCCATGATGTCGGTCGGGTAGTGGAAGGCCAGCACGATCCGGTTGTTGGCGTACTCCGAGGTGCGGGCCAGGATCTGTGGAGCAAGCTGCGGCAGCAGCGTGGCCATCACGATGCCCTGTGCGTAGGCGTGGCTGGTGTGGCCGCTCGGGAAGGACCCGTCGCCCTCCAGCCCCGCATAGCCACCCGGGCTGTCCCACTGCTCGATCAGACCGCTGTCGTTCGTGAAGCCCATGCGCACGAACGGCCGCTTGTACTGGTAGTTGTTCTTGGCCGTCTGGTACCAGTCGGCCGATGAAGTCGGTGTGTGCTCCACGCGACCGCTCAACAACGCGTTGGTCTTGGGCAGTTCACCGTTCCTGAGCGCTTGGGTGTAGAGCGGGCCGATCGCCTCGCCGAGACCGTCGGCCATCGTCCGGTACGGGCTGTTCGCACCGTCGACGAGTGCCTTTTGCACCTGCGGGTCGGTGCGGTCCGGGTAGGCGTTGTTGATCCTCACGACCGTCTTGTCGTTGAGCGCCGTCAGCTGGTCGTAGGTCGTTCCCTCCGGCAGGACGGTGTTGGCGCCCATGATGCCCGGCGTGCTCGCGGCCTTCGTGAACGGGTGCAGCAACTCGGTGAAGTAGTCACCGCCGTTCGGCGCGGTGGGCAGCACGTCCGATGCGTACGTGGTGTTCAGCCGGCTGTCGGTGAAGGGCAGCGAGGCGTCGGTCTGCTCCAGGTACGGCAGGCCGAAGTACGCGTCGGAGCTGGTGCCGTTGCACTGGTGCACCTCGACCGCGAGTGTGTTGCTGCCGGCCCGCAGGGAGGACGCCGGGATCGTGAACGTCGAGGCCGCCGGGTCGCCGCCGCCGTCGGTGCCGTCCTCGGTCTCGTACTGGAGGTTGCGCGTGATGTGACTGTCGTTCCAGCCCGCCACCCGCTTGCCGTTGAGGTACACCGTCGCCGTGTCGTCGTAGACGATGCTGCCGACCAGGCCGGTCATGGCGTCGATGGCAGACCGGTCCAGCGTGAACGACGTACGGAAGAAGTACGCCTCGATGTCGGTGTCCGGGGAGCCGCCCTTCTTGAGGTTCAGCTTGGTGCCGACCGGGAAGCCCTTCCCCAGGTCGGTGCCCTCTCCCTTGACGCCGAATGCCCCGGTCGCCGTCTTCCACGGGCCCTCGCCGCTGTCGAAACCCGGCTGTGTCCACGCCGTGCGGTCGGTCGCACCGCCCGCGGGGTCGACGTCCGGCGTGTCGAGGTAGCTCCAGCTGGTGGAGGTGTCGAGCGTCCGCTTGCCGAGCTCGACGGCGTCGACCCACCCGGAGACGGTGGAGCCGGCCTTCGCCGCGGGGTTGTCATAGCTGAGCAGCACGTCCGTGACCCGCTTGCCGGCGAGGGAACCGAGCTCCACGGACATGGTGTTCCAGACACCGGGCGTCGGTGACGAGGAATCCGGAGCCGTGCCGGTGGCGCGCCCCGCCGTGTCACGCAGCGTGGGACGGCCGTGCAGCCGCCGGGTGTGACGGCCGTCGGCGTCGGTATAGACCACATCGACGGTGGCATGTGCGGAGGCGTCGTCCGTCGGGCGGATCGCGTAGCTCAACGCCGAGTCCGGGCCCAGCGGGACATCGAGTCCGGACCGCATGACCACGGTCGAGGAGGCGGCACCGGACTTCAGCAGGCGCCCCGCGTACCGGAGCGCGCCCGTGCCGGCCGCGGCCCCGACGGACTGGGCGTCCTCCACGGACAGGCCCAGCGCGGACGGCCGGGTGCCGGCATCGCTGCGCAGCGTCCAGTCGGCGAGCTGGAACTTCGTGCGGTCGGCCGTCGACCCCGTGCAGTGCTCGGCGCAGTTGCCGGTCACCCGCAACTGGTAGTAGCGGTAGCTTCCGGGTGTGCCGACCGGGTAGAAGCCGGTCTGGTTGCGGGCGCCGAACTCCTGGTCCTTCTCGCTGTCGAGTGCCGTCCATGACGGGTCGTCGGCGTCGGAGGCGGCGGAGGCGCGGTTGCTGCCGAACACCGTCCAGGCCCGCGGGTCGCGCGGAGGCGCGTCATTCCCGGAGGTGAGGGAGTAACCGGTCACCGGGGCAGCCGATTCCAGTGTGTAGATCGCGTAGAGGGGGTGGTCGGCCGTCGGCTGTCCGGATCCGCTCGCGTACCACTTGGTGGAGCTGTCGTTGTCCGCCAGGCTCGCGACGTGTTCGGTGGTGCTCCCGTCGTTCGGCTGGTTCGAGATCACCGACGTCACCGTCGTGCTGACCCGGGTCGTCTCGCCTCGCAGCCCCGTCGCGGGGCGGTAGGCGGGAAACCCGGCGGGCTGGGGTGCTCCGGCCTCGTAGGACGTGGACCAGTAGCCACCGAGCGCCGGCGCGTCGTCGGCGACCGCCGAGGCGCCGGCCGACCGGACACCCGTCAGTACGGTCAGCAGCGATACGGCGATCACCGCGGCCTTGCGTCTACTCCTCGTGTGCGAACTCATGCTTCCTCTGATTCCTTCTCTCATCGGTCAGGGGACGGAACAAGTCCCGGCCGGGCGGCCGGATTCAGGACGTGGCGGGCGGGGACGGCCGTGCCGGTCGTGCCGGTCGCACGAGACCCGCAACCGGGCTCGCTGCCCGCTGCTCAGTGGGCCTGCGCCGCGTCGAGCAGGTCGAGCGCACTGTGCCGGCAGCCGTTGCCGGTGCCCTTGTACACGCCGGTCCGGCGCGGCCCGTACCGGGCGAGGGTGCGCCGGCCGGTGGGGCCTGACGGGGTCCTCGTGTCGCCGAGCTTGCTTCCGCCGGTCCAGGAGACACCCCCGTCGAAGGAACGGTCGTGCCACACCTCGTCGCCGCTTTGGCCGCCGTCGACGGACGCCCAGCCCATGACATCGTTGTCAGGCAGCAGGAGGGCAATGGTCCCGCCCTCGTCAGCCGCCCTGACAGGGACCCGGTCGCCGGTCGCGTACTCGGGGTCGCGGGCGTCGCGGTACGTGTCGCGGACCGACGGGACGGCCGCGTGCGCGGGCGCGGAACCGAGAGCCGGCGTCAGACCGGGAATCAGGCAGGAAGGTGCCAACGCCCGTCTGAGCAAGGCCGCGTGGACGACGCGACTGGCGGTGGGGGGCATGGTCTCTCCCGGTCGGGGGATGACGAAGCGTTTCGGCTGTCAGGTAATCCGTCGGTGCTAAGGGTGTCAAGAGCAACGGCCGAACAGGGGCGCGGGGCAGCCTTCTCACGCCCGGGGACCGGCAGGAGCGTTCGCGCGGGTCACGCCGGGCGGGGCGTACAGCTCGACGGCGCAGGCCGAGTAGGCGTACCGGGTGGCCCGTGCGGTCGCGTGGACGCGCAGGTAGCGGCCCGAGGCGCCGTCCGGCAGGGGGACGACCGCGGTCCCGGCCGTACCCGAGGTGCTGGCGTGGACGGTGTTCCAAGCCCTGCCGTCCGTGGAGACCTGGAGACTGTGGGCCGCGGCGGCTGCCGTCTCCCGGACCACGATGGCCGTGCCGAGAGCCGTCGTGCGTCCGAGGCGGACTGTGAACCACCGTGGGTCGGCGGTGGTGGATTCCCAACGGGCCGACGGGGAGCCGTCGGTGAGGTCGGAGACGATGTTGATGGCGTTGTGCGTGCTGCTCGCCGCCGCCCGCCGGCCGACGGCGAGGTCCGCCCGGTGGACGGCCGGCTACACCAGCCGCAGGGGCCTGGCGGCCGAGGGCAGCCCGAGCCTCACATGCCTCGCCCGCACCGGGGCGAAGTCCACCGTTGGCCGCCCTGGTCGCCCATCCGGTGGAGCACGTACGTGCCGAAGGTGATGCCGTCGTGGTAGCCCGCCACCAACAGGTCATCAGGTACCCGCACCCCGAGGTCCTGAGCCCGGATCATCAGCGCTATCGCGGTCAGGTCGTTGGCGCGGAGCACGGCGGTCGGCGGCTCGTCGAGTCCCAGCAGGTGGTCCGCAGCGACCTGTCCGCCGTCGTAGGTGAAGTCACCCTCGAACGGCGGGCTCGGCGAAAGCCCCGAGCGCCACAGCACGCACCGCCAGGCATCCATCCGCTCCCTGGAGTGCCGGAAGTCCAACGGGCCGCTGACCGCTCCCAGTCGCATCGGCAGGGAGGCCGCGCGGCTGCTCCTCGACCTGGCCGAGGGCAGAAGCACCGGCGACCGCACCGTTCCTGCGGCCACCCTGGTCGTCCGGAACTCCAGCGGTCCCGCCCCGGGCGCCGGGCCCGGCCGGAGGCCCGAGCGCCGGTGTCGCCGCACCGCTCATGATCGGGCACGTCTTCAGCCAGCGGTATGCCGTGCTCGGCGTGCTCGGCGTGCTCAAGGGATGAGATCGGGCGCAGGGCCGGGCGGGACGGGCCCTGCCGAGTCCCGGACCATGAGGCGGGCCGCGGGCAGGAACCGGTCCGGCGGTTCCTGCCCGGCGATCACCTCGTTGAGGACCTGAGCGGCGACGACTCCCCAGCCCGCCGCCTCGTTGCTCACAGTCGTCAACGGCGGGTTGAGGAACTGCGAGAGCTCGCCGTCGTCGAAGCCGACGACCGACAGGTCGTGCGGAATGCACAGGCCGCGCTGGTGAGCAACCGCCATGCCCGTGACGGCCATCAGGTCGTTCGCGTACACGATGGCGGTGGGGCACCGGCCGGGCGGCAGGTCCAGCAGCGCGGCGGTGGCGGACGAACCGCCCGCGGCTGTGAAGTCCGAGGCGATGAAGGGCCCGGGCGGCAGTCCGTGCGCCGCCATGGTGTCCTGCCACGCCGTCCGGCGCCGGGCGGCGTGCAGATAGGACGGAGGTCCGCCGACATGGGCGATGAGACGGTGACCGTGCCCGATCAGGAACTCGACCGCGGCGGTCACGCCGGGCTCGTCCGGCCGGATCACCGCAGGAAAGGGGCTGGGCACGTCCAGCGGGTTGAGCGTCACCGCCGGTATGCCGAGCGCTTCGATCCGGGCGGCTCGCGGGTCGTTCTCGCGCAGGTCCGTGAGGACGAAACCGTCCACCCTCCGTTGGGCGGCCAGTTCCCCGTACACGGCGGCCTCGGCCACCGGGTCAGGGGCGAAACGCAGCAGGAGGGACTGGCCGTAGGGCTCCATGCCGGTCTCCAGACCGGCGATGAAGGGGGCGAAGAAGGGGTCGGAGCCCAAGGACGCCGCATCGCGGGCGATGACCAGCCCCAGTGCGTCGGCGCGGGCCCTGGACAGTGACCGGGCGAGTTGGTTCGGGGTCCAGTCCAGGACGCGCATCGCGTCCTCGACCCGCCGTCGCGTCGCCGGTGCCACGCCGGGCCTGCCGTTGATCACGAACGAAACGGTTCCGCGTGACGTCTGTGCGTGCCGGGCCACGTCGGCGATGGTCGGCCTGCGTTCCTTGCGGGCCCGGCGGCTGCCGGGATCGCCCTGTGTGGGCGGGACGCCACGGTCCTCGCCGCTGTCGGACGCGGCGGAACCACCCCGATCCGCAACGACGTTCGGACCACTGAGCCGGTGCTGTCCCGTGGGGTCGGCGGGATCCTCTGGAGGCATGAGCGCTCCTCCTTGCCGCTGCCGACCACCACCGTACCCACCCGTCCACGGGTGCGTCACCGCGGATCGCGTATCGCCTGCTACGACCGTGCCCGCCGTCCCCGGCCGCCGGGGGAGTCGCGAACCGCCCGGCAGGGCCGAGGCTACTTCGGCGGGTTGAGCCTGCGGAAGTACGTCCAGCTCGTCTCGTTCGGCTCGCTCCACGTCTCCGGGGCGTGGGCGAACTCCGGCTGGTGGTCGGCGATATAGGCGCGGGTGCGCTCCGGGACCTCGGCGTACGAGCCGAGCTTGCGGCCCCGGCAGTGGAAGGTGAGACCGCCTGGCGCCTGACCACGGGCCATCCACGGGAGCCACGGGGACATCCGGGTCCACGACATGGTGGCAGGGACGCTGGGCGCCGGGCCCGCCAGATCGGAGCGGTCGGCGAAGAACTGGAAGAGCTCCAGCGCCTTGTAGGTGTCGCCCGCCGAATGAAGGGGGTACTGCGCCACCGGCAGGGGCGAGGGATAGGCCAGCGGGATCTCCAGGCTGAAGCAGACCTGTCCGCCGAGCTCGGTCGTCGGGATCGGGAAGGGGCGCCACTTCTGGTTCGCCGGGTCGTTCCAGACGTGCACCACCGGCAGGTCCTGCCAGGTCTCCAGGATCTCGCGGCTGACGGGGTCCAGGTAGAAGGCGGCCTCGCGGGTGAGCAGTTGGTAGGCGTCCGGACCGGCCTCGGTGTCCTGGACCAGGCGGGCGACGTTGATTCCCTCGAATCCGAAAACGCGCTGGTAGGGCTCGTCGGGGGACCAGGAGTACACATCGCCCGACCACCAGTACGTGACCTCCTCGCCGTCGAGCGAGGCGCGGGTGCGGGCGAGGGAGCGGAGCAGCTCAGCGGGTGTCGTCATACCGAGTACTCTGCGCGACGTCCGCCCCCGTGGGGTGGGAAACACCCCACAGGGGCGGGGAAGCGCCGGAAAAAAGTCACTCCCGGGTCTGTCGGCGGACATCGACGTCCGGATGCGTCAGCAGGTGTCCGTACCGGTCCCGCCAGGGGGCCGCCTCCTCCACCTGGGCGCTCAGCGCGATCAGTACGGCCTCGTCGGCGGGGCGGCCGACGAGCTGGACGCCGACGGGAATCCGGCCGCCGTCGGTCCAGAACAGCGGAAGGCTGACGGCCGGCTGCCCCGTCATGTTGTACGGACTGGTGAACGCGCTGAACGCACTCTGCCGGTGCAGGTTCACCATCGGGTCGCCCGACTCGTCGAAGTGCTCGACGCGCTGCGGGAGCGTCGCGAGAGTCGGGGTGAGCACGATGTCGTAACTCCGTGTCGCACGGATCGCGCGTCGCGCCGCACCCTGCATCCCGGTGACCGCCGCGGCGAACTGCTCGCCCGACACCCCGCGCCCGTACTCCCGCCAGGCGCGGGTCACCGGCCGGAGCAGGGCCTCCTGTTCCGCCGCCGGCGGACGCCCGAGGGCCTGCACACCCCATGCGGTCACGAAGTGCCCCGAGATCTCGGGTCCGAACGGCGTGGGTATGTCCTCCACGATGTGTCCCAGGCTCTCCAGCAGGTGGGAGGCCTGCTCCCAGGCGGCCAGGCACGCCGGGTCCACGGTGACGCCCTCGGCGGCCGGTGTCGCGTACCGGCCGATGCGCAGCCGTCCGGGAGACCGGTCGGCATGGCTCAGGAACGTCTCGCCGTCCGGCAGCGGCGGCGCCCAGTGCGGATCGCCCGGTTCGGGCCCCGCCAGTACATCGAGCAGGGCCGCCGCGTCACGGACCGTCCGGGCCAGCGGGCCCTGCACGGCGAGGCCGGTGACCTCGGCGCCGTTCGGGCCCGAACTGACCCGGCCCCGCGAGGGCTTGAGGCCGACCAGCCCGCAGACGCTCGCGGGGATCCGGATCGAGCCGCCGCCGTCACTGGCATGCGCGACGGGGACCAGTCCCAGCGCCACGGCCACCGCGGCCCCGCCGCTCGACCCACCGGCCGAGAGCGCCGGATCCCAGGGATTGCGGGCCGGTCCCGCCAAATCGTTGTCCGTGTAGCAGCAGCAGCCGAATTCGGGGGTGTTCGTCTTCCCGAGGCTGATGGTGCCTGCCGCGCGCATCCGGGTCACACTGTGGGCGTCGGTGTCGGGGACATGACCGGCGAAGGCCTTCGACCCGTACGTGGTCGGTATCCCGGCCGTGTCGACGAGGTCCTTGACCGCGGTAGGCACCCCGAACAGCGCCGACGCGTCCCCGGCAGGCTGCTCCTGGAGAGCGGCAGCACCGGAGAGTGCCGCCTCGGGCGTCCGTGTCAGGAAGGCGCCGAAGCGTTCGTCGTACCGTTCCACCCGGGCGAGGTGATGGCGCACGAGGTCCAGTGGGCCCAACTCGCCCTTCCGTACGGCGGCGGCCTGTTCGAGTGCGGTGAGTTCGTGGGGCTGAGTCGGGGTCACGCGGTGTTCCCTTCCTGGGCGGCGGACTTCATCTCGGCGACCTGCCGGGCGACGGCCTCCTCGTGGGCCCGGAGGTCGCGCCGGGCATCACGCGGCCGCCACCGGCCGGACATGACGAAGACGAACGGCAGGAACAGCACCTGCCCGCCCAGACACACCCACCACCAGGTCTGCCACTTGCCCGGGTTGTCGGCACTGGCCTGCTTCACCTCGTTGCCGTGCTCACGCAGGATCTTCAGCTGCGGGGCCGCCTCCCGCACTGTACGCAACCGCTCCGCACCGACCTCCTTCTCCGCACGGGTGAGCAGCGAGGGGGGCACCTTGCCCGGTGCGTACGCGTCGAGTTCCGCGAAGAGTTCGGGATGCGCCCCGGTCACCGCGAGCGCCGGGGCGGCCTGGACCGAGGCCTGTTCGACGGCCGGTCCGTATTCGATGAGCGGGGTCACGGTATTCACCACGAGCGGCACGAAGGCGGCGGACAGGGCCACCGTGATGCGGACGGTCCAGCCCCAGATGGCGAGTCCCATCGCGGTGGCGGCCGGGTTGTGCCGTTCCACCGTCTCGGTGAAGCCTGCCATCCACGGTGAGTAGGCGATTCCGCTGGTCACGCCGATGCCCGCGACGATCAGAGCGAACGTGTAGTAACCGGTGTGGGCCTCCGTGGTGCGCAGGGTGAACCACAAGGTGAAGCCGATGGACCCGAGTCCGCCCGCGAGCATGAACGGCTTGCGCACACGCAACCGGTCGGAGACCAGACCCGCCACGACGAGCGCGACCGCGTTCGCTCCCCAGTACCAGTTCAGGAGGGCATTGGCGCGCTGTGCCGAGTAGCCGAAGGTCGTCGCGAAGTAGAGCACGAAGTTGCCGACGGCGGCGTAGTAGAGGAGCAGGTACAGGCTGATCGCGACGGCCGAACCGACGACGTCGAGGCGCAGCATCTGGCTCCACTGGCCGCGCAGTGCGGAGTCGGTGTCGATTCCCTTGGCACGGGCCTCGACCAGTGCCCGGTCCCGCAGACTCACCATGATCTGATCGCGCAGGGCCGGAGCGAGTTCGCGCAGGCCGAACAGGGCGACGACGAACAGGACAAGCCCGCTGATCCCGGCGAAGCGGATCTCGTCCTGCCAGGTGGTGGCGCCACCGTAGGTGCGCGAGGTGACGGCGGTGACGACGAGGCTGCCGATGATCGGGCCCATGGTCCAGTAGCCCATGGCGGAGGCGCGGCCCAACTGGGGCGAGAAGTCCCGGATGAGAGCGGGGGTGGCCACCAGGATCATGCCCTCGACGAGTGCGACGGCGCAGTAGACGATCAGATAGCTCAGCTTGCCCGGCGCGTTGGGCAGCACGAACGTGGTGAGCAGGCCGACCGCGAGGAGCCCGTAGACCACGATGTTGGCCCGGCCCCATCGGTCCGCGAGACCGGCCACCAGCGAGGAGAAGGCTCCCACCGCGTTGGCGGCCACCGAGATGTACACGAAGTACAGGAACGTCATGTGGTACTGGCTGATGACGGCGGTCGAGACCGCGTACTGGATGTACAGCTGGTAGTAGAGGACGATCGTGACGAGCACGACGATCACCAGGTACCAGTGCCGTGCGCCGCGTTCGGGGTAGTGGTCCAGTCGTCGCGCGCCCAGGCCCCGCAGTGCCGACGGCGCCTTCCTGACCGTGCCCGGCTCCGTCGCCGGTGGCGAAATCGACACCTTGCCTCCCAGTGCTGTTCAGCGGCACGCCGCGGTGCGTGCCCGCCGGGCGCGAGGCTAGTACCGACCAGTCGGTACGCAGAAGGGGTCGGGCGGAACTTTTGTACGGACGGCGCCGGAGGCGGCGAGGGCTCACGCGTCGTGGCGTGGTCGGGAGGAGGGGCGCGCAAGGGCACGTGCGGAACGTCGTCGGGTACGTGTCCGGGAACGCGCGGACGGCCGGTACCTCGCCCCCGAGGTACCGGCCGCTCCCGCACTGCTGACGGGCTTCAGGCCGCCTGTTTCTTCATGGACGTCAGGTGGGCGAACACGACAACGTTGGCCGCGTATCCGCTCTTCTTGTCGAAGCGTCCACCGCACGTCATGAGTCTCAGCTCCGGACGTTTGGTGGTCCCGTACACCTTGTCGTCCGGGAACTTGTCCTTCGTGTAGGTCTTCACCTCATCGATGGTGAACACCGCGGTGCGCCGGTCGGCCCTGGTGACCTTCACCGTGTCACCCCGGTGCAGCGCGTTGAGGTTGAGGAAGATCGCCGGCCCTGTCTCGGTGTCTCGGTGCCCGACGATCAGGGACGTCCCCGCGTCCCCGGGCGACGGGCCGTTCCGGTACCAGCCCACCACCTTCGGCTTGCTCAGCGGCGGGGCACCGAGATGTCCCTTGCCGTCGAGTCCGAGGCCCACGACAGAGGCCTCGATGAAGATGCCGGGCACCGTGATCTTCACCGGTCTTGAGGGCGACAGGGGTGCGTGCGGAGCCCCTCGCTTCGGGAGGTCGCCGCCGCCCGCGGAGTCGGCGCCGTGGGCGGCGGAGGCCGACGGGTCGTCGGACGAGCCGGAACTCGCCCAGACGATGCCGGTCATCAGCGAGGAGAACACGCACAGTGTCATCGTGAGACGGCACGCCCGAGTCGGCCCCCGTCGTCGCCGTCGACGTCGACTGCGGGCGTTATGCCTCGTTGCGGGCACGGCGGCGTGCGGCTCGGCGGACCAGGATCAGCCCCGCGGCCCCGGCCGCCCCGACGGCCAGCGCGGCCGTCGTCCCGACGTTCGAGTCGCTCTCGGAGCTGAGGTCCGTCATGTCCGGCACGCCACCGCCGCCGGCGGGCACCCCACCGGACGGCTTCTCGTAGTTCGACTCGGCACCGGACGCGGACGAGTCACGGCCACCGTTGCTGTCCGCGCGGCCACCGTTGGTGGGCTTGGAGCAGTCCACCCGGAAGCTCTTCTGCTTCGGGCCCGCCGGGACGATCCACACGAGCTGGTACGTGCCCTCCGGGAGCAGGTACTCCTGGCTGCGCGCCGAGCCGTTCACGAGCGGCAGTGTGCTCTGGAGGGTGTCGCCCGGGGGGACGGTCGGCGGCTGCGCGGTGATCGTCCAGGGAACGGCCGGGAACGACTCGAAGTTGCTGGCGGAGAGGACGAACTTGCAGACCTCGACCCCGTCGCCGCCGTGCGAGTTCCAGCCGACCGAGCGGACGTCGATGTCGCCGCTGTCGCCGGGAGCGGCGTAGGCGGTGGATGCCCCGGCCAGCGTCGCTCCGGCGATGGCGACCGCGGCGGCCACTGCGCCACCCGCACGGATGCTGCGGGACCGGACGGAAGCGGAAATACGCATGCTGAGCTCCTTCAAACCAGGATGATTGTCGTACTGATCGATTGATCGCCTAAGAGATGGCATGGATTGCCGCAGAAATATGCCGTAACACTCCGAAAAAGGATGACAAGTACCCTGAGTAGCCGATAGCGGGCCATGGCGGGAGGGGTGAGCGGGGTGACGTGGGCGTGTTTCGGGCCCTCGTGGCGGCCGGTCGGGTCGCCGCGTCATCGGTCAGGTGCGTGTCAATAAGTGACGATCGGTCCCGGCGTCATCAGGAGGCCGCTCGGTTCCCGTGCGGCCATGTACCTTCCCGTCGCTTCTTCCTGACGTACGGAAAGGTCTTGCTCCGTCACCGTCCGGCCTGCGTGGGGGGCGTCTCTCGTGTGTGTCGTACGTGTGCCGGGGGCCCGGCCTTCACGATCTCAACCCGCCCTCGACGGAAGGTAGTTGGTGTAGGGCGGCGACCCGGATGCGTGTGCACGTGGAGCGGGGCATTGGGCGGGCGTGCGGAGGGCGGCCAGGAGCCGACGGGCGTGGATTCATGCGCCTCGGGCGGGCGGCCGCATCCGCGAGCCGAGCCCGGCCGAGGCGCTGTCCATGACGGAGGCGAACCGCACCTCGGCCGCCGCTCGCGCGGCGCCAAGCGGGTGACGTTCAGGCGCCCGGAAGGAAGAGGCAGAACGGATGGCCGTGCGGGTCGCGGAGGACCCGCACACCCTCCTGGGGCTGGTGGTCCTCCACCGTCGCGCCCAGGGCGCACGCCCGCCCGGTCTCCGCCTCCAAGTCGTCCACCTGCAGATCCAGGTGCGCCTGCATCTGCTGAGTGCCCGGTCGCTGCGGCCAGGCCGGGGGAGTGTGATCGGTCTCCAACTGGAAGCTGAGGCCCGGGCGTTCCTGTTCCGGAGCCCGCAGGCGGACCCACTCCGGCTGCCGGTCGACCTCTTCCCAGCCGAGCAGTGCCCGGTAGAAGTCGGCCAGTGCCGGAGGATCGGGAGTACCGAGTACGAAGGCACCGAGTGTTGTCGTCATGCCTCCAACCCTGCCCCCGCCGTGCGCCCGCGCGCATCCCACCGCAGCCACTCTGCCGGACCCGGCCGCCCGTGGCCCCGACGATGTCTGCTCAGGCGCTCATGGTCCCGAAGGCGCGGATTCAGGCGCCCACGGTTCCGTCGACGCCCTCACGCAGAAAGTCCGCGTGTCCGTTGTGCCTGCCGTACTCCAGGAGGACGTGCACCATCACCATCCGCAGTGACACGTCCTCGTCCCACCTCGGCTGACGCCCGGTCCGGTCCAGGGACTCGGCCTCCTGCTCGATACGGCGCGATCGCTCCACCTCGGCCTCCCACGCTCCGAACGCCTCGGCCCTGGTCGAGGCGCTGGCGTCGTAAGCCGCCTGGAAGTCGATCTTGTCGGACCAGACCATGGGAGCGTCGTTGTCCTCGAAGACCCGGCGGAACCATGTGCGCTCCACCTCGGCCATATGCCGCACCAGACCGAGCAACGAGAGCGTGGACGGAGGCATGGACGTCTGCCGCAGCTCCTCGTCGGTGAGCCCTTCGCACTTCATGGCGAGGGTCGCGCGGTGGTAGTCGAGGAACGCCCGCAGCATTTCACGTTCACTGCCGATGCTGGGCGGTCCTATGCGGTTGTCGCTGGTCACTTGGCCGTGCTCCTCGTCCGTGCCGGTGTGGGGGGCCAGTATCCACGCCCGCCGCGTGGCCGCATGTGGGAACAAGCGGTGACAGCGCCCACGCACTCGCATCGCCGGGGCCCCGCCCGGCGGGCGGGGCCGGGCGGGTGACCGAGGACCGTCCCGTGCGGTCGAGGAGCGGACCGACCACCTCGGTGAAGCCGTCCATGAGAGGCCGCGCCGCAGTTCTGCCGCCCGGTCGCCCCAATAGCCCCAGTAGCCCCGGTAGTCCCGGCAGTCCGGCGTGCCCGGCCGGAAGAGCGCGTCGGCGCGGTTCGGCCGTAAATCGATACGCTCCGCGAGTTGCCGCATGCGCATAGTCAGCCGCACCATGGAGGTCTCGTCAGGAGGCCGACCCGTCCGGCCTCGCGACCGGGGACGGAAGGGTGCCGCGTATGCCCAGGTACTTCGAGAACGCCGCCGGTGAACTCGTCCCCGACGCACTGTCCGGCTTCGCGCGGGCACATGCGGACCTCGTGGCGTATGACGGCGCCGACGGATTCTTCACCGCCCGGAACCCGGCGCCGACCCGGCGCGTGGGACTGCTCTCGGGCGGTGGATCGGGACACGAGCCGCTGCACGCGGGGTTTGTCGGCGCGGGCATGCTCGACGCCGCCTGCCCCGGGAGGGTCTTCGCCTCGCCGCACAACCGGCAGATCTTCCGGGCGTCCCGCGCGGTGGCCGGGCCGCAAGGCGTGCTGCACATCGTGAAGAACTACACGGGGGACCGGATCAACTTCGGTATCGCGGCCGAGCGGCTCGCCGATGCGGGGATCACCTGCGCGCGGGTTCTCGTCGACGACGACCTCGCATCCGACTCGGAGGAGATCGCTGCCGGGCGCCGCGGCACGGGCGCCGCGGTACTGGTGGAGAAGGTCCTCGGTGGTGCGGCGGACGCGGGGCGGGGGCTCGACGAACTGGTGGCGATCGGCGCCGCCGTGGCCGGTCGGTGCCGGACCCTGGCCGTCGCTTCCGCCGCCCACCACGCACCGGTCACCGGCGAGCCGGCGTTCCGGCTGCGCCCCGGCGAACTGGAGTACGGCGTCGGGATCCACGGCGAGCGTGCCGACCGCACCCGGCCGCAGGGGCCGGTGGGCGAACTGGTGGACGACATGGCGGGTGCCCTCCTCGACGAGCTGCGCCCCGGGCCCGATGAGCCGGTCGTCGCCCTGGTCAATGGTCTGGGGTCCGTCACCTCGCTCGAGCTGTACGGCATCTTCGGTGAGCTGGGCCGGGTCCTCGACGCCCGGAAGGTGCGTCTCGCACGGCACCTCGTCGGCGACTACGTCACGGCGCTCGACATGCGGGGCTTTTCCCTGACGCTCATGGTCGCCGACCAGGACACGCTGGACTTCTACGACGCGCCGGTCCACACCCCGGCACTGCGATGGTGAGCGACCGGTTCGCCGGTTCCCCGGCGGCCCGTGACAGGAGCGGAAGCGGAAGCAGGAGGACGGCGCCATGACAACCGCCACTTTCGACGGCACGCAGACCCGTGACTGGATGCTTCGCTTCACTGGAACGGTGTACGCCACCGAAGCCGAGCTGACATCGCTCGACCAGCAGGCGGGTGACGGCGACTTCGGGACCAATCTCGCGGCCGGCGTTCGGGCCGCCGGGCCGCTTCTCGACCGGATGGACGGGGCGGCCGGGCCCGCGGATGCCCTGGGGGCCATGGCCACTGCCTTCCTCGACGAGATCGGTGGGACGAGCGGCCCACTGTTCGGTCTGCTGTTCCAGGCCATGAGCCGGGCCGCAGCGGGTGCGGACGGGGCCGAGCTGAACTCGGCCGCCCTCGCGCACGGCACGGAGCAGGGACTCGCCGCCATACGCCGTGTGGGTGACGCCTCGCCCGGGGACAAGACGCTGGTCGACGCACTGACTCCGGCCGCTGCCGCGTTGCGGGCGGCGGGGGGCGCGCCGCCCCCAACGGCTCTGGCCTACGCCGCGGACGGTGCGTGGCGGGGGGTACGGGACACTGCGTCGCTGACCGCGCGCATGGGCCGGGCGAGCTACCTGGGTGAACGGGCGACAGGCGTCCCGGACCCCGGAGCGGTGGGCATCGCCCTGTTCTTCGCCTCCGCAGCCGGTGCTGTGCAGGCACTGTCGTCCCACCTGGCGACCGGGTGACCGCCTGTCCCCCGGAGCGCTCGCCCACCCAGGCCTGATCTACGCGCCGATCCGGCTACGGGCCCACCGCACCAGCTCGCGGTCGGCGAGGCTGGTGACCCACAGGTCGGCCGGATCGGCATCCGAGCCCTGTGGGGGCGTTCCGATGCCGATGACGCGAAGGCCCGCCCTGTGGGCCGATTCCATGCCGGTGATCGAGTCCTCCACGGCCAGGGCCTCTTCGGGCGGCACGCCGCAGAGGCGGGCGGCCACTCTGTAGACGTCGGGCTCCGGCTTCGGCCGTACGTCCGCGCCTGCGACCACCACGTGGCCGAAGGAGCTCAGGAGGCCGGCCCGGTCGAGGCACGACTCCACCATCTCCCGGGGGCAGTTGCTCGCCACCGCGATCGGGAGGTGGCGAGCGGCCAGCCTGACCAGCGCGGCGGCGCCCGGCATGGTCACCGGATCCTGGTCCACCAGTGCGGTGAACGTGGTGAGGAGCGTGCCGGCCAGATCGTCCGCCAGGTCCGGCTTTCCGGTCTCGTTGGCCATGAGCGCGCCGCACTCGCTGTAGTGCACCCCCTTGGCGCGGTCGGCGAATCCGGCCGGCGGATTGAGACCGAACATCCGGAAGGTGATGTTCCGGGCCTCCTGCCAGTGTCGTTCCGTGTCCATCAGGGTTCCGTCGCAGTCGAAGACGATGGCGGACGGCGACCATAAAAGGATGTTTCGAGCTGTCATGTCATTGCCGTTCTCGGAGGCTGCGCCGACCGGTGCATTGCGTGGACGCAGGCGGGCACACGTGTGCCGGGATATGGGTGATCCCACTCGCGGAAATGAGAGGGGACGGGCGATGCCGCACGGATGCTGTGGCCGCCCGGCCGTGTCTGGGCACTCCGCGGCGGACGTGCATCGTGGCTTTCGGCCGCAGCCGAAAACATCGTGACCGTTACGTTAATTTGACGCCGCCGATTTCCGCAATCACCAATTCGAGTGCATGGAGGCACCCGCGATCGAGGGTGACCGCTGCCCGTCAGTGCGGCGCTGCGCGCACCCGCGGCGCCCGAAATGCGGTCAACGTGCCTGGTGAGCGGTGCCCTTGGGGTGCCGCGGGATGCGGTGGACGGAGCGGCCGCGCTCTAGAGAAACGATTCTGCTCAGCGGAGCCACAGATTGTGTGAATATGCTCCCGCCCGCGCATGTGCGACGAATAATAAGATCTTCGCGCGATGCGACTGCGTCCTCCGTGGGGGAGGGCCCGGAACCTCCCGTCGTGGCGCTGGTACATGTGAGCGAAGGTGGAGCTGAAGTGCAGGAAAGGGCGCGTGCGACCCGCAGAGTGCTGTTGGAGTCGGCGGCACATCTATTTGTCGAACGGGGATATGTGGGAACGAGTGTCAATGACATAAGTGATCACTCGGGAAAGACCAGCGGGGCCATCTATTTCCATTACTCGAGCAAGGAGAAACTTGCGCTGGCAGTGGCCCGCGAACAGTTCGCCACCTGGCCCGAACTGGCAGCCGCCTACGCCGCGCCCGGAATTCCCCCGCTCGAGAAGCTGGTCGCGCTGAGTTTCGGTGTCGCGCGTTCCCTCAGTGAGGACGTCGTGGCGCGCGCGGGCGTGCGGCTGTGGGCGGAACGCCACGGCATCGAGGCCGCAGTTCCCACACCCTTCGACGCCTGGGCGTCGGCCGCCACCAGACTTCTCGCCGAGGCCCGCGCGAGGGGAGAACTCGCGGCGGAAGTCGAGCCGTCGGCGGCGGCCGTGACACTCGTGTGCGCGTTCTTCGGGCTCTGCGTGCTGACCGACGACCTGCCGGGCGGGCGGGGCTGGAGGGAGCGGCTCGACCAGTGGTGGCTGCTGATACTGAAGTCCCTGCAGGCGGACCCGGACCCGGCCGCCCTACTGGTCCGTGCACGTGCCCATGTCGAGCCCCATCCCACCTCCCGGTGACGACCGGCACCGCGATCGGGGCAGGGTGGGGTCAGGGCAGGATGGAGTCGACGTAGCCGCCGTCGACCCGGAGCGCCCCGCCGGTGGTGGCGGAGGCATAGGTGGAGCTGAGGTAGACCACCATGTTGGCGATTTCCTCGGGTTCGATGAGGCGCTGGATGAGGGACTGGGGGCGATGCCGGACCATGAACCGGTGCTGGGCCTCGTCCCAGGGAAGGTCGTCACCGACGAGCTCGCGGACGAACTCCTCCACGCCTTCGGTGTGGGTGGGACCGGCGATCACGGAGTTGACGGTGACGCCGGTACCGGCGGCCGCCTTCGCGAAACCACGACTGACCGCGAGCAGTGAGGTCTTGGTCATGCCGTAGTGGATCATCTCGGCCGGGACGACGATCGCCGAGTCGCTCGCGAGCGAGAGGACGCGGCCCCAGCCCCGATCCTGCATGCCGGGCAGGTAGGCGCGGATCAGGCGTACGGCGGCGAGGACGTTGACCTCGAAGTAGCGGCGCCACTGCTCGTCGTCGATCTCCAGCGGCGGTGTCGGGCCGAAGATACCGAGGTTGTTGACCAGGATGTCCACCCGCGGGAGGACGTCGAGGACGGCCCGGGTGCCGGCCTCGTCGGCGAGGTCGCCGGGGGCGGCCAGGATGTCGTCGTTGCCGGTCTCGGAACGGAGTTGCCGGACTGTTCGCTCGACGCGTTCACTGCCCCGTCCGTTGACCGCGACACGCGCACCGGCGCGGGCCAGTCCCGTCGCGATGGCGTGGCCGATGCCCTGGGTCGACGCGGTGACGAGGGCCGTTCGTCCGGACAGGTCGATGTGCACAGTTGATGCCCTTCTCGACGGGGAGGCGGGGTGGGTGCTTCGTACCGGTGCTGCGTACCGGGACGGCGTCCCCGGGCCGCCGCCCGCCGTCCCGGGGTGCTGACGGGATGCCGGGCCCTGCCGGTGCCGGACGTTCCGCGTCCGCCGACGACCGGGACGGCCCCGCGGGAGGTCTGGTCGGTTGTCCTCACCCTCGCACCGACGGAGCGGGAGCGGGGAGGCGACGCGCGGGGTTCGTTACCCGGGACTCGCCCCGTGATGTGCCGGAGCCCTCGGCCCGGCGGACCGTGCCGGTCGGCGGCCTGAAGGCTGTCCCGTGGTCCCTGGTGGATCAGCGCGCGGCGTCGGACGCGGTGCATCGCAGGGCGGAGGGGCGTCCGCGTACTGGATGTATTCGGGCGTTCCGACAACACGTTGGGGCGCCGTAGTCGGCGTCATGCGCCCGCCGGGGACCAACGGGACAGCCCTCAGCGGGCGGCGAGCCGCTCCATCAGGGTGGCACTGCGCGCCAGTAGCTCCCGCTCCTCGGCGGTGAGTTCGGCCTCGATGGCCTGGGCGAGCCAGCCGGCCCTGCGGCCGCGTTCGGCATCGAGCGCGGCGCGTCCCGCGGGGGAGAGCTCGACCAGGGACTTGCGTCCGTCCGTGGGGTGCGCCCGTCGGGTGACGAGGCCCTGTTCCATCAGCAGCCCGACGGCGCGGGCCATCGACTGGGGTCGCACGCGCTGATCCACCGCGAGATCGCTGGTGGTCATGGCGCCGTCGCGGTCCAGCGCGCCGAGCGCGGAGACCTGGCCGTGCGGAATTCGATCCTCGTGCTTCACACGCCGTGTGAGCTTGCCCATCGCGGTACGCAGTTCGATGGCGACGGCGGCAGGTTCCGGGGTGTGCATAGGGCACTTTAACGCGCGGCGACAAGTCGACAGTGCACCCCTCCTGTACAGCCTGTACGGAGGACCTGTGCACCCGAACTGTGCAGCTGTTCTGTACAGCGGACCTGTACAGCAAATCTGAACAGCATTGCTGTACAGTTGCGGCTGTCGCGGCACGCGCCAGCGTTGTCGCAGCAGAGCCGCGGCGTGCAGCAACGGGAAGGATCTCCCATGGCTTCCAAGTCAGTTGAGCTCACCGCCATCCAGTCGGTCGCCGCCCGCCGGGTCCTCGACAGTCGGGGCAACCCCACCGTCGAGGCCGATGTCCTCCTGGGGGACGGATCCCTCGGCCGGGCCGCGGTTCCCTCCGGAGCCTCCACCGGTGCACGGGAAGCCGTGGAGTTGCGCGACGGCGACCCCGGGCGCTGGCACGGCAAGGGCGTCGATCGCGCGGTCGCCCACGTCAACGGCGAGATCGCCTCGGTGGTCGTGGGCCGGGACGCCGATGACCAGGCGGGCCTCGATGCCGCACTCGTCGCGCTCGACGGCACCTCCAACAAGTCCCGGCTCGGAGCCAACGCGCTACTCGGTGTCTCGCTCGCCGCCGCCAAGGCCGCCGCGGCGGCTCACCGGCAGCCGCTGTACCGCTACCTCGGCGGTGCCGACGCCCGCCTCCTCCCGCTGCCGATGATGAACATCGTCAACGGCGGCGCCCACGCGGACAATCCGCTGGACTTCCAGGAGTTCATGATCGCGCCGGTGGGTGCGGAGACCTTCGCGGAGGCCGTCCGCATGGGCTCCGAGATCTTCCATACGCTGCGCCGTGACCTGCTGGCCGCCGGCCACTCCACGGGCGTCGGCGACGAGGGTGGCTTCGCACCCGCGCTGCGCACGGCGGAGGAGGCGCTCGACTTCGTCACGGCAGCCATCGAACGCGCCGGGTACCGGCCTGGTGCGGACATCGGCCTGATCATGGATCCGGCCACATCGGAGTTCTTCCACGACGGTGCGTACGTGTACGAGGGCGAAGGCGTACGTCGTACCCCGGCCGAACAGGTCGACTACCTGGCCAAGCTGGTCGACTCGTATCCGATCGTCTCCATCGAGGACCCGATGGCCGAGGACGACCTGGATGGCTGGCGGGCGCTGACCGCCCGCGTCGGTGACCGCTGCCAGCTCACCGGCGACGACGTCTTCTGCACGAACGAGGAACTGCTGCGCGAGGGCATCCGCACGGGTGTCGGCAACTCGGTCCTGGTCAAGGTGAACCAGATCGGCACCCTGACCGAGGCCCTCGCCGCGGTCACCACGGCGCACCGCGCGGGCTGGACGGCCGTCATGTCGCACCGCTCCGGCGAGACGGAGGACACCACGATCGCGGACCTGGCGGTGGCGACGGGCTGCGGCCAGATCAAGACCGGCTCGCTCTCCCGGTCCGACCGTACGGCGAAGTACAACCAGCTCATCAGGATCGAGGAGGAGTTGGGCGCATCGGCGCAGTACGCGGGCGGATCGGTGCTGCACCGCCCATAGGCCTCGGTACCCGAGATAGCGACGGGCCACACGATAAAACACTTCGGCCCATGCACACCAGGGTGAGGTGCGGCTGCGGATCAGGGGCGGTGGTAGCTGTCGTAGTAGCCGCCGACCTGCTCGTGGTATCCGGCATCGCCGACATGCTTGTCCTTGTCGAACTCGGGGGAGTCCTTGATCTGGTCCTTGGTGAGGTCGACGAAGATCTTGCGCTCGGCCTGGTCGACGGTCCGTACGGTGCCGGCCGGCAGCAGGACGTGCTTGCCGAAGATCCAGACACCGGTATCGACCACGAGGTACGCGGAGTTGACGTCGTCCGAGTGCTTGTCGACCTTGCCGATGCTTCCGTCGGTGGCCTCGACCTTGTAGCCGATGAGATCGGTACCAGCCGTGTGACCCGCGGTCGGCTTGTAGCCCCAGATGTTGTCACTCATAAGTTGCTCCCTCATTGAATAACTCGCTCTCCACCGTCGGAACAGTGGAGTCGGATGGCGTCTCCGAAATATCCGGTGACGCGCTCTCGGAAGTTCGCGTGCCCTGCACCCTCGGCCCTACACATTCATATGCCGAGAGATTTTTTTCTGGGAAGAACACATGAGGGTGGGCCGCGACGTAGATTTCTCGCGGCCCACCCTCACGGAACCCCGGCTCAGGACACTCCGGCGCTGAAACCTGTTTACCAGCGGTACCAGCGGCCTCGCTTTCCGCCACTGGCCGCAGGTCGGATTATGAAGCCGAGCAGCCATACCACCAGCACGATGACAGCGATCCACCACAGCGCCTTGAGTGCGAATCCGGCACCGAAGAGGATCAGGGCGAGCAGTAGAACCAGAATGATGGGAACCATGATTATCAACCTCCGAGATGGCAGATGCCCCTGAGTCCGGGCTTCATTCCTGCGGGCCCTATTAAATATTTGCGACCGGCCGGCGACCCCACGCGTCGCGCCCGGCGTGTGCCGTGCGTGGCCCGCACCGTCCTGCGCTTTGATCTGAGGAGGAGCGCCGCGTCGTGATCATGGGACGGCCGGACCACAGTTCGTCGAGGGAGCGCCGTACATGACCGCTGAACCGTCCGGTACCCCGCACTGGCTGTTCGGCGATCAGCTCGGCCCTCATTTCGTCGATCCCGCGCGGGGCGGCCCGCACCGGGACGCGCCACTGGTGATGATCGAGGCCAGGAGCGTCTTCCGGCGGAGACGTTTCCATCGCGGCAAAGCGCACCTGGTGCTTTCGGCGATGCGTCACCGGGCGGCGGAACTCGGTGACCGGGTGCAGTACGTCAAGGCGGACACCTATCGCCAGGGCCTGCGCGAGGCCGTCGGGGACGCCCGGGTGACCGTGCACCACCCCACCTCCCACGCGGCCCACGCCTTCGTCAGCGCGCTGCCCTCCGTGCGCGTGCTGCCGGCGCGCGGCTTCCTCGTCACGCACGACGAGTTCAGGAACTGGGCGGACGACCGCGGCACGAAGCACCTTCGCCAGGAGGACTTCTACCGGTGGGTCCGTCAGACGCACGATCTGCTGATGGAGGGGGACCACCCCGCCGGCGGCCGGTGGAACCTCGACCACGAGAACCGTCGGCCGCCGCCCCGCGGCGCCACCGGCCTCGGCGTGCCGGCCCCCTACCGCCCCCGGGAGAGCGACATCGACGCCGAAGTGCGCTCCGACCTCGACCGCTGGTCGCGCGACGGGGACGTGGAGTTCGTCGGTGACGACGCACCTCGCTGGTTTCCCGCCACGCGCCGGGAGGCCCTTGCCGCGCTCCGCCGTTTCGTGGAGCACCGGCTCGCCACGTTCGGCGCCCACGAGGACGCGGTTCTCGCCGGGGACGCGGCGATGAGCCACAGCCTGCTCTCCACCTCGCTCAACCTCGGCCTGCTGGATCCCGCCGAGTGCGTCGAGCGGGCGGAGGCGCGATGGCGGTCGGGCGACGTGCCGCTCAACAGCGTCGAGGGGTTCGTGCGGCAGGTCGCCGGGTGGCGCGAGTACGTCTGGCACCTCTACTGGCACTTCGGCCCGCGATACCGCGCGAGCAATGTCCTGCGCCACCAGGAGCCCCTGCCCGACTGGTTCACCGAACTCTCCCCGGACGGCACCGGCGCGAACTGCCTTTCCCACACGCTGGAACAGGTCAGGTCGACGGGCTGGACCCACCACATTCCCCGACTGATGATCCTCGGCAGTCACGCGCTCCAGCGGGGGTGGGAACCCCGGGCCGTCACCGACTGGTTCCACCGGAGCTTCGTCGACGGCTACGACTGGGTCATGGTCCCGAACGTGGTGGGCATGTCGCAGTACGCGGACGGGGGCCGGATGACCACCAAGCCCTATACGTCCGGAGGCGCCTACATCGACCGGATGAGTGACCTCTGCGGCCCTTGCCGGTACAAGCCGTCCGTACGGGTCGGTGAGGACGCCTGCCCCTTCACCGCCGGATACTGGAACCTCCTGCACCGCCACCGGGACCGGTTCGAACGCAACGTGCGGATGACCCGGGCGGTACGCGGGCTCGACAGGCTCCGGGATCTCGACGCCCTGCTGGAGCAGGAGCGCGACCGCGGCGACTGATCCTGCCGGTTCGTCACGGCACGAACACCGGTCCGGCCGGGTGCGTGGAAGGGCACGAGGCGCGTGGCCGGCCGCTGCGCCTTCCGCGTACCGCACGCCGACCCGTACGCCCGGCTCACCCCGGTCCCGGCCGCACGAGGGGAAGGCCGGCTGCGCGGGCGGCCTCGGCGAGTACCTCGCGCAGCATCGCCGGGGTGAGGCGGCCCGTGAACACGTTGCGCTGGCTCACGTGGTAGCAGCCGAACACCGTCAAGGCGGCAGCGGACCCGTCCGTGGGTGCCAGCGTCGTCCTCGTGCCGTGGCCGAACGGCGGACGCGGGCGAGGTAGTTCCCAACCCGACTGCCGCAGAGCCGGGAGAGTGGCCTGCCAGCCGAAGCCGCCCAGCACGACGACGGAGCGTGCCGTCGGCCGGAGCAGCTGCAACTCGCGAGCCAGCCAGTGACGGCAGGTGTCGCGTTCACCTGTCGTGGGCCGATTGGCGGGCGGTGCACAGTGCACGGGCGCGGTGACCCGCACCCCGTACAGCTCCAGGCCGTCACCCCGGTGCGTCGCCGTGGCCCGGGAGGCCAGGCCGAGTTCGTGCAGCGTCGCGAACAGCAGGTCGCCGGCCACATCACCGGTGAACATCCGGCCGGTCCTGTTCCCGCCGTGCGCGGCGGGAGCCAGCCCCGTGATCACCATCGCGGCGTCCGCCGGACCGAAGCCGGGCACCGGACGCCCCCAGTACTCCCAGCCGCGGAACGCGGCACGCTTGGCGAGAGCGGTCTCCTCCCGCCAGGCGACGAGGCGCCGACACGCACGACACGAGACCAGCCGCGCGTCCAGATCGGTCAGGGTGCGGGCGTCGGCGGCCGCCGACGCCGGATAGTCCTCGCTGCCGGACATGATCAACCCCGTTCGGGAACGGTAGTGGGCGACTGGTGCGCGGCCGTCGCAGCCTCCGGGAAAAATAGCCGGGTTCCGCGCAGATGAGTCCTCTCCACGCCGGAGCGCCCACCGGCACGCAGCGGTCCTCAGGGGTACTACCGGGCTGTGCGCCGTGCGAGGTGGACGGTCACGTCGGCGACGAGATCGACCGTCTCGGGCAGCACTCGTGCGATCTGCTCGAACGCCTGCTCCCGCTCGATGTCCGGCAGCACGAGATAGGCCGAGATGGTCGAGAGGTGGCCGACGTAGTCGCGTGCGCTCACCGTCAGGCGCCGTTCGATCACCGATTGCTGGACATCGGTGAACCACTCGGACCGTCTCAGCTCGGTGCCCGGCCACTGCATCTCGTGTTCAGGAGGTGTGCCGTCCGGGGACGGGATGTCGTCGTCGTCCAGGAACGGCGCCCGCGCCTTGCGGACGGCTTCCCCCACGGCCGGGTCGGCAGGCCGGACCGGCCCGCCGAACGAGGCGAACACACCACCCGGCTCCAGCAGGGCGGCCACCCGAGGCCACCTGCCCGCCGGGTCCGTCCAGTGCAGCGCCGCTGCGGCGTAGACGAGACCGTACGTCTCACCGGCCCCCAGGTCCTCGAAGGAGGCCCGCGCCGTCCGGACAGACGGCGGTACGTGTCGGCGCAGCTCCGCGAGCATGGCCGCGTCGGGTTCGGTCGCGGTGACGTCGACCCCCCGCTGAGCGAAGAGGCGGGTCGCCTTGCCGGTCCCGGCGCCGATCTCGAGGGCTGTGCGTACCGGCTGACCGGCATACGCCATGACTCTGTCGAAGAGGGCCATCGAGTATCCGGGCCGGAAACGTTCGTAGGCTTCCGCCATTGCTCCGAAACTGAGTGCGCGACCGGACATGCCGAGCATCCTGACACGATCCGCGTCCTGATACCCGCTTCCGGCCGCCTGAGGGCTGTCCCGTAATCCCCGGCGGGCGCCAGGGATTACGGGACAGCCCTCAGGCGGCGGGGAGCGCGATTTCTCCGCCGCCGAGCAAATTGGCGTGCCGGGCCGAACCGCTGCGGCTCAGATGACGATGACCCGGCGCCCGCGTGTGTGACCGGCCTGGCTGTCGATGTGTGCCGCCGCGGCCTCGGCCAGCGTGTACGACTTCTCGACCGGGATGTGGAGTCTGCCCCGCGAGATGAGATCGGCCGCCCGGTCGAGCGCTTCCGGCACGCTCCCGGCCACGCCGGAGAAGCGGACACCGAGCTCCGGCGCGTCGAGATCGGCGATGGAGACCACCTTCCGCGGGTCCCCGGTCAGCTCGACGAGCTCGCGGATCACGCCCGAGCCGGCCAGATCGAGCGCCGCGTCGACATGCCCGAGCGAACGCACCCTCCCGACCCAGCCGTCGCCGTACGTCGTGGCGAGGGCGCCCAGGCCGCGCAGGTAGTCCTGGCTCCTGGCGCCGGCCGTGCCGATCACCTTGATGCCGCGGTCGCGGGCGATCTGGAGCACCGCCGATCCGACGCCGCCGGACGCACCACTGGCCAACAGCGTCTGCCCGGGCAGGACGCCGACCTCGCGGATGATGCGCAGCGCGGTCTCCACCACGGAGGGGTATCCGGCCGCCTCCTCGAAGGTCAGCCCCTCGGGCATCCGGGCCCAGGCCGACAGCACGGCGAACTCGGCGTAGGTGCTCGAACCCTCGCCGAACACGTGGTCCCCGACCTCGACCCCTTCGAGGCCATCGCCGACCTCGTCCACCACCCCGGAGGCGTCCAGTCCGACTCCGGCGGGCAACTCGAGCGGATGGGCCTTCAGGATCTGGCCCTCACGGACCCTCCAGTCGACGGGGTTCACCCCCGCCGCCCGTACGGCGATGCGTATCTGACCGGGGCCCGCGTGGGGCTCCTCGGCGTCTACGAGTTGCAGGACGTCCGGACCGCCGAACTCGGCGAAGCTCACTTTCCTCATACGGAGGAACGTAACACTAACCGTTAGTGTTTCGGAACCGTTACTCCTTTGTATTTGATAGCGTCAGTGCATGACTGAGCCGTCCGGACGCCGTGAGCGCAAGAAGGCCGCGACCCGCCAGAAGATCGCTGACGCCGCCCAGCGGCTCTTCCTGGAACGCGGCTACGACGCGGTGGGTATCCGCGACGTGGCCGCCGAGGCCGACGTGGCCGTGACCACCCTCTTCTCCCACTTCGCCTCCAAGGAGGCCCTGGTCTTCGAACAGGACGAGAACTTCGAGCAGCGCCTCGCGCGGGCGGTCACCGACCGGGCACCGCACTCGCCGCTCATCCCCGCCCTGCGCGACGAGATGCAGGCCCTGGTGCGACACTGCACTGAGGCCGGGGCCGCCCCGATCTGGCGTATGATCGACGAGTCGGCCGCTCTGCGGGAGTACGAGGAGTCGATGCGGCTGCGCCACGCGGAGTCGCTGGCCGCGGCCATCGCCGCCGATCTCGATCTGTCCCCGGCCACGACGGCCTGCCGGACGATCGCGAGGTTCGTGGTCGACGCCCACTCGCTCGGCCGCGAATCGCCCGAGCCGGAGGCGGCTGTGGACGAGATCTTCCGGATGATCGAAGCGGCGTGGGAGGTCACCGGTCCTGCTCGACGCGAGTGAGGCGTGAGCAGTCCGTCCCTCCACGCGGGGCGGGAGCAGGAACCGGCCGGCGGCCGGTCAGAGGCGCACGTCGCCGCACAGGTGAACCCGGAGCCCCAACTCGGCGAACAGTGCGGCCTTCGCCCGCAGGGCGCTGTCGGCCGTAGCGGCGTCGGGGGCGTAGGCCACGTTCAGGTGGTTCGCCTTGTGCCGGGCCATGAACTGATCGCGCGTCACCCCGTGCAGGACCGCGTGCATGATCGGCCACTGCGGGTTGGTGGCGTCGAGCCGCCGACGGGTCTCCTCCTCGGGCAGGGCGACCACGCTCGCCCGCCCGAGATCCACGTGCAGGGAACCGTCCATGATGAACACGCGGGACCATACGATCTCGCCCGGCTTCGAGACTCCGCTGAGGGTCCCGCCACCGAGCGGGAAGAACATCGGCGGTTGCCGCATCGACCACGACCTGTCGTAACCGCCGTGGTGGGAGGCGGGTACCGAGCCGGAGATCTCGAAGACCCAGACGAACCGGCCGTCGTACTCCTCCCCCCAGCGGATGTCGTGCAGTGTGGTCGCCGGGTCGAGCCCCATCGCGGTCCAGATCCGGTTGGTGACGAGCGAGTCGACGGCCACACCCTCGTCGACCTCGTTGAAGTGCGGCAGCGGGGCTCCCGCGTACAACTCCCGGGAGCCGTCCCGGGAGAGCACCGCCGGGCGCTCCACGTTGTTCAGCAGGCCCTCGGCCAGATCGCTGGCGGGGACGGTGTCCTTGAGGCCCTGCTGGTACTGGATCCCGACGGCGTCGAGCCCGAAGTCGTCGGCGATGCGCAGTGCGGCGACATACATCCGGAACTGGCTGAGCAGTTGCGCGTCGGTGAGCTCGGTCGCCTCGTCGGTGCCCGTGTGGAAGGTCATCCCGGCGGCGTCCAGCCAGTCGCGTACGGCTTGCGCCTCCTGGTCGGTGACCCTGTTCATCTCGACGACGAGAGCACTCTGGGACAGACGCTCCTTGTAGATGCCCAGAGGGTTGAGGAGTTCGTCGTCGATGATCGCGTTGTACATGCCCATGCAGCCCTCGTCGAAGACCCCGATGATGGCCTTCTCCGTGCGCAGCCGCTGGGCCAGCGCGACGCCCAGTTCGGTCTCCGCGTCGGCCGGCAGCGGGGGAAGCGGCCTCACGTGCGCGGTGTCGTGGGTGAGGACCCCGGTCTCCAGCCAGGTGCGCAGCCCGTCGCGGGCCCACTCGTCGGTGAAGTCCTCGCTCCACAGCGCCGAGTAGGACACGCCTGCCTTGGTGAGGCTGCCGGTCAGGTTCAACAGACCCACCAGGCCCGGGAATTCGCCGCTCCAGTTGGCGACGACGAGTATCGGCCCACGGTGGGTGCGCAGCCCTGCAAGCACATGGTGGCTGTACTGCCAGACACCTTCCACGACGATCAGCGGTGCGTCCGGCGGCAGTTGCCGGAAGACCTCGATACCCGCACGCTGGCTGTCGATGAAGCCGTGCCCCTTCTCCTCGTCGACGGGGTGGCCGCGGCGCACCGTCCGGCCGAGGTCGGTGAGCGCGGCGGCCAGGTCCGCTTCGAGCTTCTGCTGGGAGGGCCACCCGGTGACGTTGGCGGCGGGGCGCAGATCGCCACTGGCGACGGTGTACACGACACCGGGCTCGGCGACGGGCGGGGTGACGGGCTGCGGAACTGTGTAGGGCATACGGAAACTCCAAGGGTGTGAACGAGGTGGACAACGTGGGAAAGGGGGCCGGGGGTCGGCCCGGCCCGCGAGGGGCCGGCAGGAGGCGCCGGTCCGCAGCGGCGTACCGGCGCCTCCTGCGGATCGGTGGATCAGCGGGTCTGGAGGTCGGCCAGGGCGTGCACGACGTGGGACGACGCCGGATAGAGCTCGCGGTACAGGGCGTACAGCTCGTCGTAGCGGGACGTCATCTCCGGGCGCGGAGCGACCACCTCCTCGACCGGGTTCCAGGCATCGATGCGGGCGTCGGTGACGAGCTGGGCGGCGAGCAGCGCCCCGCCGTACGAGGCGCCGACGGAGATGGCGCGCACCTCCTGGGGTCTGCCGGTGACGTCGGAGACGATCTGGGTCCACAGCCGTCCTTGGGTGCCGCCGCCGACGGCGACGACCCGGCGGATGTCGCCGCCCGCCGCCTCGATGGCCTCGATGTTGTGCCGCACCCCGAACGCCGTGCCTTCGAGCGCGGCCCGGTACAGGTCCCCTCGGGTGTGGGAGAGCGTGAGGCCGGCGATGACGCCGCGCGCCCGCGGGTCGGTGACGGGGGTCCGCTCTCCGGCGAAGTACGGGAGCATCAGCAGGCCGCCCGCACCGGGCCCGGACTCCTCTGCGAGACGCAGCAGTTGCCGGTAGTCGTCGCTGCCGAAAAGTTCGCGCAGCCAGCTCGTGACGGCGCCCGAGGTGGCCATCCCGCCGGCGAGGTTGCGGGTGTCCGGCAGGGCGCCGACGGTGCTCCAGAGCGAGGGATCGCGAAGGAGGCCGGGCACGGTGTGCACGAGGAACATCGTCGTGCCGTACATGAGCATCAGATCACCGATGCCGTGTGCGCCGACGCTCAGCGCCTCGGCCCAGGCGTCGATGGTCCCGGTGGTGACCGGGATGCCCGCCGGCAGGCCGGTCAGGCGGGCGGCCCCGGCGGTCACCGTGCCCGCCGCCTCGCCGGACCAGCTCAGCGGCGGGAGTTCGACGCCCGGGGCGATCCGGCCGGCCCACGGGGCGTACCAGTCACGGGCCAGGGTGTCGTAGAGCGGGGTGCACTGGCTGGCGGAGTGATGGTCGAGGACATACTCGCCGGTGAGCTTGCGGACCAGCCAGGAGCTGGGCATGTAGAGCCTGCGGGCGCGGCGGAAGAGCTCCGGCTCCTGCTCGCGGACCCATGCCACCTTGCCGCCCGCCGCCTGGGTCGTGAGCCGCGAACCGCAGCGGCGAGTGATCTCGTCGGCGCCCAGCTCCCGCTCCAGACTCTCGTTCCGGTGGACGGATCGCGTGTCCACGCCGTAGAGGATCGCCGGGCGCAGGGGGAGGTCGTCGGCGTCGGTGAGCAGCACACAGGGGCCCATGCCGCTGACGCCGACCGCGACCACATCCGTCTCCTGCGCCGAGGTCAACTCGCGGCAGAGGGAGACGAATTCGTCCCACCACACGTCGGCGTCCATCTCGACGTGCCCCGGAGCGGGACGGTCGACGGAGTGTTCGCGGACGGCTGTGTGCAGCAGGGTGCCGTCGAGGGCGACCAGGACGCCTTTGCTGCTCGACGTTCCGATGTCCACGCCGATGACTGCTGAGGAGGGCATGCGCGCACCACTTCTCGGTCGATGGCCGCCGGGGGAGGGGCCGTTCATTTCAGGCCGGAGGTCTTGATGGACTCGACCATCTGGCGTTGGAAGACGAGGAAGAGCGCCAGCATGGGCAGCACGGCGACCGCCGCGGCGGCCAGGATGTAGTTCCAGTTCGCGCCGTACTGGCTGGTGAAGGAGGCGATTCCGACCTGTGTGACGGTGAGGTCGGCGCTGCTGGTGGACACCAGGGGCCAGGCGAACTGGTTCCAGTTCGCCAGGAAGAAGAACACCGCCAGCGCCGAGAGGATGGGCCGGGACAGCGGGAGGACGACGTTCCAGTACACCCGCCAGTAGCCGCAGCCGTCGACGATCGCCGCCTCCTCGAGTTCCTTGGGTATGCCCAGGTAGAACTGGCGGAGCAGGAAGATCCCGAAGGCGTTGAAGACGAGCGGGATGATCAGGCCCGCGTAACTGTCCAGCATCCCGAGTTCGCGGACGATGATGAACAGCGGGATGAGGATGACGGGCGCGGTGATCAGCAGCGTCGAGAAGATGACGGCGAAGATCGAGTCGCGGCCGGGGAACTTCAGCCGGGCGAGCGCGTACGCGGCCATGGAGTGGAAGAACAGGGCCGCGACCGTGATGACGGCGGCCATGACGAAGCTGTTCAGCAGCCAGCGGCCGAACGGCACTTGGGTGAAGACGTAGGTGAAGTTGTCCCAGGTGAAGTCCTGCGGAAGCAGCTTCCCGTCGGTGACGGTGGCCCGGGACTTGAAGGACGACGAGATCATCCAGAGGATCGGGAAGAGGCTGAGCAGGGACAGGACGACCGCGAGGGCCGTGAGCCCGCCGCGCCTGCCGACACGCCTGCGGACCGGGGTGACGGTTTCACTCGCCATCGTCGAACCTCCCGCCCTTCGTGAGCTTGAAGATGACCCAGGACAGCACGATCATGATCAGCACCAGGAAGGTGCCGAGCGCCGAGGCGTAGCCGTACTCACCGAAGACGAACGCCTGTTGGTAGATGTAGAACATGGCCACCGCCGTGCCGTTGGCCGGACCGCCGGCCGTGAGTACGTAGACCAGGTCGAAGGTGCCGGTGATGGCGGCGACCGTGGTCATGAGGAGGACGAAGAAGCTCGTCGGTCGCAGCAGCGGCCAGGTGATCTTCCGGAAGGAGGTCCATGCCCCGGCACCGTCGATCTTGGCCGCCTCGTAGTACTCCTTGGGGATCTCGTTGAGACCCGCAAGAAAAATGATCATGTAGTACCCCATCATGTACCAGACCGTGACGAGAATGACGGAGTACAGGGCGAGACCGGGGTCGCCCAGCCAGGACTGGGGGTCGATGCCCAGCTTGCCGACGGCCTTGTTGGCGACGCCGGTCTGCTCGTCGAACATGAACTTCCACAGCAGGCCCGCGACGACCAGACTGAGCATGTACGGCATGAAGAGAGCGGTCCTGTAGACGGCCATGCCCGGAAGCTTCTGCTTCATCAGGATGCCGAGACCGAGACTCACACCGAAGAGCACCGGAACGAGGATGACCACGTACTTCGCCGTCACCAGCATCGAGGACCAGAAGTACGGGTCGTTGAACATCCGCTCGTAGTTGCCGAGCCCGATCCACTGGTACGAGCCGAAACCGGAGACCTGGAAGAAGCTCAGGAAGACCGAGAAGAACATCGGCAGGACCACGAAGACGAGCAGACCGAGTCCGTCGGGCAGCAGGAAGAGCCCGGCCGCCAGCCATTCCCGGTGCTTGCGGCTCATCCCGCGCCGCGTCGGGCGTTCCGTAGCGGCGGACGCGGGGGCGGCCGGCCGGCGCCGGGTTGCGATGCTGCTCATATCAGGCTCGCCCCCTGGTAGCTCTTCATGTACGCCTCGATGGTCTGCGCGGCCCGGTCGGCCTCTCCGTCGACACCCTTGCCGCCGAGCATCGTGGCCTGGACGGCATCCGAGATCGCCTTGTACACGACCGGTGGGTAGCGCGGCTCGGCCCGGCCCCCCGGAAAGATGTCGTCCTTGAACCTCTTCATGGCCCAGGAGTCGTACCCGCCCCTGTCGGTCGCCACCTTGAGCGCGGAACTGCGGGGCGACACATCCGACTTGACGTCGGTGCACCAGCTGACGGTGCGGTTGACGGACTGCTCGTTCATCCGTCCGAGCGCCCATCCGCAGAACTCCGCCGCCGCATCGGGGTCACGGGACTGGGTGCTGGCGCAGAAGGACCAGCCGCCCAGCGCTGTCGCGTACCGGCCGCCCGGTGGTGTGGGCAGCCGGAAGACGCCGTACCTGTGCTGGGGCGCGGCCACCTTGAAGGTCGAGACCATCCAGATGCCGCTCTGCCACATACCGGCCTGACCCGCCTTGAAGGCGCTCAACTGGTCGCCGGCGGCGGGCTTCGTACGCGGTGTGATGCCGTGGCGTACGGCGTCCTGCCAGAGGGCGAGCGCCTGCCGGGTGGCCTTGGAGTCGAAGGCCACGTTGCCGTTCTTGTCCAGGACGTCTCCGCCGCCCTGCCACATCCAGCAGTACCAGGTGAAGTTCTGGAAGTAGCCGGGATCGGTCTCGAAGACGAGTCCGGCGCCACCGCCCTTGGCGCGGAGTTTGTCGCCGACATCGAGAAGCTGGTCCCAGGTGGTCGGGATATCGGCCTCGGACAGGCCGGCCCGCTCCCAGTTGGGCACGTTGTAGAAGATCGCCAGCGGCTCGACCTCCATGGGCAGGGCGTAGACCTTGCCGTCCACCATCCGGCTGGTCAGGGCCGTCCCGTAGTCCGCGACGGCCTGCTTGTCCATGTGCGGGGTCAGGTCCGCGAGGATGCCGCCGTTCTGGTAGCGCAGGAAGTCACCCGGGCTGAGCAGGAAGATGTCGGGGCCCGCCCCCGACGCGAAGGCGGTGACCATCTTCGAGCCCTGGTAGCTGATTCCGGGGACGAAGAACGGCTCGACCTTGACGTCGTGCGTGTCGTTCCAGTCCTTGATCAGATCGTCGAACCATTTCGCCTGGCCGCGCATGGCCGGGTCGGAGGAGTGGGAGTCGTAGAAGTGCCAGAACTTGAGGGTGCCGCTGTCGGCCTCGGCCGTGGCGCCGCAGCCGGTCAGCAGCGGTGTGGCGGCGGCTGCGGCCACGCCCCCCGCCGCCGTGCCGAGGAAGCGGCGGCGTGACGGTGTGGCCGGGACGACGGCGCCGTTGCCGTGCTGGAGCATTGCGTGCTCCCGTCTCTCTGTGTGTGTGCCTGTCGGGGAGTGGTGCGGATGCCGGGCGGTCCGGCCGACTGCTACATGTGTGTGTCGACTTCCAGGTCCAGCAGCCCGGGAGTGGCAGGCAGGGACGCTCCGGCCGGCCGGTCCAGGTAGAAGAGGGAGGTCGACGCGATGTCGTCGTGGTTCTGCCGGTAGCGGTGCGGGAGCCCGTTCCCGTGGCCCCGGGCGATCCCGAGGCACTGCACGGTCACCCGCAGGTCGTCCTGGAAGCGGACCGGGTCCAGGACGTGCCAGCGGTACATCCCGAAACGCTGCTGGCTGTCGTAGAGCCCGTCCGGCTTCAGGATCTGGTGGAGACCGAGGTACGGAGTGGTGAACGCGGTGTAGCCCCGGCCGGGGACGTCGAAGTTCCAGGCGCCGCCGAAGTAGTCCTCGGTGCCCGTGCCGCAGATCGTCGGCCACTCCTCGTCGCCGTCCAGGAAGAACTTCAGCTCGCCCTCGCCCCACCATCCGGGGCTGTTCACGGCCCAGGCCAGATAGGTGCCGACGTACTGGCCGGAGCCCTCGACGCCCTCCAGCAGCGTGTGGTCCGTGCCGGGCGTCACCGGGTTGCTGCGGCGCCACTGGGCGTGGAAGTACGCCGCGTCGTCCGCCACTTCGCCCAGTTCGTAGTCGATCTGGTAGTAGAGCGTCAGCTGCTCGGCGGCCAGGTTCTCCAGCGTGATCCGGGCCTTGCGCCGGAAGGGCATCGGCCAGTACGCGTTGAACCCACCGTTCGGGTTGGCGGCCACCGGGATCGAGCTGACCTGGCTGAAGACGTTCCAGCCGTGGCAGAAGAAGTCGCCGAGGGGTACCTCGACGGCGGGGGTCTGCTCCCCCTCCCAGTAGAAGCGCAGCAGGGTCTGGCGCCAGGCCGCGTGCGGGGCCGTGGTGCACCAGATGTGGGTGAGTGTGCCGGGCCCGTCGATGTCGGCGAGCACGACGGTCTCTCCCGCCGCGATGTCGATGCTGGGAGAGATCTTCCAGCCACGTCCGAGCCGGCCGGCGGCGAGGGCGCCGGTGCCATCGGTCGCCATGCCGCCGGCTCCCTTGGCTCCGGTGACGTTCTCCGCGCTGATGGAACGCGTGACCGCGCTGCTGGTACGGGCGAGTCCGGCCAGTCCGGGGGCGATGCTCATCAAAACTCCGTCGTGAAATCGATTTCTTGATGGTGGAGGGGGAAGTCCCTCCCTGCATGTCCTGAATTGTGGATGCGGAACCCGTCGCCCTCATCGGGGCCCGACAGGTACGTCTTGAAATCCGTTTCACGGGAACGTAGGTTTCCCGCCAGACGCTGTCAAGAGGATGCGCGGGAACGGGACCGGGGGACCGGCCGGTCCCGATCGGGGCGCGGGAGCGGACAATGACCGGCAGAGCTGCGCGAGGCCACCGCCCGCGCCCGGACGAGGGGTTGAGTGAGAGGGCAGTGGCGACGATCTATGACGTGGCGCGTGCGGCCGGGGTCTCCCCGGCAACGGTGTCGCGCGTTTTCAACGGTGGCAGGGTGACCGAGGAGCGGGCCGAGAACGTACGCAGGACCGCGGCCGCGATGGGCTTCGCCCCCAACCGGGTCGCCCGCTCCCTGCGGATGCAGCGGGCCTCGGTGATCGGCCTGATCATCCCGGACATCGGGAACCCCTTCTTCACCGCTCTCGCCCGTGGGGTGGAGGACGCCGCGCAGAAGACGAACCTCTCCGTGGTGCTGTGCAACACGGACGAGGACGTCGACAAGGAGCACCGCTATCTGGAGGTCGCGGCGGCCGAGCAGATGGCCGGCGTCATCGTCGCCGCCGCGTCCCGCCACCGAACGGACCTGTCGACGCTCGTCGATCGCGGCACCCCGGTCGTCGCCGTCGACCGGCGCCCGCGCGGCGCCTCGGTCGACGCCGTCATGATGGACAACCAGCACGGCGGCGAGGAGGCCACCGCGCATCTGCTCAGCCGCGGCTACCGGCGCATCGCGTGCATCGCCGGACCCGAGGGCGCCTCCACATCGGACGAGCGCCTCGCCGGATACCGGGCGGCGCTGCAGGACCACCTGCGGGAGACCGGGCAGGGCCGACCGCCCGCCGAGTACGTCTGCCACGGGGACTTCCGGGTCGAGGGCGGGCGGGCCGCCATGGAGCGGCTGCTGGAGCTGCCCGAACCTCCGGACGCGGTGTTCGTGGCGAACAACCTGATGACGGTGGGCGCGCTGGCGGCGCTGCGCGACGCGGGCCGCGAGCCTCCGCGCACCGGCCTGCTCTCCTTCGGTGACGTCCCCTGGCCGGAGCTCGTCACCCCCTCGCTGACCTCGGTCCAACTCCCCTCGTACGAACTGGGATTCACCGCGGCGGGGCTGCTGCAGGAACGCCTCGCGGGTGTGGACAAGCCACTGCAGACGGTGGTCCTGCGCACGTCCCTCCAGGCCCGGGAGTCGACCGGTGGACCGGTCCTGTGACGGCCGGTCCGCCACGCGCCCCGCACGCCCGACCAAGGCACACGACCGCACACGGACCCAGGAGAGGGGACCACGGATGACAGGCATCGTCCGCTTCGCCGACGACCACGGAACCGTCCGGACCGGGATCGCAGACGGATCCGGGGGCATCAGGAGCCTGGCGGCGCCCCGTGTCGCCGACCTGCTGCGGCTGCCGCTGGAACGGCTGCGTGCCCTGGTCGAGGACGCTGCCGCCCGCCGGCCGGACACCGACCGGGACAGCGTGCTCGTCCTGCCCCCGGTGGACGGACTGATGGAGCTCTGGGCGGCCGGGGTGACGTACGAACGATCGCGGGCGGCCCGGGTCGAGGAGAGCACCGAGCAGTCGGTGTACGAGCGGGTCTACGAAGCCGAGCGCCCCGAACTCTTCCTCAAAGCGCTGCCGTGGCGCCTGGTGACGGACGGCGAACCGATCGCCGTGCGCGAGGATTCCGAGCTCAACGTCCCGGAGCCGGAACTCGGCCTCGTGCTCAACCGGACGGGCGAGACGGTCGGTTACCTGATCGTCGACGACGTCAGCTCACGTTCCATCGAGGGCGAGAACCCGCTCTATCTGCCGCAGGCCAAGATCTACGCCGGAAGCGCGGCCGTATCGTCGGCCATCGTCCCGGCCTGGGAGATGGCGGCCCCCGACGCGCTGGAGATCTCCCTCGTCGTGTGGCGGGACGGGGCCGCCGTGTACCGGGCGACGACCTCCACCTCCGCGTTCCACCGGTCCCCGCAGGGCCTGGTGGAACACCTCTGGCGCTGCCAGCCCTTCCCGGACGGGGCGGTGCTGTCCACCGGCACCGGCATCGTGCCCGGTCTCGACTTCACCCTCCGCGCCGGTGACACCGTCGAGACGGCCGTCGACGGTCTGGGGTCCCTGACCAACACCGTGTCGGTGGGCCGGGCGGGTCACGACTGGCTCGTCGACGCGCTGGACCGCCCGCAGGTGCGCCGCGAGCACAGGAGGACCGGTGTTCAGTGCCAGGAGACCTCGGTGGAGGCGAAGTAGGCCGGCCCGCGTTCGCTCCGGACACGGCCGTGGTGGGCCAGTCGCGTCCGGTGCTCCGCCCACTCCGGCGCCCGCCCGCACCAGGCCGCCTCCGCGGCCGAGGCGAGCCGGGGCAGGAGCAGCAGGGTGACGTCGTCGAGTCCCTCGAACCGCTCGGCGAACACGGTGGCTTCCACACCTGCGACGCTCTGGTCCGGGATCCCGCAGGCGGCGGGTTCCCAGGCCGCCGTGTGCCGGACGGTAGCCGCCGAAGCCTTGCTCGTCTGGGACACGCTGGACCCCGCCACGGCCGTCCAGAAGGTCTTCACGGCCGGCGCTACTCCGGAATGGTCATGAACATGGGCCAGCGCACATCCGACTGGGGTGACGGCCAACGACCTGGTCACGCCTGGTGTGTTCAACCATGGCCGTTCCGTCGACCTACGACTACGCGCCGGCCCAGCGGGGCCGGGCCCACGCCCCGCGCCCCCGGTCAGCGCTCGACGACACCGGTCAGCCGGGCACGGCCGAGGACAGGTGAGGTGACCACGGGCAGGAGGGCGCGGGGTCTCACCCGCTCCACCGGAGTGCCGCCGGGCGCGTCCTCCACGGGGGCCGAGAGGGCGAACAGCTCGAAGACGTAGTGGTGCGGCCCGTGGCCTTTGATGGGCGCCGGGCCGTGGTAGCCACGCCCGATCGTGGAGCGCAGCACCCGCACCCCGGCACCGGGCCGCCGCGCCGCCAGGGCGCCGGGTTCCAGGTGTCCGACCGCCGGGTCGACCAGGGCGACGCAGTGCACGGCGGGCTTGGGCAGCGGAACGTCGATGTCCTCCATGACGAGGAGGAGTTGCACGGTGCCGGGCGGCGGAGGAGTCCACGCCAGATGGGGGGACAGGTCGTCGCCGCCGATGTTCTTCGCGCAGTGCGCCGGTGGCAGGGTCCCGCCGTCGCTGAAGTCCCGGCTGGTCAGAGTCGGCTGCTCGGGACCCAGCAGGTTGGGCAGATTCCACGCCAGGTGGCGTTCGCCCGCCCTGCGGTTGCTCAGAAGTCGGCCGAGCAGGCTCATCGGGTGGCCTCGGCCTTCTGGACGACCTCGGCGGTGGTGGCGGTCTCGCCGAGTTTGGGGAAGACGCGCTCGATGCTGTGCCGGTGGGCGTCGGCGTCGGGGTCGCTCATGGCATCGGTTGCCAGGACGACGTGGTAGCCGTGGTCCGCGGCCGACCGGGCGGTCGACTCGACGCCTCCGCTGGTCGAGAGCCCGGCGAGCACGACCTGGGTGACGCCCAGATCGCGCAGCAGGGTGTCGAGCCCGGTGTCGTGGAAGGCGCTGCGGCGGCGCTTGGTGATCAGGTGGTCGGTCGGCTGCACGTCGAGCGCGTCGATGAGGTCGGCCCAGCCGGCCGGCGGCGCCTCGCTCCGTCCCGGCGACCGGGCCTCGGTGCGCCCCGGTGCCCGTCCGGTGACGTTGACGAGGACCACGGGCAGGCCGTGCCGCCGGAACTCGGCGGCCAGATGGCTCGCCCGATGGACGGCGGCCTTCACCGGAGCGCCGGTGTGGGCCGAGACGATGCCCTTCTGCAGGTCGATCACGACGAGCGCGGACGACGGGTCGATCGTTGTGAGTGTCATGGCGTTGTCTCTCCTGTGGAAGTCGGCAGGCCGGCGGGGGCGCCGCGGGTTGCCGCCGTGTGCGGTCCCCGGGTCCCGGGGGCGTTGTTGTCGCCGCGCAGCAGGGAAGCGATCGCGGCAAGGACGGCCAGGACGGCACCGAAGGCGAACACGATGACCAGGCCGGAGTGGAAGGGCCCGGAGATCAGACTCGGGAAGAACTCGCGGCCGGTCAGGGTCTGTTGCTGCGCGGTGGTCAGGTGGGTCAGGACGCCGCTCGGTTCGAGCAGGTGCTGGACCGGATTGACGCCCAGCTGGGCGGCGAACAGGGACGAGACCGGGGGCAGGCCGCCGACCTCGGTGGCGACGTGCACCGGCACGCCCTGCTGTTGCAGGCCGCTGGTGAGGGTGTGCGGGAGGCTGCCGGCCAGCCCGGCGATCATGAGGGAGAAGAACACACCGATGGAGACGGCGGTACCGGAGTTCTGGAACGTGGCACGCATGCCGGAGGCGACCCCGCGCAGCGGCGCGGGCACACTGCCCATGATCGATGAGGAGTTGGGCGAGGCGAACATCCCGCTGGCGATACCGTTGAGCGCGATCAGCACCGCGAAGATCCAGTAACTGAAGTCGATCGGCAGGAGCATCAGGCCGAGGAAGCTGGCGCCGAACAGCAGCGCGCCGCCGGTGGCCAGGCCCCGGGAGCCGATCCGGTCGGACAGATAGCCGGACACCGGGCCCGCGGCGAGAAATCCCGCGGTCAGGGGCAGCATGAAGATGCCGGCCCACAGCGGTGTGTCGCCGTAGTCGTAGCCGTGCAGCGGCAGCCAGATGCCCTGCAGCCAGATGATCAGCACGAACTGCATCCCGCCGCGGCCGATCGAGATGGCCAGGCCCGCCAGGTTGCCGAAGGTGAAGGCCCGCCTGCGGAAGAGACTCAGCTGGATCATCGGCGCGGAGAAGCGGTTCTCGATGATGACGAACGCCGTCAGCAGAATCAGTCCGCCGGCGATCAGCCCGTCGACCAGCGGGTTGGTCCAGCCCATGGTGTGCCCGCCGTAGGGCTGCAGGCCGAAGGTGACCGCGATCAGGACCGCGCTGAGGCCCACCGCGAAGGTGATGTTGCCCCACCAGTCGATCCGTCCGCCACCGCTCCTGCCGGTCTCGCGCAGGGTGCGGTAGGCCCACACCGTGAAGAACACGCCGACGGGCACGTTCACCCAGAACACCGCGCGCCAGTCCCAGGCCGACAGCAGACCGCCGGCGACCAGGCCGATGAACATTCCGGCCAGGGCGGCGACCTGATTGATGCCCAGGGCGAAGCCGCGTTGTTCCTCGGGGAAGGCGTCGGTCAGGATCGCGGCCGAGTTCGCCGTGAGCATCGAGCCGCCGACGGCCTGGAGCAGACGCCAGACGATCAGCCACATCGCTCCGTGGCCGCCGTCGAAGGGGTCGAAGGACAGCAGGACCGAGGCGAAGGTGAAGACCGCGAACCCCGAGTTGTAGATCCGGACCCGGCCGTACATGTCTCCCAGCCGGCCCACCGTGACCACCAGGACCGCCTGGACCAGCCGGTATCCCATGATCATCCACAGCAGATAGGCGATGTTGCCCGGAGCCAGGGGATCGAGGTGCACGCCGCGGAAGATCGCCGGCAGGGCGATCAGCACGATGGAGCCGTCCAGCGCGGACATGAAGACCGCGGCGGTCGTGTTCGACAGCGCTGTCCACTTGTACCGGTCGTCACCGGACGGGCGACGCGGAACGCGCGTCTTGGCGAGATCCTTCATCAGCTTGGTTCCTCGGATCGCTTCCTCGGGGTTGCGCCGGCGTCAGATGTTCTGGGCGAGCCGTTCCAGCAGCGGTGCGGCCGCAGCGAGCCGCTTCAGCTCCGCCTCGGTGAAAGCGCCGTCGGTCAGCGCGTGGGCGAGGAGCTCGGTCCGCGCGTTGCGCTTGTCCTTGAGCGCCTGGAGACCGGCGTCGGTCACCGTCAGCACCACGCGCCTGCCGTCCTGCGGATCCGGGTGCCGGTCGACCAGACCGCGCGCCCGCAGCGCACCGAGCGTCGCCCCCATGGCCTGTGCCGTGATCTGCACCTCCCTGGCCAGTGCCGAGGAGGTGGTGGGGCCCGAGCGGTCCAGGCGTGAGAGGGCTGTCCGTTCGGGCATCGTCAGTCCGCCCTCGACCGGCACTTGGCGCACGCGTCGCACCAGCATGCTGAGGCTCGCCAGCAGGGCCGATGCGACACCTTCGGGGTCCAGATCGTCGTCCATAAACCCTAAGGCTACTTTATCAATCTTCCTTAGGGTTATGGGGTCCGGCAGCGCGGGAGGGCACCTGGCCGCACTGCGTCCGCCGTGGACTCTCGTTAGCGTGGTCGTGCAGGCAGGTGCCCGCGACGAACAGGGAGTCCGACGATGCCCGCACCACAGAATCCGGCGAGGGGCGACATGGGGCGGCGTATCGCTACGCGTCGCATGCAGCTCGGGCTGTCCCGACAGGACGTGGCCCTGCGTGCGGCTGCGGCGCCCGGCTACATCGAGTACGTGGAGGAGCAGCCGGCGTCTCCGGGCGTCGGCTTCATGCTCCGGCTGGCGAACGCTCTCGAAACAACCGTCGAGGATCTGACCGGTGGGACCGCGGAACTGCCCACCGGGCTCGCGAGAGCGGCCCAACAGGCCCAGATGGTGGAACTGGACGAAACGGATTCCTGGACGCTGCTCGGTGATCACGGTGTGGGCAGGGTGGCCCTGGCAAGTGGTGACGGTCCGGTCGTGCTGCCCCTGAACTACCAGGTGCTGGACGGTGAGGTCATGTTCAGCACGGCGGAGCACTCCCCGTTGGCCACGGCCGAAGGTACCGAGATCGCCTTCGAGGCCGATCACATCGACGACGCCTTCAGCAGGGGCTGGAGCGTACTGCTCGTCGGACCTGTCCGGGCCGTGACGGACGAGGACGCCGCCCGCCGGTTCCGGGAGGCGGCGTACTCGAGCCCGTGGGCCGGGGAAGGCCGTGAGAGCGTCATGGTGCTGGCACCCCGCCGCGTCACCGGTCGCCGGATCGTCGTGCCCGGTGCGCCGGGCGACGTCGGCTGAACTCAGGTCGGCGCGCCCCGTCGCCCCCGAACCGTGTGGGCGACCGCCGCCTCGGCCGTTCCCGGCCGGGCGAGGGCCGACGGGCCACCTTCGTGGCCGCGGGGCGCCACGCTCATACGGCGGGCAGACCCAGTTCGGTGCGCCGCCGCTCCTCGATGGACTCGATGCGCTGCGCCTGCTCGTCGGTGATCACGTCGCACACCCAGTCCCAGTGCAGCGCCACCCGGTCACCGGAGCAGAGCCCGTCGAGCAGCGTCCGCCCACCGGCCGAGCAGCGCACGGTCTCCTCCCGCCACGCGCCGTCGGAGAGGCCGGCACCGTCCCAGCACAGCGGGCGCGACCGTACGGTCGCCACATCGGGGCCGGCTTCGAGGACCACCCCCGTACGGATACGGCACTGTTCGAGCACGGAGAGAGCGGTCGGGTGTCCACTCGACCGCAGCATCGCCGCCCAGGGATACACCTCGAACACCTGGAAGCTGTGATGGGCCAGCGCCCGCCCGCCGGCCTCGCGCCAGGTGCCGCCGAGCTGCCCCCGGAACCGGTCGGTGATGCGCTCCACCAGAGCGGCCGGGGCCGCCAGGTCCAGCAGCTCGTTGCCGATCCAGTAGGCCTCGACCACCCGCGCATCGAGCGGGTCATCGAGCCCCGCGGCCTCCGCGAGGAACTGGAGGTAGCACCAGGCCCCCTCGAACTGCCGGGCCCGTCGCTCGATGTCGGCTGTCGCGTCGCGGCGCAGGAGACCCGCCGCGTCGGCGGGACCGCAGTAGCCGAGCTCGTTGGGCGGATAGGCGTAGCGCGCGAACAGCAGGGCGCCCTCGGCACTCACTCAGCAGATCCTCGGTAGTTGTTCGCCGATCGGCAGCCCGATCACCCGGCTTCCGCCCAGCATCGTCCTCGCGACGACCATCCCGGCGTGCTCAGGCACGCAACTGCCGATCCTGCACGCGCTCCGGCCCAGCGGGTGCGCCCGCATCGCGTCCAGCACCCGGTCCGAGTCCTCGGCCGGGACGATCGCGACGAGCTTGCCCTCGTTGGCCACCTGGAGCGGATCGAGCCCGAGCAGACTGCACGCGTCGCGCACCGCGGGCGGCACGGGCAGTGCCTGCTCGACCAGATCGATGCCCACGTCCGAGGCGCGCGCGATCTCGTTCAGGGAGGCCGAGACACCTCCGCGCGTGGGATCACGGAGCACGTGGAGGTCGGAACCGGTGGCGAGCATGGCGGCCACCAGGGTGTGCAGTGCGGCGGTGTCGCTCTCGACAGTCGTACCGAACTCCAGGCCCTCCCGGCAGCTCATCACGGCCACACCGTGCACGCCGATGTCACCGCTGACGAGGACGGCGTCGCCGGGGCGTGCCCGGCGCGCGTGGATGTCGACGCCCTCGGGAACCACACCGATACCCGAGGTGTTGAGGTAGACCCCGTCACCACTGGCGCGCTCCACGACCTTCGTGTCGCCGGTGACCAGGCGTACGCCCGCGGTGTCGGCGGCCCGGCCCACGGCCTGGGCGATCCGGCCGAGGACACTCAGTCCGGTGCCCTCCGCGAGGATGAAGGCGGTCGACAGGAAGAGCGGGGTGGCCCCCGACATGGCGAGGTCGTTGACCGTACCGTTCACCGCCAGGTCACCGATCGACCCGCCGGGGAAGAACATCGGCTTCACCACGAACGAGTCGGTGGAGAACGCGATCCGGGTACCGGTACCGACCGTCAGGACGGCGGAGTCACCGAGGTCGGCGGCCGCCGCGGCACCGTAGGCGGGCAGGAAGAGGTGTTCGATCAGTTCCGCGGACATCGCTCCGCCGCCCCCGTGACCCATCACCACGGAAGGGCTGTCACGCAGGGGTACGGGGCAGGTCCAGCCTTCGAAGTCGAGGTCGGGCACCGCTGCCTGTACGCCGGTCATGTCCTGCATCGCGTCAGTCACTTCGCATCGACCAGTTCCAGCCGGCGGTGGGTGTAGTACGCGGCGCAGGCGCCCTCGGTGGACACCATCGTCGCGCCGAGCGGGTTCCTCGGCGTGCACTCCTTGCCGAATGCCTCGCACAGGTGCGGTTTGATGAGGCCCTGCAGGACTTCACCCGAGCGGCAGAGCGACGATTCGGCCGTGTGGATACCCGTCACGTCGAACCGCTGCTCCGCGTCGAACTCCCGGTACTTCGCCGACAGCCGCCAGCCGCTGCGGGGAATCGCCCCGATACCGCGCCAGGTCCGGTCCGTCACCTCGAAGACATCCGCGAGCATCTTCATGGCAGGCGCGTTGCCCTCGGCGCGGACGGCCCTGGGATAGGCGTTCTCCACCTCATGGCGGCCGGCTTCGAGCTGGACGACGGTGCGGCGTACGCCTTCGAGGATGTCCAGTGGCTCGAAGCCGGTGACCACGATCGGCACCTTGTACTTCTCGGCGAGGGGCGGATATTCGGCCGTCCCCATCACACTGCACACGTGCCCCGCGGCGAGGAACGCCTGTACCCGGCAGGTCGAGGACTCCATGATCGCGGCGATCGCGGGCGGCACCAGCACATGTGACACCAGCAGCGAGAAGTTCCGGACACCGAGCTGCTTCGCCTGGTACACCGTCATCGCGTTCGCGGGTGCGGTGGTCTCGAACCCGATCCCGAAGAAGACGACCTCACGGTCCGGGTTCTCGCGGGCCAGCTTCAGCGCGTCGAGGGGCGAGTACACCACCCGTACGTCACCGCCGGCGCTCTTCACGGAGAACAGGTCCTGACTGCTGCCGGGCACCCGCAGCATGTCGCCGAACGAGCAGAAGATGACACCGGGCCGGGCTGCGATCGCCAGCGCCCGGTCGATGGTCTCCAGCGGCGTCACGCAGACGGGGCAGCCGGGACCGTGGATCATCTCCACGCCGTCCGGGAGCAGTTGGTCGATGCCATGCCGGATGATCGAGTGGGTCTGGCCGCCGCAGACCTCCATCATCGCCCACTTCCGCGTGGTGACGGCGCGGATCTGGTCGATGAGCTTCTTCGCGAGCTCGGGGTCGCTGAACTCCTCGAGGTACTTCACTGGCCGGCTCCTTCGGGGGATGCGCTCTGCTGGGCTGCGAGTTCGAACCCGTCGCCGAACTCCTCGGCGAGGATTCCGAGCCGGTCGAAGTTGGCCAGAGTGTCCTTGGCCGACCGTTCGTCGAGGCGCTGGATGGCGAACCCGACGTGCACGATGACGTATTCACCGACGGTCACATCGGGGATGTACTGGAGGCACACCTCCTTGCGCACTCCGCCGAAGTCGACCTCGGCCATGACGGTGCCGTCGACCTCGGCGGTACTGAGGACACACCCCGGAACAGCCAGACACATGGTCCCTCTTCTCTGTGGATCTCTCGTTGTACGGGCGCGCTGCGCCGTCAGCCCGACGCGGCGATCATGAGCTGGCCCAGCGCGATCCCGCCGTCGTTCGGCGGGAGCAGCCGCGGCCGCAGCACGGTGAACCCCTTTGCGGTCAGGGCGTGTTGCGCGGCCTCGAGCAGAACGGCGTTCTGGAAGACGCCACCGCCCAGCGCCACCGTGCCGAGGCCGGTGCCGGTGCGGGCGTCCTCGGCGAAGCCGGCGATCAGAGCGGCCACGGAGGCGTGGAAGCGCGCGGCGATCACCCCGGCGGGGACACCGGCCCGTACGTCCGACACCACGGCGCGGACGACCGGTCCCGGATCCGCGACAGCGGGCCCCTCTCCCGTACCGGGCAGGATCTCGAAGCGGTAGCAGCGCTTCGCGGCGGCGGCTTGTGCCCCCGTGGTCCGGGCCATCCCCTCCAGCTCCATGGCGGCCTCCGCCTCGTACGACACCTCGTGGCGGACACCGGCCAGTGAGGCGACCGCGTCGAAGAGCCGGCCCATGCTCGATGTGGGCACACAACCGAAGCCGGTGGCGAACTGGTGGGCCAGGACGGCGCGTTCCGCGGCCGGGCAGGCCCGGACGGCGGGCAGGTCCTCGTCCCAGGTGAGACCGGCCGCGTGCAGGTGCGCGAGAGCCATCCGGTACGGCCGCAGCACGCTCGCGTCGCCCCCGGCCAGCGGAACGTAACCCAGGTGGCCGGCCCTGCGGAACGACGCGTAGCCGGCCACCAGGACCTCACCGCCCCAGGCCGCGCCGTCGTCGCCGTGGCCCGTGCCGTCGAAGGCGATGCCGATCACGCGTGCGTCCGGTCCCATGCCGTGCTCCGCCATGACGGACACGATGTGCGCGTGGTGGTGCTGCACGGTTCGAACAGGCCGCCCGGACGCATGGGTCCGGGCCCAGCCCCCGGAGTGGTAGCCGGGATGGCGGTCGGCCACCAGCACCGTGGGCTCCACTCCCGTGAGGTCCTCCAGGTGCCTCTCGGTCCGGGTGAGCGCGTCGACCGTGGACAGGTCGTCCATGTCACCGATGTGCTGACTCAGCCACGCGTACCGTCCCTCGCCCAGCGCACAGGTGTTCTTCAGGTCGGCGCCTACGGCCAGCGTCGGCGGCACGTCGAAGGGCAGCGCGAGCGGCAGCGGGGCGTAGCCGCGCGAGCGGCGCAACGGCAGTTCGGCACCGGCCACATAGCGGCTGACCGAGTCGTCGCACGGCACATGGATCCGCCGGTCGTGCCGCAGCCACGCGTCGACCAGCGGCGCAAGGACGGTCAGTGCGTCGGCGTCGTCGGTGACGATCGGCTCGCCCGACAGATTGGCCGACGTCATCACCAGCGCGTCCGGGCCGGGGTCGTCGTCACCGATCCCGAAGAGCAGTACGTGCAACGGGGTGTACGGAAGCAGGAGTCCGAGGTACGGGCTGCCGGGCGCCACGGCATCGGACACCCCGCCCCCGGGCCCGGCGGTGAGCCTGGGCAGCAGCACGATCGGGCGGCGCCCACCTGTCAGCAGCTCCTCCTCGTCCGGCGTCACGGTCACCAACTCCCGTGCCACACCGAGGTCAGGGACCATCACCGCGAAGGGCTTCCCGCCGCGCCGCTTGCGCCTGCGCAGCTCCGTCACGGCCGCGGCGTTACGGGCGTCGCACACCAGGTGGTACCCGCCGAGTCCCTTGACCGCGACGATCCCGCCGTCGGCGAGGAGTTTGCGCGCGGTGCGCAGCGCGTCCTCGTCCCGGGACACGGAAACCCCTTCACCGCCGAGGAGTTCGAGCCGGGGTCCGCAGTCCGGGCAGGCGATGGGCTGGGCGTGGAAGCGTCGGTCGCGCGGATCCTCGTACTCCGCGCGGCAGGCACCGCACATCTCGAAGTCCGCCATCGTCGTCGCCGCCCGGTCGTACGGAAGGCCGGTGACGATCGTGAACCTGGGACCGCAGTGCGTGCAGGTGATGAAGGGATGGCGGAAGCGCCGGTTCGACGGGTCGGCCAGCTCGTCGAGGCAGTCGAGGCAGGTGGCGACGTCGGGGGAGACGAGTGTCCTGGCCCGGTCGGCAGCGCCGGACCGCTCGATGGTGAAACCCGTGCCGCCCCGGGTCGGCTGATCGCTGGAGCGCACGTCCTCGACGACCGCCAGCGGCGGGGCGTCGGCACGCAGCCGCCGGCCGAACTCCGCCACGGCCTCGGCGGCTCCCTCGACCTCGGCGAGCACCCCGTCACCCGTGTTCGTCACCGTGCCGCTGAGCATCAACTCGCAGGCGGTGACGTAGACGAAGGGCCGGAACCCCACGCCCTGCACGACGCCCCGCACCTCGAACCGGCGCCGGACCCCCTCCGCCCGGCCGCGCCCCATCATCTCCAGGCCCGACATGGCCTCCCGGGCCTTCGCCCGGTCGATGAGCTCGACGGCGAAGCCCATGTGCAGAAGTACCCAGTCGTCGCAGCCGGGCGGATCGTCGAGCATGCCGATGTTGACGCGCCTGCGGGCGCCTTCCACGTCCACCAGAGCCAGTTGGCCCGCGTACCCGTCCACGATCTCCACGACGCGGCCAGGAATGCCTAGGCACATGATCAGGATCTCCGGGGTTCGGCGCTCTTCATGGATGCGGTCGGTACGGCTTGAACGAGCTGCCGGACCAGGGTGTGTACTGCCTGGATCGCCTCGGGCACCGCGTCGCCGACGGCTTCGCCGAGCCCGATGCCCTCCTCGAGTCCGGCGGGTGTGCAGCCGACGAGGTAGGTGAGCGGAAGAGTACCGCCCAATTGATCCAGATTTGCAAGCACAGCGACCGGATTCATGCCATGAGCGTCGAATTCACCCGTACCGAGGTGCTCCGCACCGATGCGCAGGACCGTCACCTCCCCGGGCGCGCCGTCACCCGGGTACGCGTCGACCAGCACCAGCGCGTCGTACCCGTCGAGCAGGTCGTACGCGAGGTGCATGCCGCGGATTCCGTAGTCCACCACCCGCACCTGCGGGGGCATGCCACCGGCGGCGGCCAGCCGGCGTACGACCTCCGGGCCGAAGCCGTCGTCGCCGAGGAACAGATTGCCGATGCCCGCCACCAGCACCCGGGCAGCCGTCTCCGGTTCGTCCGTCATCCTCGGCTCAGCCGCCACCGGACTGGAGGTCGGGCGCCTCGGGGTGCCGGCCCTTCTCCGGCTTCACGGAGGTGTCGGAGCGCTCGTCCGAGCCGCCCGACGGCCGTTCGGCCGGGCCGCCTTCGGGCCGGTCCGAGCCGGTGTCGCGGGACCCCATCGGGCCCCGTTCCTCCTGCGGCTCCTCCTGGACAGCGCTGTTCTTCTCCGGTGTGTCCGCCATGGGGTGCTCCTCACTCACATCACTCGGGTCGGGGTTCACATCGAACGGATGCGCAGGTAGCGGCGGATGTCGGGGATGGACCTGATCCCGATTCCCACGGCGACGGCCGCCGCGGCCGCCCCCACGACGGCGGTGATGATGCCCAGGCTCTTCACGATCGGTTCTCCTCTCGGTGCTGCGCCGACTCCTCGGCGCTCAGGGGTGTCAGCTCGTCGGGTGCGAAGTAGAAGTAGCGGCCGTACCAGTCGTGCAGGTCGGACGCCGGGTCGTCGGCGAGGACCAGGGCGACATGCGTACCGCCGTCCACGTCCGCGAGGACCGCGGTCACCCGGGCCACCTGGCCGGCGAAGAACAGGTCCTGTGCGTCGGCCCGCCGGGTGGGATGGACGCGGACCAGACTCCCCTTGGCCACTCGCGCCCCGTCGATGACCACGGCGTCGCTCTCCGGGCTGACCGAGGCATCGGCCGCCGGATCCCACCAGGGCGCGCCCGCGGTGTCGAAGGGGGCGGGCTCCACGTCCCGCACGCCGGCGGACGGGCCCACGAGGGCCACGGGCTGCGGGGCGTGCGGGTCGCGCAGCAGGCCGTGCAGCTGTTGCAGGCCGGCGGGCGACATCCCGTCGCACCGGTCGATGATCTCCCTGGCCCTGGGGTCGGTGGCGCGGGCCTCCGCCTTCTCCTCCTCCGTCATGGTCATCACGCGGAGGGTCAGGATCTCGTCGATCTCGGTCGAGTCGAAGAGGGCGCCGGGGCTCTGCTCGGCGACCTCGGGGTAGTCGTACAGGATGATCGGGGCGCCCAGCAGGGTGCCGGTCGAGCCCTTCGGCCCGGCCAGCACGGGCCAGCACCTGCGCTGCCGGCACCGTCCGGCGGCCGCCGCCGCCCCCTCGGGCGGTTCGAGCAACGAGACGAACCCGGCGTCGTGCGCGCTGAGGAGCAGATGTGCGCCGATCAACGAGGTCCGGATCGCGGCGTCCTTGGTGTCCGCCGGCTCCGGGTGCTCGTTGCCGACGCTCACGGTCAGACGTACGTAGCCGTCGTCCATGACGGCACGTGTACGGATGCGGACCGCCAGCGGAAGCCGCCGTCGCACGATCCGGCCCACCACCGTGCCCCGCGCGTCGGTGACCGGCTCGCTCTCCTCACCACCCGGCACCTCGTGCACGGAATCGGCGGGCTCGTCCAACGGCAGGGCGGCCAGCACGATTTCCCGCTCCACCGCCTCGTCCCAGGACATCACCGCGGCCCCGTCGACCGTGAGCCGGTCGACCGGTACCTCCACCCCGTCCTCGCCCGTGCTCCGCACCTCGCGGACCTGGAGCTGGAGGAAGCGCAGATGTACGGTGACGGCCACCGGGCCGGCGGCCGGTGCCAGCAGGCACTCCATCTCCATCTCGGAGTCCTCACCGAAGCTGGCGGCGGTGGCCTTCGGCGGTCCGAGTACCCCGAACTGCCAGCGCGAGCGGTTCTTGTGCGAGCTCGCGCGGTACGGGTAGAGGAGATACCCCTCGTACAGGACGGCGTCGGCGATCGAACGCACCTGGTCGAGGCTCACAGGACCACCTCGTCGTGCTCCGCGAGAAGCGTCCGGACCGTCTCTTCCCAGCTGATCAGTCCGCGCCGGGCCCGGAAGTCCGCGAAGCGCGCGAGCACGTCGTGGTCCAGCCTGATCCAGCCGGTGCTGGGGAAGTGCGCGGCCACCATGTTCCGCCACACCTGGACCGGCATCGGATGCCGGGCCTCGCAGTCCCACGGCACCTGCTCGACCCCGAAACCCTTCGTGCCTCGGGTGAAGACGGTGCCGGAGAACATCAGGGCCAGCGGCACCGGACCCTCGCCCAGGGCGTGCAGATAGCGGGAGCCGATCACATCGAAGTCGTACGTGCAGGGGAGTGCGAGATCGACCTCGGTCACGCCGCTGAACCCCTGCACCGTCGTGTCGCAGCTCATCCACTGGAACGGCTTCAAGGTGTCCGTCCATCGCTCCCGCCCGCCGAACAATGCCTGCAAGCCGCTCTGTTCGGCCTCGTCGTAATGGCGTCGCTGCGGTTCGATGCGGACCTGGCAGTGCAGCGCGATGGCATGGATGCGGCGGCCCGTCCGCTCCTCGATCCGCAGTCTCGCGGTCAACTGGGGCACGGCCGCGTACGGTTCGGCGAAGACATCGAGCACGGAGAACGTGAAGTCGTTCACGGCGCCCCGCTCCCCGCGGCGGGCCTGCTGCGGTCAGTCACCTGCGCGAAGAACGTGTCCATCGCGGTCCGCGCCTCGGAGCCTCCGTCGAACCCGCGCCACAGCGTGCGCAGTTGGCCAACCAGTTCGTAGCAGGCATCGATCGGCACGAGGTGACACGATCCGCCGCTGCCCTCGGTGCGCCGGATCAGCAGGGCCTCGACATCGGGACGCAGCACGGCAAGCTCCCCATTCGCCTGGACGACGGCCTCCCAGGCATCCAGCGGCAGTTCGGACTCGGTGGCCCCGGCGGGACCCGGATAGAACGCGACCATGCGGTCCTGGACGGAATTGCGGAACAGGAAGGCGAGCCCCACCGGAATCTGCAGCTCGTCCCAGGCGCGCCCGTCCACGGTGAGCCCCGCGAAGTGCAGATAGCGCTCGGGAACGGCCCGGTAACGCATCTGTGCCTTCTCGTCGGTGAACAGCAGATAGCAGGGCCGGCAGCCGCACATCAGGGCACGGCTGTCGAGGTTCACCACATGGGAATGGCTCTCGCCGATCGGCTCCGCACACATCTCGCAACGCTCACCCGCAACCGGCCGCGGCCGGTTACGGGTGACGCGCAGCAGGGCGGAGGCAGGGGAGGCCGAGCGGCCGGCCGCGATCACGGTGCCACCGCCGCGGGCACCGAGACGCAGACCGTGGCGCCGTCCGCCAGCAGCGGCAGCGGGGCCAGATGGCCGCCGTCCTCGTCGAGGCAGACACCAGCCCGGCGCACGTCGTAGTGCGCACGGCAGGTGGCGCAGCGCAGGACCGCGTCACCCGCGCCGCCCCCCAGCCGTCGTGCCAGTGTCGCGCCGTCGAAGGGCCGCTCGCAGCGTGCGCACCGGTCCTCGAAAGCGAAGAGATCCGTACCCACGCGGCACGCCACCACCGGCATCCTGCCGACCTCGACCCGGGCGACGGCACCGGACTCCAGGCCCGGGAGCTCCGGCACGACCTCCCACGAGGCACCGTCGGCGCCGACGGCTGCGGCATCCGCGTGCAGCCGGGCGAAGAGCGAGTCCACCGGCACCAGCGGACCCGCCGCGTTGTCGTCGCCGGCCGCCGTCTCGACCTCGATCGAGGTGATCTCCGGGGCCGCCGCTTCCACCGCACCCCGAACGGCGAGTTCGAGCGTGACCGAGGAGGACGGGCAGCCGTCACAACTGCCCAGCAGCCGCAGCCGTACGGCGCCCTCCTCGGTGACGTCGAGCAGCTCGACGTCACCGCCGTGCGAGCCCAGATACGGCCGCACACTCTCCAGCGCCTGCTCGACCCGGGTCTCCACGGTGTACGGGTGGAGACCGTGCACCAGCAGGACACTGGCCACCAGTTCGTCACCGGCCAGCGCGGCCAGTACGTCGTCGTCCAGCCGGCCCTGCTCGTACACGAGGTCCAGCAGCCGTTCCAGTCCGGCGCCGTAGAAGTCGACGACGAGCCGGACCAGCTCCTCACTGCGCTCGCGGGCCACCGCACCGCCCGAGCCGCTGGCCGCGATCAGCGTGTCGATGCGCTCACCGGTCGCCCGCCAGTCGGGCGCCGCCGGTTGCTCCTCCTGCGCCATCACTCGCCGCCCGCGGACTGGGTGGGGGAGTGCAGGAGTTCCAGCTTCTTGCCCTCGCCGAGATACATGTGCACACCGCAGGGCAGACAGGGGTCGAAGCTGCGCACCGTGCGCATGATGTCGATGCCCTTGAAGTTCTCCCGGTCGTTCTCCTCGAAGATCGGCTGGCCCTGAACGGCGTCCTCGTAGGGGCCCGGAGTGCCGTAGGTGTCGCGGGGGCTCGCGTTCCACGGGGTCGGCGGGTACGGGTGGTAGTTGGCGATCTTGCCGTCCCGGATCACCATGTGGTGCGAGAGGACACCGCGCACCGCCTCGGTGAAGCCACAGCCCACACCCTCCTCGGGGACCTCGAACTTCTCCCAGGTCTTGGTGTTCCCCGAGCGGATCTCAACCAGCGCCTTCTCCGCGAAGTGCAGCGCGCAGGCGGCCGCGTAGGCCTGGAAGTAGGTGCGCGCCCGGTTGCGCTCGATGGTGTTGCTCCACTTCGGGACGTGCCACTCCAACTCCACCGGCCCCTTGAGGGCGGTCTTGGGGAGGTTGATCTTGACACTGTGACCGGTGGCCTGGATGTAGCCGATGTCGACCAGACCGGCCAGCGCGGTCGTCCACAGCCGCGCGAGCGGCCCGCCGCCCGTGTCGAGGGCCAGGTAGTCCTTGCCGTCGAACCACCGCGGCGACATTACCCAGCTGTACTTGTCGTCCAGGTCCCGCTTCTGCGGCTGCGGGTTGGTGTGCTGGTTCCACGGGTGACGCCGGTCGACGGGGTTGCCGAGCGGGTCGTGGGAGACGAACGTCTCCTGCTCGTCCCAGTCGTTGTAGTACGACGAGCCGAGCAGGATACGGATGCCGAGGTTGATCTTCACCAGGTCGGTGGTGACCAGTTTCCCGTCGACGACGACACCGGGGGTGACGTACATCTTCCGGCCCCAGTCGGTCATGTCCTTGTACTCGAAGTTGCAGTGCTCCGGGTCCTGGAACGAGCCCCAACAGCCGAGCAGGATACGGCGGTTGCCGACCTGTTCGTACCCGGGCAGGGCCTCGTAGAAGAAGTCGAAGAGGTCGTCGTGCATCGGCACGACCTTCTTCATGAACTCCACGTACCGCTGGAGCCGGGTGATGTAGTCCGTCATCAGCTGGATGGTCGCCACGGTGCCGACGCCGCCGGGATAGAGCGTCGACGGATGGACGTGCCGGCCCTCCATCAGACAGAACATCTCCCGGGTCATCCGGCTGACCTGGAGCGCCTCGCGGTAGAACTCACCGGTGAAGGGGTTCAGCGACCGCATGATGTCGCCGATCGTCCTGTACCCGTGCTCCTCGCCGTGCGGGGACGGTGTGCGGTTCGCCTGCTCCAGCACCCCGGGGTTGGTCTCCGCGACCATCTTCTCGCAGTAGTCGACCCCGACCAGGTTCTCCTGGAAGATGTTGTGGTCGAACATGTACTCCGCGGCTTCGCCGAGATTCACGATCCATTCGCCGAGGTGCGGCGGCTTCACCCCGTACGCCATGTTCTGCGCGTAACAGGAACACGTGGCGTGGTTGTCACCGCAGATCCCGCAGATGCGGCTCGTGATGAAGTGCGCGTCCCGCGGGTCCTTTCCCTTCATGAAGACCGAGTAGCCGCGGAAGATGGAACTGGTGCTGTGGCACTCCGCGACGACTTTCTGCTTGAAGTCGATCTTCGTGTAGATGCCCAGGCTGCCGACGATCCGGGTGATGGGATCCCACGCCATTTCGACCAGGTCGTTCTTGCTCTGGCCTCCTCCGGCACCCTTGTGCTGCGTCGCGGTCATGTGCGCCGCCTCATCTTTCTGTCCGTTGCGGTGATTGTGCGGTCATTTACCGTGGCGGTCGTTCACCAGGTGCGGGTGGCGCCGGTCGTGAGTTCCCTGCCGGGCCTGCGCCATTTCGGTTCGTGGTCCAGGGTGTGTGTGGTGATGTGGCGCAGACGCCGCATGGTCGACCCGTACAGCCCGACCGTGTTGGTCGAGAGCTTTCCGCCCGGGGGCTCGTCCATGAAGGGCATGAACTTGTCCGGGAAGCCGGGCATGGTGCATCCGATGCAGATGCCACCGACGTTGGGGCAGCCGCCGATCCCGTTCATCCAGCCGCGCTTGGGCACATTGCACTTGACCGTCGGCCCCCAGCAGCCCAGCTTGACGATGCACTTCGGCGAGCCGTACTCCGTCGCGAAGTCGGCCTGCTCGTAGTACCCGGCCCGGTCACAGCCCTCGTGGACCGTCGAACCGAACAGCCAGGTCGGCCGCAGCGCGTCGTCGAGCGGGATCATCGGGGCCTGGTCGGTGGCCATGTAGAGCAGGTACGTGAGCGTCTCCGAAAGGTTGTCCGGCTGGATCGGACACCCGGGGACGCAGACGATCGGGATGCCCGCCTTGGACTTCCAGTCCCAGCCCAGGTAGTCGGGGACTCCCATCGCACCGGTCGGGTTGCCCGCCATGGCGTGGATTCCGCCGTACGTCGCGCAGGTGCCGACCGCGACGACCGCGGTGGCCTTCGGGGCCAGCCGGTCCAGCCACTCGCTGGTGGTCATCGGCTGGCCGGTGGCGGGGTCGTTGCCGAACCCGCACCAGTAACCCTCGTCGTGCAGCTGCTCGTTCGGAATGGACCCCTCGACCACCAGGACGAACGGCTCCAGTTCGCCGCGGTCGGCCTTGAAGAACCATTCGAGGAAATCGTCGGCGCCGCCATTGGGTCCGCACTCGAAATCGATGAGCGGCCAGTGCACAGCGACCTGGGGAAGGCCCGGCAGAGCACCGAGCGCGATCTCCTCGATGCTCGGCTGAGTGGCGGCCGTCAAAGAGACGGAATCGCCGTCACAGCTCAGTCCCGCATTGATCCACAGCACGTGGATCAGGGTGTCCTCCGCCTTTACCGCTTCCTCTGTCGGCATGGCAGTGCCGCCTTTCGGGATGACGGCTCACCGGCCGTCCGCCCCCATGGATGGGTTCGCGCACATTGCTACCATCACGCCCCGATCCGAGCGCGGCGGCAACACGGGGAATTGGCCGCCCCGCCTGTTCCCCGGGGCCGAATGGCCACATGCGATGGGCCGCCCGGGTGATCCGGCGGGCGGACCGGTCCGGTCGGGCGGCATCCCGCCGCCCCGGTGGCCCTACGGTCGGCACCACCCCCGGAAGAGCGAGGCAGCGGTGCACGAGCTGGCCATCACACAGAGCGTCGTCGATTCGGTGTGCGAGCGTGCCGCCGGGCGTCCGGTCCACGAGGTCCGCGTCCGCGTCGGTGTGCTCACCGCTGTGGTGCCCGACTCGATGCGGTTCTGCTTCGGCCTGATCACCGAGGGAACGGCCGCCGAGGGGGCCGAGCTGGAGATCGACCAGCAGCCCGGCGCCGGCCGCTGCCGGACCTGTGCCGTCGAATTCACCCTGACCGACCTGATTCTGCTGTGCCCCTGTGGCAGTGCGGACGTGGAGATCACATCGGGCCGGGAACTGCAGATCGTCTCGATGAGAGTGGGCTGAAACATGTGTGGAACGTGCGGGTGTTCCGAGGAGTCCGGCGGTAGCAGGATCGTGATGCTGCGGGAGGACGACGCACCGGACCACGGACATGCGCATCCGCACACCCACCCCCATCCGCATGAGCGTCCCCGGTCGGCCGGCTCCGGCGAGACGGTCACCATCGAACAGAAGGTCCTGGCCAAGAACGACCTCATCGCGGAGCGCAACCGGACGTGGCTGACCGATCGCGGCGTCGTTGCCGTGAACGTGATGAGCTCACCCGGGGCGGGCAAGACGACACTGCTCGAACGCACCATCACTGATCTGGACGGCCGCCGGCCGGTGGCCGTCGTCGAGGGCGATCAGGAGACCAGGCTCGACGCCGACCGGATCAGGCGCACGGGCTGCGCCGTGGTGCAGGTGAACACCGGAGCCGGGTGCCACCTGGACGCGGAGATGATGCGGGACGCCCTCACCGCGCTGTCCCCGGCCGACGGATCGCTCCTCATGGTCGAGAACGTCGGGAACCTGGTGTGTCCGGCCATGTTCGATCTGGGGGAGCGGGCGAAGGCAGTGGTCATCTCGGTCACCGAGGGCACGGACAAGCCGCTGAAGTATCCGTACATGTTCGCCGCCGCGGATCTGATCCTCATCAACAAGGCAGACCTGCTCCCCTACGTCGACTTCGACGTCGAGCGGTGCACACGGTACGCGCGCTCGGTCAACCCGGACGTGCGCGTGCTGACGGTCTCCGCTACCACCGGCGAGGGCCTGGCCCACTGGTACGACTGGCTGGCGGCGCAGAAGTAGCCGTGTCGGCGGGCCCGGGTGCCCGCCGGGGCACGTGTGCGCTGCCGAGGCTCAGCGGTCGTTCCGGGGGCGGGCACCGGCCCCGGTGAGGTAGCGGTCCACGGGGCCCAGGGTGAGCATGCCGCTGGCGGCGCCCGCGTGTTCGCCTCGCGCGTCACGCAGTGCCGTTGCCGCGCGATCGGCGATGCCGGGCTCGTCCAGGCGGGTCGCGGCGTGCGCGGTGAGGCACCAGAGGGCCTCCTGCACGTGGTCACCGGGCGGTTCGGGCGCCGCGCGAAGGGCGGCGCGGGCCTCCTCGGCCCGGCCCCGTGCCAGCAGGAGCAGGGGCGCCGCCCAGGGCAGGTAGGGGCCCCAGTCGAGGCCGGGATCGGTGGGTGCGGGACGGTCGTGCAGCAGGCGCAGGCCGAGCAGGGCCAGCGGGAGCAGGCCGCGGTGGAGGCCGGGCATTCCGGCTTCGGCCAGGCCGTTGTCGGCCGCTCGGTAGGCCGCGGCCGCCGCCGCCGCGGTGGGACCGCCCGGTTCGGCGCTCCGGGCAGCGGTGACACGGGCTCCGAACCACGCCGTGAGGACGGGGACGAGGGGGGACTCGTGGGTGTCGGCGAGCCGCTCCGCCGCCTCGGCGTGCTCGGCCGCCGCATCGAGCTCACCGAGTGCTGACGCGGATTGCAGACGAACGAGATGGCCCAGGATCTCGAAGGCGGGCAGCTCGTGGCGGCTGGTCAGGGCCAGCAGTTCGACGCCGATGGCGTCGCGCTGTGCCGCACGGCCCGGGTGAGCGAAGGACTGCAGGAACACGCCGTTGAGGGCGTAGGCGAGCAGGGCGGGATCGTCGAGGTCCCTCGCCAGGGATTCGGCGAGGCGCGCGGCCGTGTGCGCGGCTTCGCGTTCGGCGCCGGTGGTGTCGGCGCCGCGGCTCTCGTTGGCGACGGTGGACAGGAGGCGGGCGCGCAGGTCGGCGGGGCCGTCGGGGCCGAGCCGACGGTGGGTGCGATCGGCCGCCTCGACGACGGCGCGCGACTGGGCGGGATCGTCGGCGCGGCTCCAGATGGAGGGGACGTCGTAGGCGCCGATGACACGTGCGGTCAGCGTGACGTCTCCGGTGCGTTCGGCGGCGGTGATGGCCGTGAGCCGGTCGCGGCGGGAGCCGACCAGGGCGTCGCCTCCGGCCAGTGCGAGGGTCCGGGCCAGTTCAGCGGTCGTCCGCGGGCCCAGTCGGGTTCGCGCGAGGGAGGAGAGACCGGGCTCCTGCTCGTCGTGCGGTTCGAGCGTGGGAGACCTGTTGAGGATGTCGGTTTCCAGGCGCCGCATCCGTGGGCCGGGATCCAGCCCGAGCTGTTCGACGAGCATGGTCCGGGCGCGGCGCAGGGTCTCCAGCGCCTCTGCCTGGCGCCCGTCGCGGTAGAGGGCCCGGGCCAGCAGCCCCCAGGCCGGCTCGCGCCAGGGGTGCTCGGCGACGTGTGCGCCCAGTTCAGCGACCAGGGCGGCGCCCCGGCCGGATACGAGCAGGGCGTCTGCCCTGAGTTCCAGAGCTTGCAGCCGCAGTTCCTCGAGGCGGGTGCGTTCCCGCTGGACCCAGGGGGAGTCGGGCAGGTCGGCGTAGGCGGGGCCGCGCCACAGGGCGAGCGGGTCACCGAGCTCCGCCGCCTTGCCGGGGGACAGGCGGGCCGCGTCCAGCGCGTCCTGGAAGCGGTTGACGTCCACGGCTTCGCGCGGCAGCCGCAACAGGTACCCCGTCCCCTGCGTGACCAGTACCCGCGGCGGTGTACGCGGTGGCCGGTCGGGCTCGACGGCCCGGCGCAGCGCGGCCACGAAGGTGCGCAGCGCCCCCACCGCGCCGGCCGGCCGGTCATCCCACAGATCGTCGATCAGGCTGTCCGTGGTGACTGTGCGGCCCCGGGCCGCGACGAGACGGCCGAGGACCTCGCGGTGACGCGGTCCGCCCAGTTCGACCGGCCGGCCGTCGTCGTACCGAGCCTGTACCGGGCCGAGCACATCGATCCGCATGCCGTGCTCATTCCTTCCGGGGTGCGAGACGGGTTGTCCGGTGCTCGTCGGGGAAGCGCTGACGGGCCCGCTCACGCCTGCTCGGGGTGGCCGTCCTCTGCAGGAAACGGTAGCGGGCTCCGGCGTACGCGCGTGTCAGCGGGCCAGCAGGTCCTGGATCGCCGCCGTGATCTCGTCGGGGGCCTCCTCGGCCATGAAATGACCGGCTCGGGTCAGCCGGTGGTCGAGGTCGGGTGCCCACGCCCGCCACACCTGCGCCGCGTCGTAGCCCAGCTGCGAGCCCCAGTCCTGCTGGATCACGGTGACGGGCATCGCGAGCTGGGAGCCGGCGTCGAGATCCGCCCGGTCCTGGGTGACGTCGATGCCCGCCGAGGCGCGGTAGTCCGCGACGATCGAGTCCACTGCGGCCGCGCCGGCCCGCAGGTACTCGGCGCGTACGTCTTCCGGGAGCGCGGCCGGGTCGTTTGACCAGGCGTCCAGGAAGGAGCCGAAGAAGGCGTCCGAACTGTTGGCGATCATGGTCTCCGGCAGACCGGCCGGCTGCGCCATCAGGAACAGGTGGTAGCCGACGGCGGCGGGGACGCCCCGCAGCACGTCCCACATGTCCAGGGTCGGCACGACATCGAGGACGCCCAGATGCGTGACGGTCTCGGGGTGGTCCAGTCCGGCCCGGAAGGCGACCAGGGCGCCACGGTCGTGGCCGACCAGCGCGAACCGGTCGTGGCCGAGCCCGGCCATCATCGAGACGACGTCCGCGGCCATGGTGCGCTTGGAATAGACGTCCTCACCGGTGGCGGGCGGCTTGTCGCTCGCGCCGTAGCCGCGCAGGTCGGGGCAGACCACCGTGTGCTCGCCGGCCAGCCTCGCGGCGACGTGCCGCCACATCAGATGGGTCTCGGGAAATCCGTGCAGCAGGACGACGGGGCTGCCGTCGCCCCCGGTCGCGGCATTCAGGTGGACACCGTCCGCGCCGGGCAGCCGGGTGTGCGCGAAACCGGGAAAGGTGGGTGTCATGGCAGGTCCTTCGTGCTCGTGCTCGCTCGTCCCGCCAGTCCGGTGACTGGCAGAACCAAAGGTGCCCGACGTGAATGAGTAGCCGATCAGTGCCGGACCGCCCCGCTCCGTCATCCCGGCGGCAGCAAATTAACGATAATTGCTGTCAGTGTCGTTCAGCTGCTACGGTCTGTGGCCATGGCTGGTGCGAAGACAACTAGGGGCGGCGTCGTCCACGCGCGAATCCGCGAGGACATCTTCCAAGGGGTGTTCGAACCCGGTCAGCGGCTGCGCCTGGTGGAGCTCTCCCAGCGCTTCGAGGTCAGCCAGTCGGTCGTGCGCGAAGCCCTCACGCGCCTCTCCGAGCAGGGACTCGTGCATGCCGCGCCGCAACAGGGATTCAGCGTGGTCACGGTCTCCCTGGCGGATCTGAACGAACTCACCGAAGCCCGGATCGAGATCGAGACCCTGGTGCTGCGCCGGTCCATGGAGCGCGGGGACATCAAGTGGGAGGCGTCCGTGGTCGCCGCCCACCACCACCTGGCGGGCACCGACGGGCTCCGCCCGGACGGAACGCTGAACGCGGACTGGTTCCCCGTGCACGAGCGTTTCCACCAGACCCTGCTCGAAGCGTGCGGCAACGCCCGGTTGCTGGCCGCGGCCCTCAGCCTGCGGGACGCGGCCACGCTGTACCGGCGCTGGTCTCTGCCCGTCGGCCACGACACCGAGCGCGATGTCGCAGGCGAGCACCAGGCCATCGTCGACGCCGTGCTGGACAGGGACGCCGACACCGCGGCCGAGCTGCTCGCCCGGCATATCGACCGCACATCTCAGGCGCTGCGCACGGTGATCGGTACGGCCCCCGCCACCGTGGCGTAGTTGAGCGGCGAGGGCGGCGACGCGGCACGCACTGCCCACACGACGGCAAGGAGCACGTCATGACGGACCGCCATGATCCCGGTCCCTCCGGCTGGGTCTCCCTGCTCGCCCCCGACCCCGCTCACACGCCTCACGCGCCCGCGAGCTCCGGGGGCACCATCGCCGAGGCGACCGACCGCCTCGGCTCCGGGCCGGTGGCCTGGGCCGTCGCCGTCGGCGCGGAACTGGCCCGCGTCATCGTCAGCGAGGTTCCCGAACTCGGCGGCGGCCAGGCCCCCTTCGAGACCCTCCGAATGGGCACCGAGGCGGCGACGCTGTACGCCCTGCTCCTGCTGGCGGATCCGGCCTCGGGCCGTGTGGTCCCTGAGGAATCCCTGCTGGGGGACCGTGAGTTCGCCCGGCGGCGCCTGGGCCTGGACAAGGTGTTGCGCGGTATCCGCGTCGCCCACGCCGCGCTGACACAAGCGCTGATGACCGCGTGCCAGGAACGGGCCGCGCCGTCCGAACACGCCGAACAGTTCCGTCGCATCTCCGAGCTGCTCTTCGCCTTCATGGACGAGTTCTCCTCACGGATGACCGCCGAATACCTGGCCGAGCACGACCGGTGGCTCGCCAGCGGGGCCGCCGCCCGCGAGGAGACCGTCCGCGCGATCCTCGACGGACAGCCGGTCCGGGAGGAGGCGGCCCGTGAGCTCCTCGCCCACCGCCTGGAGGGCCGCCACCTGGCCGTCATCGCCTGGTGCGACAGCCCGGCCACGGACACCCCCGGTGATCTGCAGCGCGCGGCGGCCGAACTGCTGCACCTGCGCGGCTGTGCCTCGGTCCTGGTCGTCCCCACCGGCCGGACCACCGTGTGGGCGTGGGGCGACCTCCACGCCCCGCTCCCCACCGCGGCGCCCGGCGATTACCCCTACCCGGAAGGCTTCCGCTTCGCCTTCGGCTCGGTACGCCACGGACTCCCCGGCTTCCGCCAGTCCCACGAGGACGCCCTGCGCGCGGCCCGGATCACGGAACTCAACCCCCGAGGCACGGGCCCTGTCGTCGACTACCCGGATGTCGAACTCCCGGCACTGCTCTCCGTGGACCTGCCGGCCCTTCGCCGCTTCGTCGCCGACGAGCTGGGGGCGCTGGCGGCGGACAGCCCGCACGCGGAGCAACTGCGCCGGACACTGCGCCTGTACCTGCGCAATGAGCGCAGCCTGATGGCCGCCGCGGCGCAACTGCACGTGGCGCGCAACACCGTCACCTACCGGGTCAAGCGGGCTCAGGAACTGCTCGGGCACGAACTGACGTCCCGGCTGCCCGAGGTGATGGCGGCGCTGGAAGCCGCCCGGGTGTTGGGCGCTTCCGTGCTCCGGCCGGCCGGGGAGGACCCGAACGACGGTCCTCCCCACCACGCGTGACAGCTCGTCAGATCAACGGGGTGACCTGCTCCTCGATGCCGAGGAGCGCCCGCCCGTACAGTTCACCGGCGATGGCCGGGTTGATGACCGCGTGCCGGCTGCCCGTCTCCTGGTCCCGCCAGATCCGCTGCAGTGGATTGGCCTCGGCGAAACTGCCGGCGCCCTGGATGCTCAGCAGCAGGTCCAGGGCCTCACGGGAGCGCCGGGCGACGTAACCGGTGTCCATCCGGACCCGCGCCCGTGTCTCGAACGGCATGTACTCGCCCCGGCCCGCCCAGCGGTCGATGTCGTCGGCGGCCCGCATCAGGTGCAGACGCGCGGTGTCGATCAGCTGGGCGGCCTCGGCCAGCTGGATCTGTGTCGAAGGCGCATCGGTCGCGCGCTCGTAGAAGGTGTACGAGATGCCCTTGCCCTTGGCGAGGGAGGCCGAGACCAGGTCCATTCCCGCCTGGGCCAGCCCCACCTGCGGACCGGCCAGTACCAGCGCGAGCACCGGTACCAGCGCGGACCGGTACAGGGCCTCGTCCTTGTGCTCGGTCGGGTATCCGCCCTGCACGCCTTGGGTGACCGACAGGATGCGGTGCGCGGGTACGAAGACCTCGTCGGCGACGAGGGTGTTGCTGCCGGTGCCCCGCATACCCGCGACGTACCAGGTGTCCTCGATCGTCAGTTCGTGCATCGGGATGAGTGCGGCACCCTGGTCGGTCTGCCGGCCGGAGGCGTTCACGACGGGGACACCGAGAGTGGCCCACTGCGCGTGGAGGCTGCCGGAGGCGAAGCCCCAGCGGCCGGTGACGACGAGTCCGCCGTCGACCGCCCGGCTGGTGGCACTGGGGGCGAGGACACCGCACACCCGCGCGTCGGGGTCCTCGCCCCAGACCTCCTGCTGGGCGCGGTCGGGATACAGACCGACCATCCAGTTGCACACGTTGACCAGGGTGGTCACCCAGGAGGTGGACCCGCAGCCGCGGGCGAGTTCGGAGGTGACATCGAGGAAGGTGCGGAAGTCCGCCTGGTGGCCGCCGAAGCGCCGCGGCACCGTCAGCCGGAACAGTCCGGCACCTGCCAGGGCCTCGATGTTCTCCTCGGCGACCCTGCGGTCGGCCTCCGTACGGGCTGCGTTGTCCCTCAGCAGAGGCACCAGCGCCCTGGCGCTCTCCTCCAGGGCGGGGGCGGACGTGACGGGTGTCTGCGGGGTGGACGTGGTGGTGGTCATGGTGCCCTCCGGGCGTTGCGCGGCTCGGTCGGCGCACCCCGCATGGCGGGATGCCGCTGGTGGGATTGCACGCCCGGCCCGTCCCGCTGTCTTGGTTCCGGGACCACAGAATCCAGGCCACCGCTTGCGCTGCCGGACCAGTCGGCCGCCGCTTTAGGCTGGACGCCCAAGCCCTTCCATCCGGCTTGGCCCCCCGGCCCAGTGCGACGGGGAGAACAGCGTGGAATGACTGGAACGGAACCCGCGCCGCGGCAATCCGTTCCCGCCGTGCCGACGCGGACTCGGAACCCGCTCCCTCTGGAGGCAGTTGTGCCCGCATCCGCCCTTACCGCGACGGACCCGCCCGCCACCGTCCCCGACCCCGAGGCATTCCGTCATGTGCTGGGACACGTGCCGACGTCCGTCTGTGTGGTGACCGCTACGACGTCCTCCGGCCCGGTGGGCGTCACGGTCGGCAGTTTCACCTCGGTGTCCCTCGACCCTCCGCTGGTGGTCTTCTACGCCGGCGCCGGCTCGGCGAGCGCGCGATCGATCGTCGGCGCGGGGCACTTCGGCGTGAACGTACTGGCCGAGGACCAGCAGGAGGTGTGCTCGGCCTTCGCCCGGCGCGCCTCGGACAGGTTCGCCACCGGGGACTGGGAGTTCGCGGCGCACACGGCGCCGCGTCTCGGCGGTGCGGCGGCCTGGATCGTGTGCGACATCGAGGGGAGCTTCCCGGCCGGGGACCACATGGCGGTGGTGGGCCGGGTGCGTGGCCTCACCGCGGCCCGCGGGCCCCGCAAACCCCTGATCTTCCACCGCGGCCAGTTGGCACGCCTCGACCGGGCCGGCGGCGTGCACGCGCCCACGCACTCCTTCGGCTGGTGGGACCGCTGAACCTCCGACGGGAACAGGAGCACACCATGACGGACACGGATCTCGTCACCCAGACCGTTCTGCGGGAGCGCCAAGGGCGCGACCGCGGCTGGTGGGACCGGATGCGGAACTGCTACTGGCCCGACTCCAGGGTGAACCTCAGCTGGTACCGGGGCACGGGGCCCGGCTTCGTCGAGGCCTCCGAGGCCATGGCCGGCCGCGGCGACGCCAGTGTTCACCGCCTGTCCCCGCCCGTGGTCCGGATCGTCGCGGACCGGGCCTTCGTCGAGCTCCCCGCGGGCATCGAACTGCGGACCGACATCGAGGGAGTCGCCGTCGACATCGTCTCGTACACCCGTATCGTGCACCGTCTGGAGCGCCGCGACGGCCGCTGGGGCATCCTCCGCCTGGACTGCGTCTACGAGCGGGACACCATCGGCCCGGTCCTGCCCGGCAGCCACGTCGCCATCGCTCCCGACGACCTCGCTCCCTACCGGGCGTCGTACGCGATCCTCGCCTGGCACCTGGCCCGTCGCGGCTACGAGGTCTCCCCAGGTCTCCTGGGGGACGACCGGCCCGGGGAGACCGCGGCCTTCTACGCCGAGACGCTCAAGTGGCTCAACGGCTGACCGGCGCCGCCGAGCGCCTGTCCGGGCCGCAGGACCGCCTCCGCCGTCTCCGCCGCCTTCGCGGACGGCATCAGGCGTGACCCGGACGCGCGGCCCGGTGGCCGTCCTCGTCCAGCCTGCGGGAGATCGCACGGGCCGCTGCCCGGACAGCAGGACCGTAGCCCGCCTCCGCGAAGCCGGTACTGGGCGCCACGACGGACAGAGCCGCCACCACCTCGTGGCCGTCCCGTACCGGCGCGGCCACGGTGTTCAGCCGCCAGGGACGACTCTGCCGGCCGAAGACGTGGTCGCCACGCCGTACCTCCGCGAGCAGGCGGCGCAGGTCGGTCGCGGTGTCGATGCCGTCAGGGCCCAGCTCGGGCTCGTACGCGTCGATGGCGTGGTCCTGCACGGGCACCGGTGCGAAGGCGAGCAGCACCAGTCCGACGCCGGTGGACGTGAGTGGAAGACGGCCCCCGACGCGGTAGGCCACCGGTCCCGCGTCCAGCGCGGAAAGCCTCTCGACGAGCAGTGCCTCCTGCTGGTCACGAACGGCGAGCAGTACGTGCTGGCGGGTGACGTGGAAGAGGTCCTCCATGAACGGCATGGCCACGGATCGCAGCCCATGACCGCGCGGAGCCAGCGAAGCGGTCTCCAGGAGCCGCAGCCCCACGACGTAGCGGCCGTCGTCGAGCCGCTCGAGCGCGCCCACCTGCACGAGGGAGCGGGCGATCCGCAGAGCGCTGCTGCGGGGAATGCCACTTCGCTGCGCGAGTTCCCCCAGGGGCAGTGCACGGTGGTCGCTGTCGAAAGCGCCGAGCAGCGCGAACGCCCGGTCGATGACCGGCTGCCCCTCGGCGGGCTTGCCCCCGCGCCGTGGCACCGCACCCGCGGAACTCCGCGTTTCATTCATTGGAATCACTCATGCCATCCTACGGCCCCCTTCCTACGCTGATTGATGTACGGACCCGCAAGCCAGGGAGCACCACATGACCTCGACCGGCCTCATCGACGTCCACGCCCACTTCGTCACGGACAGCTATGTCGCAGCGGCCAGGGCCGCCGGCATCGAACACCCCGACGGCATGCCGGGCTGGCCCACGTGGAGCGTCGAGCGGCAACTCGACCTGATGGAGCGCTCGGGAATCGAGAAGTCCTACCTGTCCGTCTCCTCACCGGGAGTGCACTTCGGTGACGCTGCCGCGGCACGGGCCCTGGCGCGGGAGGTCAACGGGTTCGGAGCCCAGGTGCGCAGCGAACGCCCTTCGCGGTTCGGCCACTTCGCCTCCCTGCCGCTTCCCGACGTCGAGGGCTCGCTGGCCGAAGCGGTCCATGCCCTCGACGTACTCGGTGCGGACGGAGTCGCCGTGGAGACCAACCACCACGGCCTCTACCTCGGCGACCCCCGGTTCGAACCGCTGTGGGAGGAGCTCGGCCGCCGCGCAGCCGTCGTCTTCGTCCACCCCACGTCACCGCCCCACGCCGACGAGCTCGCCCTGGGACGGCCGCGGCCGATGCTGGAGTTCCTGTTCGACACCGCCCGCAGCGCGAGCGACCTTCTCCTGCGCGGTGTCCTCACCCGCCATCCCCGGATCCGCTGGGTGCTGACCCACGGCGGAGGCGCGCTGCCGCTGCTCGCCGACCGCATCGAACTGTTCAGCGCACTTATGGAGGGCGGCCCCCGGGACACGGCCGGCGCCGTGGAACAGCTCGGCCGTCTCTGGTACGACATGGCCGGGACCCCGTTCCCGCGCCAGGTCCCCGCGCTCGCGGCCGCGTTCGGCACCGACCGCCTCCTGTACGGGAGCGACTACTGCTGGACACCCGAGGGAGCGGTGCTCACCCAGGTGGCGTCCGTCGACTCGGCCGCGCAGCCGTCCGCCACCGACACCTGGCGCGACCTCACCACCCGTAACGCACACCAGCTGTTCCTCGCGTGACAGCCGCCCGGAAACCCGCGGAACGGACAGGCGCGCGGCGACCCGGCGCGCGCGGCCGGTCACCGCGACGACCCCAAGGAGAGATATGAGCAGGTACGTCGAACCGTCCCGGATCAACGGGCGCGTGCGGCTGAGCGACGTCACCGTGGTCGACCCACTGGACGGGCACGGCACACCCGGTCAGGACGTGGTGGTCGAGGGCGGCCGGGTCACCTCCGTGACGGCGACCGGCGCACCCGACGAGGGCGCGCACGTGGTGGAGGGCCGGGGCAGGTTCCTCGTCCCGGCGTACATGGACATGCACCTGCACGCCCTGAACACCCCGAAGGACGTCGACGGAACCTATGCGCTGATGCTCGCCAACGGCATCGCCGGCTTCCGTCAGATGTCCGGAAACAGGGCGCTGCTCAAGGCCCGGCGCGATGGCGGGCTGCCCCGGCCGACCGGGGCACCCGCCCTCAAGGCGACCGCCGGTGACCTGCTGACCCCGCTGAACGCGAGCACCGTCGACGGCGCCGTGCGGGCCGTGCGTGAACAGCACCGGGACGGTGCCGACTTCGTCAAGGCGGGCATGACGACCGGGGAGACCTTCCTGGCAGCGCTGCGGGAGGCGAACCGGCTCGGCATCCGGCTGGGCGGTCACCTGCCGGCCGACCTCGATCCCCGTGAGGCCGCACGCGCCGGGGTGTGGTCGATCGAGCACCTCGGCCCGGGCGTCACCGTGTTCGCCGCGGCCTCCTCGAAGGAGGGGGAGGTCCGCGCGGGGAACGTCACCCGCAAGCTTCCCCCCATCCCCAGGATCAAGATCCCCGGCGCCGAGAAGCTGGCGATGAAACTGATCAAGGGAATGGTCACCAACCCCGCTACCGCGACCTCCGAACCGGAAGCGCACGCCTACACCCTCGCCGACGCCTCCTACGATCAGCAGAAGGCCGAGGAACTGGCCGCCCTGTTCGTCCAACACTCCACCTGGCAGTGCCCGACACTGATCCGCGTCCACACCCAGCAGTTCGCCGACTCACCCGAACACACCGAGGACCCGAGGCGCCGCTACATGGCCCCGGAGGAACTGCGCACCTGGGACAGGTCCGTGAAGAGGTTCTCCAGGCTTCCCGACGCCACCCGCAGCGCCCTGCGCGGCCACTGGGACGCGCAGCTGAGGATGACCAGGACCTTCGCCGACGCCGGAGTCCCGATGGTCGCCGGAACCGACGCGTGCGGAGCCGCCGGGATCATCCCGGGCTTCGCCCTCCACGACGAGTTCGGCCTCCTCGCCGAAGCCGGCCTGGACCCCCTGACCATCCTGCGGATGACAACGACCGAGCCGGCCCGCTTCCTGGGAGAGGAAGGCGCGTTCGGCCGAATCGCGCCGGGCATGCCCGCCGACCTGGTGCTCCTGGACGAGGACCCGCTGCAGAGTCACACCGCCCTCCGGGCGATCGCCGGGGTGATGAGGGAGGGCTCCTGGTGGTCACGCGCCGACCTCGACGGCGTCCTGGAGCGCGTGGCCGCCGAGCCGGGCGCCCACTGACCTGGACGCGGGCCCCCAGCACCGAGCCCAGGTCCTGAGGGCCCGCGTCCGCCGTCGGCCATCGGATTACCGATGGCCGGGATCGGTATATCCGCCGGTACGCCCACGGCAGATGGGGCTAACGTCTTGGTGTCGCCCGGGTGCGGCCGCGCGACGGCCCCCATCGCGCGAGGTGACCATGCAGGCCGGAACCCCTCCAGGAGAGCACATGGCGAAGATCCTTTTTGTGATGACCGGCGCCGACCGGCGGACGCTGGCCGACGGCAGCAAGAAGCGCACCGGCTACTGGGCCGGCGAAGCGGTCATCCCCTACAAGGCGTTCAAGGCCGCGGGCCACGAGATCACTGTGGCCACACCGGGCGGCGTGGTGCCTCCGGTGGAACCGTCCAGTCTCGGCGCCGGGGCGAACGGTGGTGAGGAGAACGCCGCCTCCGTACTGGCCGTGGTGGAAGGTGCAGCCGAACTGCAGAGCCCGCTGGCGCTCAGCGATGTGACGGTGGAGGACTTCGACGCGGTGTACGTCCCCGGCGGCCAGGGCCCCATGGAGGATCTGTCGGCCGACGCCGACTCCGGCCGCGTACTCACCCGGGCGCTGGAGTCCGGCCTGCCGGTGGGTGTGATCTGCCACGGTCCGGCCGCACTGCTGGCCGCGCTCAAGGAGGACGGGACCAACGCCTATGCCGGCTACCGGATCACGGCCTTCAGCAACACCGAGGAGCAGCTCGCCGGTAACGTCGAGACGGCGAGGTGGCTGCTCCAGGACCGGCTCACCGAAGCCGGTCTCGAGGTCGAGGTGGGCGAGCCGTGGGCGCCGCACGTCGAGGTCGACCGCAATGTCGTCACCGGCCGGAACCCCGCCTCGTCCGGTCTGCTCGCCGCCGAACTCCTCAAGAAGCTCGTCTGACACGCGCTTCGAGCCGGCCGGCAGGCGAGGGGCGCACCGCATGTCGCGGTGCGCCCCTCGCGTTCACCGGCCGCCGGGTCACGTCACCATCGGCACATCACCGGTCCCGGACGGCGGCGAAGCGGGTGAAGTACGCGAGTGCCTCGAAGTCGTCGACTGCCTCACGGTCGGCCACCTGCTCTATCGGCACGCCTTGCAGGATGCGCTTCACGGGCACCTCCAGCTTCTTGCCCGTCCGGGTGTGGGGGACGGCGGGTACGGCCAGGACGGTGTCGGGAACGTGGCGTGGCGACGCCCGGGTGCGGATGGCGGCGATGATCCGGGCGCGCACGGTGTCGGTGAGGTCGTGGCCGGGTTCCATCACGAGGAAGAGCGGCATCCAGTACCCACCGTCCGGGAGTTCCGCTCCGATGACCAAGCTCTCCCGGACACCGGGTAGTTCATCGACCACGGCGTAGACGTCGGCGCTGCCGAGACGGACGCCCTGCCGGTTGAGGGTCGAGTCGGAACGTCCCGAAACGATCACACTGCCGCGCGAGGTGCGGGTCATCCAGTCGCCGTGGCGCCAGACACCGGGGAAGGCGCTGAAGTAGGCGTCACGGTAGCGGGAGCCGTCGGCATCGTTCCAGAAGTACAGGGGCATCGACGGGAGCGGCCGGGTCACGACCAGCTCGCCCACCTCGCCGGTGACGGGACGACCGTGCGCGTCCCAGGCTTCCAGCGCGACGCCGAGCAGGGGAGCGGAGATCTCTCCGGCCCAGACGGGGGTGTTGGGTGCGCTTCCGGAGAATCCGCTGACGATGTCGGTGCCTCCGCTGGTCGAGGCGACCTGCACCCGCGGACCGACGTTGTCGCGGACCCAGTAGTACGGCTGGGCCGGCAGCGGGGCACCGGTGGAGCCCAGTACCCGCAGGGCGGAGAGGTCGTGCTCACGACCCGGCTCCAGGCCGGCTCTGACGCAGCCCAGCAGGTATCCGGGGCTCACACCCAGGACGGCGGCACGGTGTTCTGCCGCCAGTTCCCACAACCGCCCCGGCCCCGGGTGGGCGGGGCTGCCGTCGTACAGCACCGGCGTGGCCCCGAGCAGCAGGCCGGAGATCACCAGGTTCCACATCATCCAGTTCGTGGTCGTGTACCAGAGGAACCGGTCGCCGGGACGCAGGTCGAGTTGCAGGCCCAGCAGCCTGTGGTGATCCAGCAGCACGCCCCCGTGTCCGTGCACGATGCCCTTGGGCGTGCCCGTCGTCCCGGAGGAGAACAGCACCCACAGGGGTGCGTCGAACGGCAGTTGCTCGAAGACGGGCTCCTCCTGGCCGCCGGTCACATCGGCCCAGTCGGACGAGCCCGGATCCTCGGGCAGGGGCAGTCCGAGGTGCGGCACGCGGACGGTGTGCCGCACGGTCGGCAGGGCGTCGCGGAGCCGGTCGACCTCGGCGCGGCGGTCATGTTCCCTGCCGTTCCACCGGTACCCGTCCGCGGCGAACAGGACGACAGGCTCCAGCTGCCCGAAGCGGGCGGCGGCGCCGGAGGCCCCGTAGTCCTGACCGCAGGCGGACCAGACCGCGCCGACACTGGCCGCAGCCAGAAAGGCGACGGCCGTGTGCACGGTGTTGGGCAGGTAGCCTACGACCCGGTCCCCGGCCCTGACGCCGTTGCGACGCAACCAGGCTGCCAGCGAACCGACTTGGCGACGCAGATCACCGCGACTGGTACGGGTGGCCGCACCGTCCTCACCGACGGAGATGATCGCCGGCCCCGGGTCGTCGACGCGCAGCGCGTGTTCCGCGTAGTTGAGCCGTGCTCCCGTGAACCAACGGGTGGCGGGCATGGGCGCGTCGTCGAGGACCCGGTCATGGCAACCGCTGGACCGGATGCCGAAGAAGTCCCACACGGCCGACCAGAACGCGGCGAGGTCCTGCACCGACCACTCCCACAACGACCGGTAGTCGGGGTGGTGCGTACCGGTACGGGTCGCGACGAACTCGGTGAAGCGGCCGATGTGTGAGAGTGCGACGGCAGCCGGATCGGGTACCCACACGGGCGCCGTCGGCGAGGAGCTCTCGTCCGCCGTGTTCATATGCCACCTTCCGAGGCCGCCGATGTGCGGGGCGCCGCTGCTGCCGGGACGGCAGGGAACGCCAGTTGATGCCGCAGGTCGCTGACGAGGTCCGTCAGCTCCCGCGCGGTGCGGGCGGTGCCGAAGATGTAGTGGTCGGGTCGGATCACCACGCCGATATGCCCTTCCGCCCGCAGGCGCGGCACATAGACGTCGTCGATGTCGAAGGCGGCGACCTCGGGGTCGGCGTCAGTGTTCACGGGCGCCAGGTGCAGCACGTGTGCGCCGATCCGGTCGAGGTACTCGAGCTGCTCGGGCGCGAGGACGGTGCGGGGATCGGTGGTGGCGGCCACCACGAAACCGTGTCCGGTCACCTCGTCGAGCAGTCCGGTACGAGCACGGTGGCGGACGCGGGCCTGGATGCTGAGCCGCCCGGCCGAGCGGTCCGTCCGGTCTCCCGAGATGACCCCGTCGCCAAGCGTCTCGGGCGGCAAGGGGGGCAGGATGCGTTCCGGGTCACCATCCTGCGCGATCATCGAGGCGTCCCGCTGCGCCGCGGCATCGGGGTCCGTGACGCAGATGACCTTGCCGAGCTCGACGGACTTGCCGATGGCGTGCTGGACGTGTGCGCTGCGCTCGCTGCCGTAGGTGTCCAGTACCCCGGGGTCCGCTTCACCGTTGAGCACGAGGTTCAGCTTCCAGGCGAGGTTGGCCGCGTCGCGGATGCCCGAGCACATGCCCTGACCGGCGAAGGGGGGCATCAGATGGGCGGCATCGCCGGCGAGCAGGAGCCGGCCCGCGCGCCACGTGGTCGCCCACTGGGCCTGGAAGGTGTAGACGGCGTGCCGCTCCAGCGTGCAGTTCTGCGCGTCGAGGCCCCAGCGGGCCAGCTGCCTCCATGCGGCGCCCTCGGTGTTGAGCTGTTCGACCGTCTCGCCGGGCATGCGCATGAACTCCCAGCGCCTGCGCCCGGGGCCACCGGAGACCACGGTGGTGGGCCGTGCGGGGTCGCAGATCTGGAGGTTGACCGGATGCCAGGTGCGTTGCTCGTGCGGGCGGACGTCGACGATCAGCCAGTCGTAGAAGAAGCCCAGATCGAGCATCTCCGTCGGCATGTGGGTGCGGACGAAACTGTTGGCGCCGTCGCTGCCGACGACCCAGGGCGCGGTGAAGTGCCGCTCGGCACCGGCACTGTCGCGGGTGGTGATGTGGACCGAGTCGGTGCTCTCGACGAGCCGGACCGCCTCGTGCCCCCGCAGGACGGTGATGGCCGGGGCGGCCTCGGCGACCTCCACCAGCGCCTGCTCCAGATCCGGCTGGTACATCATCGACGCGGTGGGCCAGCCCGACGGCCCGACCGTGGACCAGTCGAAACTCAGCAGCGTCTCACCGGCGGCGTTGCGCCACTCGTAGGTGTCGGCGGGCTCGGTGAGGTCACCGAGCCGGTCGCCGATACCCGCCCCCGCCAGCAGACGCGCGACCTCGTCGTCGAAGTGCACGGCGCGGGGCCGGGGATAGGGGGAGGGCCACCGTTCGAGCACGGTCACCTTCCGTCCGTCGCGAGCCAGGAAGAGCGCGCACGCCAGGCCGACCGGGCCGGCTCCCACGACCAGGACGTCGCCGTCCGTGGTGCGGTCCTCGTGCAGAGTCATGGCAGCTCCTACTTCGGCGGGGCGGCGTGGGAGCCGGTCATGAGCTCCGCCAGGTCCTCCGGGGCGAGGAACGAAGGCGGCGGGGGCGGCCCCCACGCCCACAGGGCCCTCGCGCCCTCCCACTCGCCCGGCTTCCACAGCGCGTCGTCGACGATGCAGTCGAGATCGGAGTAGTACTCGGAGAAGGTGCCGGCCGGATCCTTGAGGTACCAGAAGAAGTTGGAGCCGATGAAGTGCCGGCCGAGCCCCCAGGTGTGGCGGCCGGGATCGGCCTCCAGCATGGCGGTCGCTCCGCGGCCGACCTCGTCGACGTCGTCGACCTGCCACGAGGTGTGGTGCAGGAAGGCCACCGGCGCCTGCTGCACCAGGACGTTGTGGTGGTCACTGGAGCAGCGCATGAAGGCCGCCATGCCCTTCACCGTGTCGCTGATCCGGAAACCGATGCCCTCGTTGAAGAACCGCTGCGAGAACTCCTGGTCGGTGGAGCCGAGCACGACGTGCCCCAGCTTGCGCGGCCGGACCGGGCCCTCGCGAAGGATGCCGGGGGCCCGCTCCTGCAGGCGGGCGTCGATACCCGGTGTGTTGTACGGCGGCGGGGGAGTGGCCGGCTGGTCGTAGCGTGGCGCGATCTCGACACGGACCAGGAGCTCGGTGCCCGGGTCGACGGCGGTGACGGCGGTGGGGGTGCGGTGGACGGGGACACCGAGTCCCGACAGCGCGGACGCGACGCGGTCGAGGTCGTCGGGGTCGTCGGCGCCCACACCGAGCTCGACGAGACGCCGGCGCGGGGAATGGACGATGCGCAGCTGTTCCCCACCGTCCACCGTCGAGAAGCCGTGTCCGGCGGAGGGCGGGGCGCCCGGGGTGATGAGCGGGCCCGTGCTCGGGGCCAAACCGAAGTCCTTGTAGTAGGCGGCGGTCTGTTCGACGTTCGGCACGCCCATGACGATCTGGGTCAAGCGGTGCAGTGGCATGGTGGTCGGCCTTCTTCGGATGGACTGTTTCTCTCGGGTGGGGTGTTTCAGGGCGCCTGCATCGGATTGCGCAGGCTGCCGACCCCTTCGAGCCGGCTGACGAGGACGTCGCCGGGCGCCAGGAACTTCTGCGGGGTACGGGCCCCACCCACCCCGGCGGGGGTGCCGGTGAAGATCAGGTCCCCCGGCAGCAGTGGGCAGACGGCCGACAGGCGGACGATCAGTTCCGGAACGTCGAAGATCATGTTCGAGGTGCGGCTCTTCTGCAGCACCTCACCGCCCTCCAGGGAGCACCCGATCTCCAGATCGTCCGGATCGGCGAGCTCGTCGACGGTGACCAGCTCGGGCCCGGTGGGCGCGAAGCCGGGGTAGGACTTGCCCAGGGAGAACTGGGGCGCCGGCCCGGTGAGCTGGAGGCGTCGCTCGGACAGGTCCTGCCCCACGGTCACTCCGGCCACATGGGACCAGGCCGCCTCCCGGGTCGCCAGGTGGCAGCGTTCCCCGATGACCACCACGAGCTCGACTTCCCAGTCCACGAGCCCTTCCGGGAGGGCTACGCCCTGTTCGTGGCCGGTGAGTGACGTGGCGAACTTGGTGAAGACGGCGGGTTCCTCGGGGATCTGCAGTTTCGACTCGAGGACGTGGTCTCGATAGTTCAGCCCGACAGCGAAGATCTGGGCAGGCCGGGGGACCGGGGGTCCCCACACCGTGGCGTGTCCGGTGGCGGGGAGTGCCGCGGCCGCGGTCCGACCGGCTCCCGGGTGAGCCCGCGCCCATTGCGTGAAGGCGTTCCAGTCGGCGTACACGGCCTGCGGATCGGGGCCGAACCTGCCGCCGCTGGCTTCGGCGACGTCCAGATATCCGTCGGCGCCGCGCAGCGTCAGCCGCCCGTTGATGTTCGCGATGCGCATGTGCGTCTCCCGATGTGTGGTGCGGAGCATCTGAAACGCAGTTTTCACGTCTGATCGCATGAATGCAATAGATTAACGATAATCTCTTCGAGTGGCGTTTCCGTGCGGTGTCGCCCGATGGTGCCGGATGTCTACGGGGTGCGGGCCCGGCGCGTGCGCGACGGCATGCGTGGTCACAGCCGTCGTTCCGCCCTGAAAGCTCGTGGGGAGACGGCTGGTTAGCGCCGAGACCGGGGAACGCCCCGGCGCACACCGGCCGTTTGCGGCAATGACCGGTGTGGTGGAGGCCGTAGGGGCGGTGTGTTCCCACGCGTTGCCGTCCGGAATCCGGCGCGGAACGTGCCCGGGCCGGGCAGGTCCGTGTGGGCGGGACCCCGGAACCCCGAGCGCTCCAACCGGCCTGATGGGCAGCTGAGTCGACACCCCTGAAGCTCGGGCCGGCCGCCCATCGGGCGGAACGCCGTTCGGCGCGTCCCCCTGCGTGTCGCCCCGCGAGCCGACGGTGCGGGACCCTTGTACCGGCCCATGGAATTCCCGGCCGGTCGTGTGAACGGCGGCATCGTGTGAGGCCCTGCCCGATGGGCTTGCGACCCCGCTCGGCGTGGGCTGGCGAGGCGGAGTGGAACTGTCCGGCGGGCAGGGCAGAAACTCGCGCTCGCCCGCTCGATGATGCGCCGCAGCCCGCTGCTCACCATCTACGACGAGCCGACGGCCAGTCTGGACCCGGGCGCCGAACACGCCCTGTTCGAGCAGGTCGCCGTCGAGGCACGGCAGGGCAGAGCCGACGGCCGGGTCACCCTGCCGATCTCCCACCGCTTCTCGACCGTACGCATGGCCGACCTGATCGTGGTGCTCAAGGACGGCCGGATCACCGAGTACGGCAGCCACGACGAACTCGTCGCGGCGAAGGGGCTCTACGCCGAGCTGTACGCCCTGCAGGCCGCCGCATACGGGGACTGACCCGGCACAGACGGATTCGTCCACCGGCTCGGTCCGCTCCCGCGTGCGAGCCACGTGGGAGGTGGGCGATGATCCCCTTCGCTCCTCGCCTCGTCGCCTCCTTCGGTCCCTTCGCCCCCGGCTGGGCCGCCTGCTGCCTGGGCGACGCCTTCCGGACGGGCGAGCGCGTGTGTACGGGCGCAGCTCGGTGGTCCTCGGGGCCGGCGTGACGCCGCCGCGTAATCCAGGCACCTCATGTGCCGCATACAACCCGTCACATAACCTCGTGCGGGGAGACCTCGCACGATGGCGTGTCTCGAGTTCGAGGAGGCGAGGGTGACCGGAACCGCTGCGCGGTGGCTCGCGGGCGCGCTGATCGTGGCCTGTGTGCTGATCGCGGGGCCGAGCGCACCGAACGGTGCCTACGTAACCATGCCGCTGCCGGCCGACGCCCCCAAGGAGGTCGTGCCGAACCGTGTCATGACGTGGAACATCTGCAATCCCTGCAAGGGGAGCGGCCAGAACGTCGGCCGGGCGGCGGAGATCGCCACGTACGCGCCTCAGGTAGTCGGCCTGCAGGAAGCGTGCGTGGGTGATGTCGAGAGGATCCGGGACTATCTGCGGTACAGGTACGGGCTGGTCTACCAGGTCGAGTACGGATCGGTTCTGCAGAGTTGGAGCCGCTGTGGGGGAGTGCCATGGAGCCCGGGGGGCTTTGGCCAGGCAATCCTCTCGGCCGCTCCGATGACCGACCATGTGAACGTCGAGTACCCCGAGGGCGGTTCCGAGGACCGCGGGTACATGGCCGTCACCACTCTCGTGGACGGCCGGCCCGTCCGGGTCTTCAACACGCACCTCGCCCAGCGGCGTCAGGAATCGGTCCGCGCGAAGCAGACACGCGTACTGGCGAAGGCAGTCGCCCGGCATGACCGCACGATTGTTCTCGGCGACTTCAATGCGGTGCCGGAGTCCGTGGAACTCGCCGCTATGTGGGGCCTGTTCACGGATGCGGACCGCGGGTGCGGTCCCTCGGCGGCCGGTACGTGCCGGCCGACCACGGATTGGCGCAGCAAGTTCGACTACATCTTTCTGCGCGGCTTCGCTCCGATCGGACAAGGTGCGCATCCCACTCCGTACTCGGACCACGATCTGGTGCAGGCCGATCTTGGACGGGCGTAGCGAAGCCTGTTCCGCGCCCGGGCCCCGGGCGACACGCGGATCATTTCGGTCGTCGGGGTATCCGGCGGGTCACGCACCGCCGACGGCAGCGGAGGCGTCCGGGTAGGGGGAGGGCGTCCGGCAAGGGGAAGGGCGTCCGGAAGGGGAAGAGGAAGGGCGTCCGGGAAGAGGAAGGAGGGAACAACGATCTTGCCTCCGGAGAAGTCCTCAGCGGACCGACCCTTGTACCTGCGGTATGTGGGGGCACACCCTGCTGTACCTCCGGCCTTCGTCACCCTGTAGAGGGTTTCGTTTGGATCACATGGCCGCGCCCGTCTCCCGCGTCGGGTCGCCGCCGTGGAGCCGCGATGCGTTTGGCTACTGTTGTCGTGTACGAAATGTTCTGACGCCCGGCGGTTGCTTTCAGGAGTTCGTGATGGCGGGATCTGGCAGGGATGCATCGCTGTCGGGGGGCGAGGCACGGCTCGGAGCGCTGCGGGAGACGGGGCTGACGGCGGCGTCGGATGCGGGGATGGAGCGGTTCGCGCGGCTGGCCGCGGAGCTGGTGGGTGTCCCGGTGGCGCTGGTGTCGCTACTGGAGTCCGCGCGGCAGGTTTTTCCAGGCATGGTGGGACTGGCTGATCCATGGGCCAAGAGCCGGCAGACGCCGTTGACGCATTCGCTCTGCCAGCACGTGGTGGCCGAGGGGCGGCCTCTGGTGCTGGCCGATGCCCGTGAGGACACCCGGACGTGCACGTCCCTGGCGATTCCGGATCTGGGTGTGGTCGGCTATGCGGGGATGCCGCTGACGGACGGGGACGGGCATGTGCTGGGGTCCCTGTGCGCTATCGACAGCCGGCCCAGGCAGTGGACCGAGCGGGAACTGGCGCTGCTGGAGGACCTGGCCGCTGCGTGCAGTGCGGAGCTGCGGCTGCGGATCGTCTCGCGCCAGCGCGAGCGTGCTGTCGGTGAGGCGGAGGCGAGCGCACGGGCGTACCGGAGTGCTCTGGACCGTTCCCAGCTACTGTTGAGCGCGGCTGCTGCCTTGGCCGGCGCCACGGTCCTGGCCGAGGTCAGCCAGACCCTCCGGAACTTGGTCACAAGCGACCTGAAACCTGTCTACGTGGGGCTCGTCCTGGTCGACGACACCAGCAAGAGCCGGTTGCGGCGCCTGGTCGATGAGACGGGCAGCGCACCGATGGAACGCGCCCACGAAACGTACGGTCTGGACGCGGGATGGCCGACCGCGCGGGCTGTCCGGGAGAACCGCACCATCACCGTCACCGGTGAGGTGGAGCTGCGCCGGGACTACGCCCCCGAGGCGGTGGCCGCGTTCAACAGCCTGGGGCTGAGCAGCGCGGTGTGTGTGCCGCTGCCGGGCACGGTAGTCCCGCTGGGCACACTGGTGCTGGGCTGGGAGGAAGCGCACGAGATCGACATCGTTGAACAGGCCGTGCTGGCAGCGCTGGCCGGCTATACCGGGCGTGCGGTGGAGCGGGCGCTGTTCGTGGAGAACCGGGTCACGGCGGCACGGCAGATGCAGGAGGCCATGCTCACGGACCTGCCCGAGGTCGCGGGGGTCGAGCTGGCGGCACTGTACCGGCCTGCCGCGGCCACCGATCTCGTGGGCGGGGACTGGTATGACGCCTACTCGCTGCCGAGCACCGACCAGGGCGGTGAGCACACCGCGGCACCGGACGAGCTGGCGTTGTCCATCGGCGACATCACCGGCCACGACCTACGCGTCGCGACCTTGATGGGCCAGATCCGCAGCATGCTCCGCCAGGCCGGCCTCGACCACCCCGGGGGCGGCCCCGCCCGTGCGGTCACCGCCGTCGAACACGCGAACACACGGCTCGGTATCGGCGCCAGTGGCACCCTCGTCCACGCCCATCTGCGGCCCTGCCCGGCGCCGCTGGAAGGGAACTGGGAGCTTACGTGGACCAACGCCGGCCACCCCCCACCCCTTGTCGCGACCCCCGATGCCCCGACCGGGCGGCTGGATGAGCACGGGATGATGTTCTTCCACGGCCTGGCCGGTCCCGCCCGGACGGACAACCGGATCACGCTGGGTCCGGGCAGTGCGCTGCTGCTCTACACCGACGGCCTGGTGGAGCGCACCGGGAAGGACATGGACGAGGCGATCGGCCTGGCCGGACGGATCCTCACCGACCATGCTCAGCAGTCCCTGCCCGAGCTGCTGGCCGCGATCGTCGACCAGGTCGCGTCGCCCGACCCGAGCGACGACATAGCTCTCCTCGCCCTGCGCATTCCCCACCTCAGCCCGGCTCGCGAGGCGGCCCCAGGACCCGAGCACGGCCACTGAACAGGGGAAGGAACCAGGGACGGTACGTGGCGGACGGTGAGGGTTCTCGTCGTCGTGGCGAGACTCCCCGCTCCCTGCCGCAGCAGGCTCACCGGGTACGAAGACGCGCTTGCCCGAGCGCGTGACACGAGACGCGGTAGCCCCGGGGCCGTCCGCGGCCAGGCTGTTCTGCGCGGGTGGCGTTCGGCGCGCATGGTGGAGGGAGGTGCTCGATTCCCTCGCCCACGGGCCGCACCGGCCGGTGGGCGCCCCCTGCCGGAAGCCGGTGAGCCGCGTGAAAGCGCTCGTGTACGAGGGCCCGCGGGATGTCGCTGTTGTCGACGTCCCCGACGCCAGGATCGAACGTCCCACGGATGTGATCGTCAAGGTCACCTCGACCAACATCTGCGGATCCGACCTTCACATGTACGAAGGTCGAACCACGATGGAGACCGGCCGAACTCTCGGCCACGAGAACCTCGGAGAAGTGGTCGAGGTCGGTGGTGGGGTGGACCGGGTGAAGGCCGGCGACATCGTCTGCCTCCCGTTCAACGTCGGCTGCGGCTTCTGCGCCAACTGCGAGCGGGGCTTCACCGGCTTCTGTCTCTCGGCCGACTCCGACACACCCGGCGGGGCGTACGGCTTCGCCGCCATGGGCACATACGCCGGCGGCCAGGCGGAGTACCTGCGTGTCCCCTGGGCCGACTTCAACTGCCTCGTCCTGCCGGAGGACGCCGCGGAGAAGGAAAACGACTACGTCATGCTCGCGGACATCTTCCCCACGGGTTATCACGCCACCGAGCTGGCAGCTGTCTCGCCGGGGGAGTCCGTAGTCGTCTACGGAGGCGGGCCGGTAGGGCTGATGGCCGCCTACTCCGCTTACCTGCGCGGAGCCAGTCAGGTCCTGGTCGTCGACCGCCGGAGCGACCGGCTGCGGCTGGCCGAGGAAGCCGGCGCCACCGCCGTCGACGATTCGCAGGGGGACCACGTCGAGCGGATCCTCGACCTCACCGACGGCGGTGCCGACAAGGGCTGCGAATGCGTCGGGTACCAGGCCCACGACCCGCAAGGCGTGGAGCGCCCCGAAGCGACCATGAACGACCTCGTCGCCTCAGTGAAGGCGACCGGAGGCATCGGCGTAGTCGGCGTCTTCCTCCCTCAGGACGACGGCGCCCCGACCGAACTGACCCAGGAGGGCAAACTCCCCTTTGACTTCGGTCAGTTCTGGTTCAAGGGGCAGCGGATCGGAACAGGCCAGGCCAACGTGAAGGCGTACAACCGCCGCCTCGGCAACCTCATCCACCACGGCAGAGCGCGGCCGTCCTTCATCGTCTCGCACGAACTGCCCCTGGCCGAGGCCGCCGACGCCTACCGTCACTTCGACGATCGCGACCCCGGGTGGACCAAGGTCGTGCTCAAGCCCTGACGGCCCGCACCCATCCGCCTTGCTGCTCGACAAGTGCCCAGCATGACGGACGACGCCCGAGCATCGGCCTCCTCCGGATCCCTGCCAGTTCCGCGCCGCGGCGAGCGGCCGGGCCCAGGAGGGCAACGGCAGTTGTGCGCAACGGGCCCGGCCCCGCAGCCGTTCCGTGCTCGCGCCATGAGGGCGCAAGATGGTGCGCATGAGTTTGGCCACCCCCGTACTGAACACAGCGCGCCTGCGACTGCGCCCTTTCACCGCAGGCGACGTGGACCGCCTCTTCGCGCTGCACAGCAACACCTACGTGATGCGCTACTGGGACTCCCCGGCGTGGGACGAGCGGGCCCGCGCCGAGCGTTTCATCGCCATGTGCCGGAAGATGGCGGACGAAGGTGCAGGGGCGAGGGTGGCCATCGACCGCGTTTCTGACGGGGCCTTCGTCGGCTGGTGCGGTCTGACCGGATGGAACCCGGACTACCGCAGCGCATCATTGGGCTACGTCCTCGACGAGGGGATGTGGGGTCACGGCTACGCGACGGAGGCCGCGGGTGCCCTGCTGCGGTGGGCATTCGACACACTGGACCTGAATCGAGTTCAGGCCGAGACCGATACGCGCAACGTGACATCCGCCCGGGTCCTGGAGAAGATCGGGTTCCTGCGTGAAGGGACGTTGCGGGAGGACTGCGTCGTGAACGGCGAGGTTTCCGACTCGTGGGTGTTCGGGTTGATCAGGCGTGAGTGGCGGCAGGCGGCCGTGTCGACTCCGGCCCGCGAAGAGCGGCCTTGAGACGTTCCTGGTAGGGCAGCTTTTAGAAGAGACCATCGGATGGCCTTCCGCTCGCGGCCACGGTAGGTCCACCGTTCCAGATCCCGCGTAACGGCCGTGCTGGAAGGTGGTGTTGGGTCCACCCCTGTGGGGGTGCTGGGCCGCTGGCGGGCCGAGTGGGCCTTTCGTAGCGTCGTGCGCATGATGAATTCGACGAACGAACAACGAACTGGTACGAGCCGGCGGGCAGCATTGCGTGGGCTGGGACTCGCGGTGGGGGGCGTGGCTCTGGCCACCGGGCTGGGGACCTCGCCGGCCGCGGCGGACCCGCGTCGCGGGGTCACCACCTACGTGCTGGTGCACGGTACCCACAGCGCCGGAGCGTTCTGGACACCGATCGCGCGTGAGCTGACGCTGCGCGGCCACCGCGTGGTCATGGTGGACCAGCCGCGGCACGGCGCGGAGGCCTTCCTGCCGGAGTCGTATCAGCGGCAGGACCTCAAGGCGATGGCGGTCGAACCTTCCCCGCTGAAGGGCCTCGGGCTGGACGACTACGAGGCGCGCGTCACGGGCATCGTGCGGCGGGCGGCACGCAACGGCCCGGTGGTCCTGGTCGGGCACAGCCTGGGTGGCGTATCGGTCAGCCGTGTCGGCGATGCCGTCCCGCACCTGCTTCACCACATCTGCTACATGGCGGCCTTCTGCCCCAGCCGTGTCATGCCCACAGCGGATGTCTGCACGGAGGCCCCCGAGAACGCGAACGCTGTCAGCCCGGTCGAGCTGACGGTGGGTGACCCGGACCGGCTCGGTGTACTCCGACTGAACTTCAGGACTGGTGTAAGCCGTGAGCTGGCTCTCCTGAAGGAGATGATCTGCGCGGACTATCCCGACGCCGACTTCCGCCGGACACTGGCCGGCATGCAGACCGACGAACCCGTCGCCGCTTATGCGGGCCGAGCGGTCGGCCGGGCCGATAGCTGGGGACGCATTCCCCGCACCTACCTCCGTTTCGGCAAGGACCGGACGATCGCCACCGCACTCCAGGACAGAATGATCGCGGAAGCCGACGCGTTCACGCCTGAAAACAGCTTCCGCGTGCACGATTTCCCCGGGGCGTCACACGTCGGCCCGCTGGATCCCGTCCCGGTCGCGGAGGCCCTGGACAGGCTCGCAGCGTAGAGGTGCAGGGCGCTCGGAGTAGTCAGCAGGCCAAGAGCGTCTCTGCCTGCGAGCGCCGGAAGCCGGACGGCTCCTGGACGACCGGTTCGGCTCCAGCCCGCCCCGCCATCCGGCGCGGACCTCATGCCCGCGATGCCCTCGTTCATCGCCGGCGGGACAGCTGGACCGTCGCGGACTGGCTGGACCTTCTTGGACCATCCGGACTGGCCGGGGCTGGCCGGATCGGTCCCCGGACCGTCCTTTCCCCGTCCCGGCGGTTCACCGGGACGGGGAAAGGACGACGGGCCTTGGCCGGGGATCAGATGGTGGCGGTGTCGATCACGAAGCGGTAGCGCACGTCGCTGGCGAGCACCCGCTCGTATGCCTCGTTGATCTGGTCCGCACGGATCAGTTCGATCTCGGCGCCGAGGGAGTGCTGCGCGCAGAAGTCGAGCATCTCCTGCGTCTCGCGGATCCCGCCGATCCCGGAACCCGCCAGGGTCTTCCGGCCGCCGATGACGGAGAAGAGGTTCAGCGAGACCGGCTCCTCCGGTGCTCCGACGTTCACCATCGCGCCGTCCGTCTTGAGCAGCGCGAGGTACGCGTCCAGCGGCAGTGGTGCCGAGACGGTGGAGATGATCAGGTCGAAGGACCCCTTGAGCTGCTCGAACGTCTCGGGATCGCTGGTCGCGAAGTAGTGGTCGGCGCCCAGCTTCAGCCCGTCGTCCTTCTTGCGCAGCGTCTGGCTGAGCACGCTCACCTCGGCGCCGAGTGCGTGCGCGATCTTGACGCCCATGTGCCCGAGGCCGCCGAGGCCGACGATCGCGACCTTCTTGCCGGGGCCGGCCTTCCAGTGGGCGAGCGGGGAGTACGTGGTGATGCCGGCGCAGAGCAGCGGCGCCGCCTCGTCCAGGGCGATGCCCTCGGGTATGCGCAGGGTGTAGTTCTCGTCGACCACGATGTGGGTGGAGTACCCGCCGTAGGTGGGTTCGCCGTCCTTGCCGACGGCGTTGTACGTGCCGACGTTGCCCTCGGAGCAGTACTGCTCCAGACCGGCCAGGCAGTTCTCGCACTTGCGGCACGAGTCGACCATGCAGCCGACGCCGACGCGGTCGCCGACCTCGAACTTCGTCACGCCCGGACCGACCTCGGCGACGACGCCGGCGATCTCGTGGCCGGGCACCATCGGGAAGATGCCCTCGCCCCAGCCGTTGCGTGCCTGGTGGATGTCCGAGTGGCAGATCCCCGCGTACTTGATGTCGATCAGGACGTCGTGCTCGCCGACCGGGCGGCGCGGCACGGTCGTGCGCTCCAGCGCGGCCTCGGGGGCGGGGGCGGCGTATGCGGCGACGGTGGTGACAGTCATCCGGAAATGATCTCCTCAAAGGTGGGGTGGTTCTTCCACTGTGCCTCGTGCCCCGGCAAACACCCAGGTCCCAGCTGGGCCTACGCCTGCTGTGCGTACCACTGGCAGGGTCACGCTGACCGTCGTGCCGAACCCGGATACTGGGAGGTATGGACCAGCGTGCCGAACTCAGCGAATTCCTCCGCATCCGCCGTGCCCGGCTCAAGCCCGGGGACGTCGGCCTGCCGGACGTGGGGCGCGCCCGCAGGGTCCCGGGGCTGCGCCGGGAGGAGCTGGCGCAGCTCGCCGGGGTGTCCGTGGCGTACTACACACGCCTGGAGCAGGGGAACAGCGGGAACGTCTCCAGCGAGGTGCTGGACGCGATCGCCCGGGCCCTGCGCCTGTCGGACACCGAGCACGCACACCTCACGCATCTGGCGAACCCGAAGACCAAGAAGAAGCGGGCCGCGGCCGCCCGCCCACAGCGGCTGCGGGCGGAGCTCCAGCATCTGATCGATGCAATGGAGAGCGTGCCGGCGTACGTCCTGGGGATGCGGATGGAGATCCTGGCGTCGAACCGGATGGCGCGGGCGCTGCTCGGTGACGAGACCACGCTGCCACCCGAGGAACGGAACATGGCGCGGATCGTGTTCCTCGACCCGAACGCGCGAGAGCTGTACGTGGACTGGGAGTGCAAGGCCGTCGAGTTGGTGAGTGCGCTGCGGCTCTGCGCGGGCTGCTGGCCGGACGATCAGCAGCTGTCGGCGCTGGTGGGAGAGCTTTCGGTGAAGAGTGAGGAGTTCCGAACCCTGTGGGCCGCGCACACGGTTCAGGAGAAGGGGTTCGGCACGAAGCGGTTGCACCATCCGCTGGTGGGCGATCTGACCCTGGCGTACGAGACGCTGAAGTTGCCCGCCGATCAGGACATGTCCCTGATCACCTTCCACGCGGCGCCGGGCTCGGCGTCCGAGGAGTCGATGCGGCTGCTGGGCAGCTGGGGCCTGGACACGGGCCCCCGGCCCGTGAATCGCTGACCGACCCTCCCCTCACGACATCACTCAATCCTGTTTCAGGTATGGCGAGTTGGGGCGGTGTATGCCGGTGCGTCTTCGAACCAGCCGTCGTCCACGGATCATTGCCGCTGTCCGGCTCCGCGCCGAGGGCCACGGGAGCCGCGTGGAGGACATCGCCCGGCTCTCCCCGCTCAAGCACCGCAACCAACCTGAACCCGACCGGCGCTACAGCCTCACCGCCCCAACTCCGGCCGCCGGATCCTTGCGCCCGCTACGCGACCCGGACGCGCCGGTGCTGGACGAGGACGAGGACGGGGTCGGGGTCGGGGGCGGGGCCGGCAGGTGCTGCCGAGATCCGTACGACCGCGGTGCCCGCGATGACCGATGCCAGCAGTCCCAGCCTCACACCTGACGTGGCCCAGGTGGTTCGAGCGGTTCTTCCTGTGCCGGGTTCGGGCGCACCTCAGGAGCGGTCGAGGCGCGTCACGCCCGCGATGGTTTTCCGCCCCACCTCGACCGCGGCCTCGACACCCTCGGGGAGGTAGACGTCGACGCGCGAGCCGAAGCGGATCAGGCCGATGCGGTCCCCCTGCTCGACCTTCGTCCCCTGCGGGACGTATGGCACGATGCGCCGCGCCACGGTACCCGCGATCTGGACCATCTCGATGTCGCCGAGTTCGGTGTCGAAGTGCCAGACGACGCGCTCGTTGTTCTCGCTCTCCTTGTTGAACGCCGGGACGAAGCCGCCAGGGACATGTTCGACCGAGGTCACCGTCCCCGTCAGAGGCGCACGGTTGACGTGCACGTTGAGCGGGCTCATGAAGATCGCGACCCGGGTGCGCCCGTCCTTCCACGGCATGATGCTCTGCACGACGCCGTCGGCGGGGGAGATGACGCGGCCCTGAGCGATCTCGCGCTCGGGGTCGCGGAAGAACCACAGCATGCCGGCGGCGAGCACGGTGGCCGGCACCGCGACGGCCCGGGCGCGCTTCGAACGGTGGGCGCGGGCCAGGCTGACGACCGCCGTTGCGACGGTCGGCGCAAGCCAGGGCGAGGACCCGCGGGCGAGGCGAGCAGAAGAAGGAACAGGCACGCGTACTCCAGACAAGGGTTTCGAGGGGGTCCTCCCATGCTGGCAGGCATCACTGGTCCAGCAGTGCCACCACAGAGGGAAAGCTCAGCCGGCTCGGAGGATGATCAACAGGCGTCAGGTCATACCTCGAGCTGATAACGACGTAGACCAGCGGCGGTACGACGGTGACGAGCCGGACGGCGACTTTCATGACGTCAGGCGCAGTACGAGCGGTGCTCCGGCGGACTGGCAGTTCCTTGATGATGGTGAGGCCGGGGACGGATCTCAGGCTGTGAGGCCCGCGTCGCTGGCCAGGAGCGCGGCCTGGACACGGTTGGTGACGCCCAGGGCGGTCAGGATGCGGCTGACGTGGGATTTCACGGTGCTCTCCTGCATGCCGAGGGTCTTCGCGATGTCGGCGTTGGTGTCTCCCTGGGCAAGCAGCGCCAGGACGTCCCGTTCGCGTGGGGTGAGGGCTTCGATCCGTTTGTGCGCTCGGGTTGCCTGGGGGCGGCTCGTGTGGTGGTAGCGATCGATGAGACGGCGGGCGGCGGCGGGGTGGAGCATGGCGGATCCGGCCGCGACGAGGTGGACGCCTCGCAGGATTTCGGCAGGGTCGGTGTCTTTGAGGAGGAAGCCGTCCGCTCCGGCGGCCAGTGCGTCGTAGACGTACTCGTCGAGGTCGAACGTGGTCAGGGTGATGACTTTCGGCGGGTGGGGCAGGGCACGCAGGCGTTTGATGGCGGTGATGCCGTCCATGCGGGGCATGCGGACGTCGACCAGGGCGACATCGACGCGGTGGGCGGTTGCCTGCTCGATGGCGTGGAGACCGTCGGTGGCCTGGGCGACGACCTCGATGGTGTCGTCGCTGTCGAGGAGGTCGGTCAGCCCGAGGCGGACAAGTGCGTCGTCGTCGACGACCATGGCGCGGATCACGAATCGAGGCCGTTCTGTTCGGTGACGGGGTGGGGGATGCGGGCGGCCAGACGCCAGGTGCCGGCGCCGCTGGGCCCGGCGTTGAGGTGTCCGCCGAGTGCTTCGACGCGTTCGCGCAGACCGATCAGGCCGAAGCCGGAAGGAACCGGCGGAACGCCGGTCAGGCCGGTGCCGGGCGGGTTGGTGACCTCGACCAGGGTTGCCGGAGGCACATAGGTGATGCGAACGCCCACCGGCGCGTCGGGGGCGTGCTTGCGGGCGTTGGTCAGCGCCTCCTGCACCAGCCGGTAGACGGCCAGTCGGTGCGCGGCGGGCACCTGCGAGGGGCTGCCCTCCACGGTCACGTTGACGGTCTGGCCGGCCGACCGTGCCTGCTGGATCATTTCTTCGACGTTGCGCAGGACCGGTGCGGGCGTACGGGCGGCGGACACGGTCTCGGCCGTGTGCAGAGCGCCGAGTACGTCGCGCAGGTCGGTCAGGGCATCGGTCGACGCGGTGCGCAGCAGGCTGAGGCGTTCGATGACGGGATCGGGCAGCGTGTCCTTCTTGGTGGCCAGGATCCCGGTGTGCAGGGCGATCAGGCTGAGCCTGTGTGCGAGCACGTCGTGCATCTCCGCCGCGATGGCGGAACGTTCTGCCATCCGCGCGGCCTGCTGCCGCAGTTCCCGCTCGGTCCGCAGATGCTCCACCTGGGCGTGCAGTGCCTGGACCAGGCGCCGCCGGTTGCCCATCCACAGCCCGCTGATCAAGGCCAGCAGCAAGAAGAGCGTCGCGCCGTACTTCTGCGGGATCCACAACGAAGCGGCCGGGTGCAGGGCGGCGTTGCCGGCGAGCGCCAAGGCTGAGCAGAGCACGGCCATCCGAATGCGCCGTCGGTCGGCAAGGTCGAACAGGGCGATCAGGAACAACGGCAGCACGGGCCACCCCCACAGGCCCGTCGCCACCGTGGTGAGAGCTGGAGCGAGCCACCACAGCCTCCGGCCCGACAACAGAGCCAGCCCGCATGCCAGCACCGCCGCGCTGCGGACGGTGTCGTACCGGCCGCCGCTGGACGATGCCCCGTTCTGCACAGCAGCCAGGGTCAGCACCAGCACCAGTGCGTAGCGCCCGTACGTGGCCCATCTGCGGCTTCGTTCTCGATTCACCTGTGCACCGTAGGTAGACGGCCGCCGGTTCCACCGCCGACATTCGGCCCGGACGACCCCCTACTTTCGTAGGGGAAGGCGGTCGCACAACGTAGCGTCCGCAGGGAAGAGCCGGTCTTTAGCGTCGAAGACATGGACAACTGGAGCACCTCATACGACCGTGTCCTCGCGCAGCGCAACGCCGAGGGCTGGATGTTCCTTATCGAAGCCGCCCGCGACCTGCGCACCACCGGAGCCATCGCCCCCAGCAGCACAGCGCTCGCGCGCTTGCTCACCGACCCGGTCCAAGAGTACGGAATGCAGCCCCTGAATATCCTGGAGGCGGGCGCGGGCACCGGCTCGGTCACCCGCACCTTGATCCCCCGCCTCTCCCCGGGCAGCCGACTGGACATCGTCGAAGCCAATACGCGCTTCGCCGCCCAGCTTCGCCACCTCGTCCGCACCCATCCGGAGCTGGCCGGCGCGAGCGAACGGGTCCGTGTCCACCACACCCTGGTCGAGCAGCTCGACACCGATCGCTCCTACGACGTGATCGTCTCCGGCCTGCCGTTCACCAACTTCACCCCCGCCCAGGTCGACACGATCATGAGCCGCTACGTGGAGCTGCTCCACCCCGGCGGCACTCTCACCTACTTCGCCTACCGCGGCACCCGCTACGCCCGCGCCCTGGTGTCCTCCCGCGCCGAGTCCCGCCGCCACCGAGCCGTTGAAGAAGTCCTCGCCGACTACCAGCGCCGGTACGCCACCGGCTGCTGGACCGCGTGGTCCAACCTGCCCCCGGCCGACGTCTGGCAGCTGCGTCGCCCGGCCGACGCGTCCGTCCCGGCCGCGCCGGACATCCTGGCAGGGGCGGCACGATGAACATGCTGACCGGACTGATCACTCAGGTTCCGGCTCCGGCCGCCTACGCGATCCTGGCCGCCGCGGTGCTCGCCGAGTCCGTCCTGCTGATCGGCGCGTTCGTGCCCACCCTCACCCTGCTGCTGACCTCCGGCGCCCTGGCCCGCGTCGGCGACCTGAACCTCGTGCTGGTGATCGTCACCGCATCGAGCGCCGTCGTGGCGGGTGACGCGCTGGGCCACCGCACTGGGCACCTGCTGGGCGGCCGCCTGCGCACCGGGCGCTTCGGGCGGCGCGTCCCCTCCGCTGCCTGGCGGCGGGCTGAGGCACTCATGACCCGGCGCACAGGATGGGCCGTCCTGCTCTCCCGGTTCGTCCCCGTCGTGCGAACCCTGACCCCGCACCTTGCGGGGGCGGCCCGCCTGCCCTACCGCCGTATCGCCCCCTACAGCCTGCTTGCCGCACCATTGTGGGCCGGCGCCGAGGCCACGGCCGGGTACGCCGCAGCTCCTTCCTTCCAGCACGTCATTACGTACGGCGGCCCGGCCCTCGCAGGCGCCGTAGCAGTGATCGCGGCCATCTCCCTGGCCGCGCACAAGATCCGACGCGCTGCCTGCGGTCAAACGATCGCTTGACCGCAGGCGGTCGATGCGCCCAATGAACCTGCTCGATCCGGAGGTTCGCGGGGTCGAACCATGCGGTCCGCATCGGGGGTCGTGGACCGCCTCGCGGACGTCGGCGGGACCGTCGAACACCCCGAGGCCATCGAGGTGATCGGTGAGCCCGGAAGATCTTGGTAGATAAAGAACAAGCTGACGCCACCCGTCCGGGGCTGGTACCCGCAACCGCGCTCGGAGGTGATACCACGGGTGGTGGTACTACTTTCTTGCAGGTCGTACGGGCCGTCGCGGGCCGAAGGGACGAAGGGGGCATCCGCGTCATGAGTGCGGAGCGGAAGCGGCTGGACAGTGAGCGTGTCGGGGAGAACATCCTGACCGCGGCCATTGCTGTCTTCGCGGCGCAGGGGTGGGCGGGCTTCACCTTTGAGGCGGTCAGCCGTGCGTCCGGTGTCGGCAAGGCGAGCATCTACCGCCGTTACCGCACTCGCGAGGAACTGATGGGCGTCATCATCAACGCCCATACCTTCGACGGTCCTCGCGCCGCCTCGGGGGATGTCGCCAGGGACCTCCACCTGCTCGTCGAGGGGTACGCCGGGTGGCTGGACGGCCCCGAGGGGCGGCTCGCGCTGCGATTTCTCGTCGAGGATCGCCTGAACGCCGACTTCCGCGCCCTGTGGCTGTCCAGCCCCCGCTTCATCGAGTCGACACGCAGGCTGTATGACCTGATTGACGCAGCCAAAGAGAGTGGCGAGCTGCGGTACGACATGCCGACGGACGTGGTGCTGCACATGCTGCTCGGCGGGGTTGTCCAGCAGGTCGCGGCTTCGCGGGCCGAGAGTGGCACCGTCTTCACCACACCGGCTGGGCGCCGGTATCTGCGCGAACTGGTCGCCGGGGTACTGCGAGCCGCCCGCCCGTAATCGGTGTCCGGCCCGCCGACGCGCACAACGGGCGGGGAGTAGCTACGTCGTGCGCCTGCGCGCCGGATGATCCGGTGCGCAGGCCCATCGGTGCGGAAGGAACTCCCGCTCGCCTTGCCGTGAAACCGCAGCTCACAGAGCGGTTCACCCGCTGTGTCCGGTACCCGCACACACTCCACCGGCGCCACTAAGGACGAAATCCATCCTTGACGCACGTGTCGCGCAATGCCACAGTCGGCGATGGGACGAATTTCGTCCCTACCGATGTTTCGGCGAGCGAAGGAGCTCCACGGTGGCTGAAGAGTTCGAGGATCATGCGACCGGTCCGCTGGCGGGCATACGGGTGCTGGACCTCACGCAGGTGGTCATGGGCCCCTACGCGACCCAGCTTCTCGGTGATCTCGGTGCGGAGGTGATCACTATTGAACCGCCCCAGGGCGACCCGCTGCGGGCCATCGGGGCCGGCCGGGACGCCCAGTTGGGCGGGGCCTCGCTGAACATGCTGCGCAACAAGCGCAACGTGTCGCTCGACCTCAAGAACCCTGCGGGCATGGCCGTCTTCCGTCGACTCCTCGTCACCTGCGACGTGTTCGTCACGAACATGCGGCCCCGGCCGCTCGCCCGCCTGGGCATAGCGTACGAGGACCTCTCGGCGCTCAGGCCGGACCTCGTCTACTGCGAGGCGCACGGCTTCGCCTCGGACAGCTCGCGCGCCGACGAGCCGGCCTTCGATGACGCCATCCAGGCATCCGCGGGGATTGCCTCGATGATGGGAAAGCTGCACGGAGAACCGATGCTCGTGCCCACCATCCTCGCCGACAAGGTCGCTGGTCTGGCCATCGCCTACTCGGTCCTGGCGGCCCTCTACCACCGGTCGCAGACCGGTCTGGGACAGCGCGTCGAGGTTCCCATGCACGACACCATCGCCGCATTCGTCCTCGCCGAGCACGGTGCCGATGCCATCCAGGGACTCGGCGAACCCGGGTACGCCAGGATTCTCTCCCCGCAGCGCAGGCCGTACCCGACGGCCGACGGACACATCCTGCTGATCCCGTACAGCAAGAGGAACTGGGTGGACATGTTCGAGGCGGGCGGAATACCCGATGCGGCGAACGACCCCCGGCTCGACCGACGCGGTCACGCGCACCCGACACTACGACGAGCTGTACACGGAACTTTCCCAGATCGTCGCCCAGCACACCACCGCGTACTGGCGGGACTGGGCGCGTGCGCACAGCATCGCTTCCTCGGAGATCGAGACGCTGGAACACCTCGTCGAAGAGCTTCCGGTAGCCGTTCACCCGGTGGCCGGCGAATACCGTTCCATCCCGGCACCCGTACGGTTCTCCGTCAGCCCGCAGAACATACGGCGGCCCGCACCCCTCATCGGCGAGCACAACCGCGACGTATTCCGTGAGATCGGCTGCACCCCCGAGGAAATCGACGCCCTGGAGCGGTGCGGGGCACTCCACGGCGGTCCGAAGGTCGTCGCGTGAGCGCCCTGCGCGACCGGGCGTGCGTGGTGGGTGTCGGAGAGTCGGCCTACACGCGCGGTTCCGGCGTCAGCGACCTGGAGTTGATGCTGACCTCCTCGCGCCGTGCGATAGCCGACGCGGGCCTGCGTCCGCATGACATCGACGGGATCATGGCCCCGGTCATGGCGGTGAGCGCCGACGATCTCGCCTCGAACCTCGGGATCAGCGACCTGCGCTTCACCGGCCGCTCAATGATGGGGGGCGCGGCTGCGGTCGCCTCACTGCTCGGGGCCTCGCTCGCGGTGGCCGCAGGGGTGGCCCGTGCCGTACTGGTGCCGGCCGGTCTCAATCTCTACTCCCGTTTCCGCGCACGTACCGTCGCCGCCCGGCGGGACGTGGAATCCCCGCTGCCCGCCACCGTGCGGGACTTCTACCTCCCGGCGGGAGCGACCGCGCCGCCACAGTGGTACGCACTGATGGCCCAGCACCACATGGCGGAGTACGGGACGAGTCAGGAGGCGCTTGCCGCCGTCGCGCTCGCCTGCCGCCGACATGCACAGCTCAACAAGCGGGCTTACATGCACGGACGTCCGATGACGCTCGACGACTACTTCGCTTCCCCCGTCATAACGAGCCCGTACCGCCTGCTGGACTGCTGCCTGGAGACGGACGCGTCCGCGGCTGTGGTCGTCACCGCACCGGATCATCCGGCAGCCGCCAGACACCCGAGGGTCCACCTCTCCGGCGTGGCCGAAGGCCATCCCCATCCGGCCGACGACATCGCGGGCCGCGCCGATCCGCTGGCCGTCGGGCTGACGTCCGCCGCCCCGCGCGCATTCGAGATGGCCGGGGTGGGCCCCGAGGACGTCGACTTCGCTGAGATCTACGACTGCTTCACCTTCGAGGTACTCCAGCAACTGGAAGAAGCGGGCTTCTGCGCCCGTGGCGCCTCCGACGGCTTCGTCCGCGACGGCGCCATTGAGCTCGGTGGCCGGCTGCCTGTCAACACCCACGGCGGTCTGCTCTCCGAGGCGCACGTCATGGGGATGAGCCACGTCGTGGAGGCCGTACGGCAGCTGCGCGGCACCGCCGGGGACCGCCAGGTAGCGGGTGCAGGGGTCGGCGTGGTCACCGGCTGGGGCGATCTGGGCGACGGCAGCATCGCCGTTCTGCGCAACGAGAGGAGGGCCGTCCGATGAGCGACACGCCCCACTCGCGGCACGAGCCCACCGGGCGGACCGCGCCCCCCTTGCTCCCCGCCGTCGACGCCCTCACCGGCGCGTTCTACGACTGGCTCGCGCGCGGTGAGCTACGTGTGCAGCGCTGCCTGGACTGCGCGGTGCTCCGTCACGTGCCCCGCCACCTGTGCCCCGCCTGCGGCAGCGACGAGGCGGACTGGATGGCCTGTACGGGGCACGGTGTGCTCTTCTCGTGGACCACCACGCACCGGGCCCTGCACCCCGCTCACGCGCGCACCCCTTTCACCACGGCCGTCATCACCCTCGACGAGGGCCCCCGGCTTGTCGTCCCGCTTGTCGGTGCCCGCACGGAGGAGTTGCGCCCTGGCCTGCCCGTCCAGCTTGACCTGGCGGCCCGCCCCGAGTCCGGCAACACGGCAGACGGGATCGTCCTGCCCGTCTTCCGGCCGACGTCCCGGCACCGCTTCCCCCGCCCGGCCCCGTCCCCCGCAGGCCACCACCCGCACCAGAAAGGCTCATGACATGACTGTCCTCGAAGTGGAGAAGCAGGGCCCGATCGCGATCGTCACCCTCAACAGGCCTGCCCGGCGCAACTCCTTCACGCCGGAGATGCTCGTCCGGCTCGCCGACGCATGGGACGACATCGAGGCCGATCCGGCGATCCGGGTGGCCGTGTTGACCGGCGCCGGTGACGCGGCGTTCTGCTCCGGCGGCGACCTCGCCGAGCTGGTACCGCTCGCGACCGGCGCCCGTCCGCCGGAGAACGACTGGGACCACCGTTTCCTGGCGGACAGCCGCTCGATCCTGAACCGCGCGCTACTGCGCCGCACGGACTTCTACAAGCCGCTCATCGCCGCGATCACAGGCGACGCCTTCGCCGGCGGGACCGAGATAACTCTCAGCGCGGACATCAGGATCGCCTCCGAGACCGCCCGCTTCGCTCTGCCCGAGGTCCGCCGGGGCATCATCCCGAGCGGCGGCTCGCTGGCACGGCTGGCCCGGCAGATCGGGTGGACGGCCACGATGGAACTCATCCTGGTCGCCGAACCCATCACCGCCGCACACGCCCGCGAGGTCAGCCTCGTCAACCGCGTCGTGCCCCGCGATCAAGTCCTCGCCACCAGCTTGGAGTACGCCCAGCAGATCGCGCTCGGCGCGCCTTTCGCGCTGGCCAAGGCCAAGGAGGCAATTGTGCAGGGGAGTGGGCGAAGCCTCGACGAAGCGTTCCTGATCGAGGCGGGCTGCCAAGACCTCGTCATGGCCTCCGACGACGCCCGCGAGGGACCACTCGCCTTCGTCGAGAAGCGCGCACCCCGCTGGTCGGGCCGGTGATCCCGCAACCCATGCGAACCCGGGGCGGCAGCGCGTCACCCTGTGGTGCCCACAGTTAGAAACAGGAGCAGGAGAGATGGGACGCCTGACAGGCAAGCTCGCACTCGTGACCGGCGCTGCCAAAGGCAGGGGAGCCGCAACGTGTCCTCCACCGCCGGGCTGCGGCACGCTGTCGGAACGCCCAACACCGCCCACAACACCGCGAAGTTCGCCGTACGCGGCATGACGAAGGCGGCGGCCAAGCAGTACGGCAGGCACAACATCCGCGTGAACAGCCTCCGCCCCGGGCGGAGTGATCACCCCGATGATCCTCGACCTGTACGGGGAAGAGGCCATCAAGACGTCCGGCGCGACCACACCGCTCGGCTGCTACGCACAACTCTCCGAGGTGGCAGCGGTCGTCGCGTTCCTCGCCTCGGATGGCGCCTCCTCTGCCCACGGCGGCGAGATCGTAGTGGACGGCGGCAGCACAGCAGTCCGACTGGCAGCGCCCGGTCAGCTCGCGCGCGGTGGCGGGCGAACGAGCGCGAGTTGACCGACCGCCTTCTCTGACAACTCCTGCGAATGTCCCCCACGTCAGTGGGCCCGCAGTTGCGGGAAGGGCGGCGAGGTGGCGCCTGTAAGCACCTGCTCCCTCCTCGGTCAGACGCAGCCAGGTCCGTCGTCCGACTTCCGGGGACCCCAGAACTCCCAGCTCTCACTAAAGTAGAACGCGATCCCTATAGGCGCCGACGGTAAGGAGGGACACCGCTTCCCGCATGGGGTAAACACGTTGGACGGACGGTGGGTGTCCCGGTTCCTTTCCGCCGCTTTTGCCGCAGGCCGCCCGTAGCATCACAACGCCCTGCGCAGCAGCGGCAGTCGGCGTATCCCGGCGGCGAGCAGGAACGCTGCCGAAACGCCAGAGACCGACACCACCGTCCACGCGGTGGCTGCGGACAGTCCTCGCCCGGCGAGGTAGTACTGCAGGGTCACCACGAGCGGGAGGTGGATGATGTAGACGGCGTAGGCGGAGGCCGCCAGTTCCCTCGCGAGCCGCCAACTTCCGGTGACGAACTCGCGGAAAAGGATCAGTAGCCCGACACACAGCGCCACGCACAGAGTGCTTTCGTAAGTTGCCCACAAAGCGGAGGGGCCGTCGAGCCCGCCGGTCCCGAAGCAAGAGGCATCTGCGCCGAGGACGGCGAGCAGTCCCACCCCGGCCAGGCCGGCGCTCAGCCACACCCAGCCGGTGCGGGACTCGAACCGCCTCAGCCAGTCGTGCTGGTGGGCGATCACGCCGAGCGTGAAGAAGGCCGCGTACTGTGGCAACCGGGCGGGCTCGACCTGGAGGAAGTCCAGGACCGGCACCCAGGTGTCGAGCGGATACCGCAGCCGGACCAGGAACGTCGCGACAGTGATGCCGACGGTCAGCAGAAGCAGCGCCTGGTGCCCCGGCACCGGTGCTTCGACGCGGAGGCGGTGGCTGCCGCGTCGCCGCAGCAGCCGAGCCGCCTGACGGCACAGCACATACAAGATGCTGTAGGCGAGCAGGTTCTGGATGAACCACAGATGCCCGAACTGAAGGTCTGGCCACGAGGGTCCCGTCCAGTCGGCGGGCTTGTTCCCCAGCCCGAGGTAGACGTCGGTGAAGTAGCGCCCGAAGGAGACCCGGGGGTAGTCGCGATAGTGCACGTAGAAGGCGTACATCAGGCCCGGCACAATCGTCAGGGCACCGACGAGAACCGGGATGCCGAGCCGGAGTAACCGGCCCTTCACGAATGACCATCCCCCGCGCCGCTCGTACGAGCCGGGCACGAACACCGCGGACACGAAGAAGAACAGGCTCATGAAGAACGCGCCGTCCACTGCGGAGAGCGTAGCGAGTTCCTGGTTGCGGGGCTGGCCCTCGACGTACCACCAGTCGGAGGGGCCGTACGGCTGGGCGGCGTGATGGACGACGACCAGCACGGTCAGGACGATCCGGAGGTTGTCCAGCCAGGCGTGACGGAGTGCGGGCTGCGCCTTGGGAGGCGGGGCATCAGATGCGAGTGTGTACATGTGGTTAGCATCCTCAACACACGTACACATCGCACTGGGGTTAGCCCCCGCTCTCGCCCTCCAGGCAGCCGTACAACCCCTGCAACAGGAGGCGCTGATTGGCCCCGCTGCGCTGCGCCAGGATCTCCGGAGCGAACATCGGCTTGCCAAGGTTGGGTTGCATTACTCGCTCCAGCAGGAGCGGCCCCAGGACGAGGCAAAGCACTTGAAATGGCGCCCACTCCTCGTCCGAGGTCGGGCCCCCGCCGCCGTGCACTGTGGACAGCCGTTCCAACTCGGTGCTGGCGCCGCTCAGCAATCGCCCGAACACAGCCGCGCTCGCTTCGCTCTCCTCCAGCAGGACATGCCGCAGATACCCACGCAGCACTGGATCCGCCCCGAACAACCGGGCCGATACCTCACCGAGCGAATCCATCAGTCCGGCATTCGGATCCAGGTTTGCCAACTGCTGGGTGATCCGCCCCAGCACATGCTCATCAACAGCCGCGCGCAGCCCTTCCTTCGACCCGAAGTGTCGCGTCACCAGTGCGGGCGAAAGCCCTGCCGCAGCTGCCACTGCCCTCGTAGACGTTGCCTCGAACCCCCGCTCCGCGAACAACTCCAGCGCCGCCTCACGCAGTCGCGCCCGCCCCGTCAGATCACTCTTCTCCGTCGCTCGCATGTCTGCAGCGTAACCAGGCTGCCGCGGGTTGCCGCTGGGCTGAACTGACACGGGCGGGTAAGGGGAAAAAGGCGTGCGCCTGCAGTACCTCCTACCAGTGCTGGGCAGTGTCGCGGTCGTCCGTGGCAGGGCCGCTTGAATTGGGGGACCCGGATTGGTCAGCAGGTCCAACGGGAGGGCGCGGCGCCGGACGTAGGGAAGCGACCGGCAGTTGCCGATGGCGGGGTCGGGGTGCTGCAGGACGTCCCAGCCGGCGTTCGATGCCGGGTACTGGGCGGCGAGAGCGCGGGCCCGGGGCGCGGATGATGCCGCCCGTGACTGCGCCGCCCCGAAGTCGGCGTCCTCAGGCGTAGAACTGTGGGACGCCAACCCGGACCGGGCCATCGGCGACATCTGTGCATCGGCCGGCGACCCCATCACCCGGCAGGAATGGGAGCACTACCTGCCCGACAAACCGTACGAGCCGCCGTGCCCCGCCTCCTGAGAACACGTCGCGGTCACCGACTTTCTGGGTCACGATGCGCCCCGCTGGCTACGCTCAGCAGGGCGCACCCCGACGATCTGCCTGCCCGCGTCGTCTTCCCCGTCGTCGGGATCGCCTCCGCTCTCACCACGCTGCTGCCGTTCTTCGTGGCGATCCAGTCCCAGCCGAACAAGGCCGCCAGCGGCGCATCGCCGCGGCCGGGGCCCTGTCGCCGAGCCGTTCACGACGTTGCCCAGGACGGTGAAGCGTTCTGGGCAAGCGGCAGCGCTGTGCGAGGAGCGAACCAGGAAAGCCGCGTCGCTGCCAGACGTGCTCAGCCGGGCAGTCTAACGAGCCCCGTCTCATAGGCGGTGATCACGAGCTGAACCCGGTCCCGGGCATCCAGTTTGGTCAGCAGGTGTGACACGTGCGATTTGGCGGTGGCCACCGTGATGAAGAGGTCCTCCGCGATCTCGCTGTTCGACCGGCCGCGTCCGACCAGAGTCAGGACCTCCCGTTCCCGCTCGGTGATGCCCTCGGGCGAACGCGGTGAGCGCGCCGGGGCGCTCGCGGGGCGACCGGCGAACTCCGAGATCAGGCGGCGCGTGACGCCGGGCGCGATCAGCGCGTCGCCGGCGGCGACCACGCGGATCGCAGCGAGGATCTCGTCGAGCGCCATGTCCTTGACCACGAAGCCGCTGGCCCCGGCCCGCAGCGCGCCGTAGACGTGGTCGTCCTCGTCGAAGGTGGTCAGGATGAGGACGCGGGAGGTCGCAGGCCCGGCGGTGATCAGGCGCGTGGCCTCGATCCCGTCCATGCCCGGCATCCGGATGTCCATCACCACGACGTCGGGGTCGATGTCCCCGGCAAGCCGGACCGCCTCGGCGCCGGTGGCTGCCTCGCCAACGACCTCCAGGTCGGGGTTGTGGGCCATGAGCATGCGCAGCCCGGACCGCACCAAAGGTTGGTCGTCGACGAGCAGGACGCGTACGGGACCTCCGCTCATCGGGCCCCCACCGCAACTCCGACGGGCTCCGGCAGCGGGAGCCGCGCCGCCACGCGGAAACCGCCCTCGGGACGCGGCCCGGCACTGAAGCGGCCGTGCAGCAGGGCGACCCGCTCGCGCATGCCCACGATGCCGAAGCCGTGGGCCGGGTCCTCCCCGGCGCGCCCGTGCCCGTCGTTGACGATCTCCACCGACAGTTCCTCGTCCCCGTAGTCGACGGTCACCCGGCACCCCCCGGTGCCCGCGTGGCGGACCACGTTGGTCAGCGCCTCCTGGACGATACGGTAGGCCGACAAGTCGATGTCGGCCGGAAGCGGGCGCTGTTCTCCGCTGCGGCGCACCTCGACCCGCACTCCGGCGTCGGCCGTGGCCGCCGCCAGCCGTTCGAGGTCCGCGAGGCCGGGCGAAGGCGCGAGCGACGCCCGCCCCGAGACCTCCGTGTCCGGATCGGCCTGACGGAGCGCCACCACCGTGCGCCGAAGACCCGACAGGGCTTCCCTGCTGGTCACTTCGATGGCGCACAGCGCCTCTCGGGCCTCCTCGGGATGGGCCCGGATCACCCGGCTCCCCACCCCCGCCTGGATCGCGATGATGCCGATGCTGTGCGCCACCATGTCGTGCAACTCGCGGGCGATCCGTAGCCGTTCGGCGACGACGGCCTCTGACACCTCCTGCGTGCGCAACGCCACCGTGTGCTCCCGGCGTTCGCGGCTCAACTGGCCGGCGGTGCAGGCCGCGGCCATCGCCAGGACGGTGATCACCACGTTGCCGACCAAGTCGCTTCCGTGCGTGAACCCGCCGATCATCAGGAACTGGATGAGGAACGATCCGGCCGCGGCGAGGAACGAAACCCGCCGCGCGAGCGTGGCGACGATGAACCCCAGGGCGAGGTCCGCCGACAGGTACGCCAGGAAAAGGCTCCGGTACGCGTCCGAGAGGTCCGCGGGGGCGCCCGCCAGAACGACGGAGGATCCGAGCAGCGCCAGGCCCAGGGCCAGGAGCGGCGCTCGACGCAGGACGCCGACGAGCAGGGTCGCGGCGAGCATCGCCCCGAGGCCGTGGACCGTGCCCGAAGCCTGCGGTGCGCCTCCGATGAGCAGACCCACCGCGAGGAAGTACGAGACGCCCCCCGCCCAGGCCGCGAGGTGCGAGGGCGACGGGGCGGTCGGTATGTCGTTCATCCAGGGAGGCTATCCAGCCGTCACCGGCGCGGCATCGTCCCGTGGGATTACGCCCCCGGGACGATGCCGGCCCGACGATGGTCGCCCACGGCCCCATGACCGGACGGGGTTCCTCCCGGGAGTGTTGCTCCCGTGATCGAAGTCAACGAACTCACCAAGCGCTACGGCGCCAAGACCGCCGTCGACCACCTTTCCTTCGCCGTGCGGCCGGGCCATGTCACCGGATTCCTCGGCCCCAACGGAGCCGGCAAGACCACCACCCTGCGGCTGATCCTCGGGCTCGACGCGCCCACCGGCGGCTCCGCCTCCGTCAGCAGGGTCCCCTTCCGCAGCCACGCCCGGGGGCTGCGACACGTCGGTGCGCTCCTCGACGCCGGCCGGGTCCACGGCGGACGCACCGCCGATGCTCACCTGTCGGCCCTGGCACGCAGCAACGGGATCTCACCGCGTCGCGTGGAAGAGGTGCTGTCCGAAGTGGGCCTGGCCGAGGCGGCGAATCGCCGCATCGGCGGCTTCTCGCTCGGCATGAAGCAGCGGCTCGGGATCGCCACCGCCCTGCTCGGCGACCCGCCCGTGCTGATGTTCGACGAGCCCGTCAACGGCATGGACCCGGAAGGCGTGCTCTGGATGCGCCGCCTCTTCCGGCGCCTCGCAGCCGAGGGCCGCACGGTCTTCCTCTCCAGCCACCTCATGTCGGAGATGGAGAACACCGCCGACCGGCTCGTCGTCATCGGCCGGGGCCGGCTCATCGCCGACGAGTCGGTATGGGACTTCGCGGCCCGTAGAACGGGCCTCGGCGTCGTGGTGGGCACGCGGCAGGCCGCCGAGTTGGCCGCCGTACTGACCGCCGCAGGCGCGTCAGTCGACCCGGAGGGATCGCGGGGCGCCGAGAAGCTGGCCGTGACCGGGCTGCCCGCGGAGCGGATCGCGGCGCTCGCCTTCGAGCACCGGATCCTGCTGACCGAGCTGACCACACGAACCGCCTCGCTGGAGGAGGCCTTCATGGAACTCACCGCCGACAGCGTCGAATACCAGGCAGGACAGCCCCGATGACCTCGATCGCCTCTGCCCCCGCGACCACCTCGGCCGAGCCGCCCGCGCGGTTTCTCGATCTGCTCGCCTCCGAGTGGATCAAGATGCGGTCGCTGCGCTCCACCCCGTGGACCCTCGCACTCACGACTCTCTTCGTCATTGGATCCGCCGCGGTCTCGGCGCTGGCGGAGAACGACGACCTGCGCCGGATGAGTGCGGCCGCGCGGACCCACGACGGGTTCCATGTGTTCGCCGCGTTCCCCCCGGCCGGCTACATGACGCTGATGCTCGTTGCCGGGAGCGTCGGCGCCCTCACAGTGGTGAGCGAGTACAGCAGCGGCCTGATCGTCACCACCACCGTGGCCGTCCCCGCCCGCGGGGCGGTGACGGCGGCCAAGGCGGTCGTCACCGCCGCACTCTGGACCGCGCTCGGCACGGTCGTATCCACCGGTTCGTTCCTGGTATCCCAAGCCATCCTGAGCGACGAGCGGGCCGGAGTCCCGCTCAGCCATCCCGGAGTGCTCCGCGCGCTGATCGCGTCGGCCCTCCTGGCCCCGGTCTGCGCCCTGGTCGGCCTCGGCTTCGGAGCGCTGATCAGGCACAGCGCCGCCACCATGGTCACCACGGCCTCCGTCCTGGTGATGCTGCCGCCGATCTTCTCGCAGGGCGCGCGCTGGTCCGCCGCCGTCAACCACGCCATGCCGGCCGCGGCGTGGCGGCGCCTGGTGCAGACCTGGGAACCGGATCCCCACTCGCTCGGCTACGACGCCACCGTCCCCGGCTCCTGGGCCGTGTACGTCCTCTGGCCGCTGCTCGCGGTCGTCCTCGCGGTGGTCCTCGTACGACGCCGCGACGTGTGAACGCGCCGACGAGACGCGCATCTCGCGCCCGCGGAGGCACAGGGACAAGGCCCCCCCAAAGCTGGCCGCGGCCTCGATGAACGCCCCTCATGAACGCCCCTTTCCCGGAGCAGGAACAAGAAGAGTCGGCGGAAGCGGCCTGGATCGCGGATTCACTGTCACAACTCGTTCTTACTCAAAAGCGAAACCGGGCGGGTCCTGGAAACGGAAGCACTGGGAGATAGCCCGCAAACCGAACTCGCTGTCTGTCAGGCCGGCAGTAGGGCGCCTGCCGGGCCCAAGCCCAGGTCAGGCGCCGTCCTTTGTGCCCCTAGAAGAAGCCCAGCTTCTTCGGCGAGTACGACACCAGCAGGTTCTTGGTCTGCTGGTAGTGCTCCAGCATCATCCTGTGGTTCTCGCGCCCGATCCCCGACTGCTTGTATCCGCCGAACGCGGCGTGGGCCGGGTACGCGTGATAGCAGTTCGTCCAGACGCGGCCCGCCTGGATGGCGCGGCCCGCCCGGTACGCGGTGCTGGTGTCGCGGGTCCATACGCCGGCGCCGAGTCCGTACAGGGTGTCGTTGGCCGTGCTGATCGCGTCGTCGAAGTCCGAGAACGACGTGACGGCGACGACCGGGCCGAAGATCTCCTCCTGGAAGACCCGCATACGGTTGTCGCCCTCGAAGATCGTCGGCTGCACGTAGTAGCCGCCCGCGAGCTCGCCCTCGTACTCGATCCGCTTGCCGCCCGTGAGGATCTTCGCGCCCTCCTGCTGGCCGATGTCCAGGTACGAGAGGATCTTCTGGAGCTGGTCGTTGGAGGCCTGCGCGCCGATCATCGTGTCCGTGTCCAGCGGGTGGCCCGGCACGATCTGTTCGGTGCGGGCGATGCCCGCCTCCAGGAACTCGCCGTAGTGGCCGCGCTGGATCAGGGCCCGCGACGGGCAGGTGCAGACCTCGCCCTGGTTGAGGGCGAACATGGTGAAGCCTTCGAGGGCCTTGTCGCGGAAGTCGTCGTCGGCGGACCAGACGTCGTCGAAGAAGATGTTGGGCGACTTGCCGCCCAGTTCCAGCGTCACCGGCTTGATGTTCTCGGAGGCGTACTGCATGATCAGCCGCCCCGTCGTGGTCTCCCCGGTGAAGGCGATCTTCGCGACGCGCGGGCTGGAGGCCAGCGGCTTGCCGGCCTCCGCTCCGAAACCGTTGACGATGTTCACGACGCCCGCCGGAAGCAGGTCCGCCACCAGGCTCAGCCAGACGTGGATGGAAGCGGGAGTCTGCTCGGCCGGCTTGAGGACCACCGCGTTGCCCGCCGCGAGCGCCGGGGCCAGTTTCCAGGTGGCCATCAGGATGGGGAAGTTCCACGGGATGATCTGCGCGACGACGCCGAGCGGCTCGTGGAAGTGGTAGGCGACCGTGTCCTCGTCGAGCTGGCTCAGCGAACCCTCCTGGGCGCGCAACACCCCCGCGAAGTAGCGGAAGTGGTCGATGGCCAGCGGGATGTCCGCGGCGAGCGTCTCCCGTACCGGCTTGCCGTTCTCCCAGCTCTCGGCGACCGCGAGTTCCTCCAGGTGCGCCTCCATCCGGTCCGCGATCCGGTTCAGGACCGAGGCGCGGTCGCCCGCCGAGGTGGCGCCCCAGCCAGAAGCGGCGGCGTGGGCCGCGTCCAGGGCGCTCTCGACGTCCTCCGCGGTACCGCGGGCGATCTCCGTGAACGGGCGGCCGTTGACGGGGCTCGGATTCTCGAAGTACTGGCCGCGGGCCGGCGGTACGTACGCCCCACCGATCCAGTGGTCGTAGCGCGACTCGTACGAGACGATCGCGCCCTCGGTGCCCGGCGCAGCGTAACGGGTCATCTCTGTGGCCTCCCGGATCCGGGGCCGTCCGCCGTTGGGCGGCCCTCGGGGCGAGGCTAGGCAGCGCGACGTTGCAACCCCGTTGCGTACCGCGGAGGTGCTTCAGCGCTGTTCCGCGTCCAGCGTTCTGGCACGGGCCAGCAACGCCGGCCGCTGCGCCGCTGGTGCGGCCGCGGCCAGCGCCCGCCAGGCGGGGAGGTCGTCCTCGCCCCACGGGCTGGACGCCCAGTCCGTCAGCAGCCCCGGATCGCCGCGCGCGATCAGTGCCGCCCGCAGCGACTCGTTCAGCCAGTGCCGCAGCCGTACGACGGACGGTGACTGCGACCCCGGCAGCAAGGGGCCCGCGTAGGCGCTCAGCGCCGCCGCCACCGCGCCCGACGCAAGCCGCCGCGCGACGGTGTCGAAGTCCGCGTCGACGGGGGAGGCGAGACGGTAGGGGCGGGAGAGCAGCAGGCCGGGACCGAGCAGACGGCGCAGTCGGGAGAGTTCGGCCCGCAGCGTCACCGGGGTCACCGACTCGTCCTCGTACAGTTCGACCAGGAGTTCCTCGCCGCCGATGCCCTCGGGGCGCCGGGCCAGCGCCACCAGGATCTCGCTGTGCCGGCGGCTGAGACGGAGCGCCCGGCCGTCCACGATCAGCAGTGCCTCGTCCCTGCCGAGGGCGTTGAGCCGCACGGTCCCGGTGGACGGGGGCGGGGCGAGCAGAGCCAGTTGGGATTCGGCGGCACGCGCGACGGCCTGTACGAAGGCCAGGCTGTGCGGATGGGCGAGCCGGTTCCCTCCGGTGATGTCGACCGCGCCCAGCACGCGTCCGGTGTGCGGGTCGTGCAGTGGAGCGGCCGCGCACGTCCACTGCTGGACCGGTCGCATGAAGTGCTCGGCCGCGAAGACCTGGACGGGGCGGTCCACGGCGATGGCCGTCCCCGGCGCGTTGGTCCCGGCGACGGACTCCGCCCAACGGGCGCCCTCCACGAAGTTCATCCGCCCGGCCCGCCGTCGGGCCACCGCGTGCCCCTCGACCCACAGCAGCCTGCCGTGCGCGTCGCACACCGCCAGCAGGTGTTCCCCGTCCGTCGCGTACGCGCTCATCAGCTCCCGGATCACCGGCATGACACGAGCGAGCGGATGGGACTCCCGGTACGGTCCCACGTCGTCGGCGTCCAGATCCATCAGTGCCGCACCGTCCGGGCAGACGCGGGCCCGCGCCGAGCGCCGCCAGGACTCTCCGACCACGGGGCGGACCGGCCGCTCCAGGCGGCCGCCCGCGGTGAACACCTCGTGCGCGTGCCGCAGTTCGCCGAGCCGTTCACCGGGGTCCGCGTCGGTATCCAGGGCCAACCAGGGGTCCGTCAACTCACCCTCCCGTCCAGGGGCGCCGTACACCCCCATCGTCGTCGCAGCCGGCGTCTGCGACAAGCGTGGTGCGGAGAGTAATCGGAAGGGCGGGAACCGGCCTGGTTCAGACGGCGCCGAACAGATTGACGAGGCGGATGTAGCGGACCCAGTCCCAGTTCGGGCCCGGATCGGTGTGGTCGGTGCCGGGGGCCTCGACGTGGCCGAGAATGTGCGCACGGTCTTGGGCATGCCGTAGCGGTCGCAGACCGAGGCGGTCAGCAGCGCCAACTTCTCCGATGTGCGGCCGAGCGGCAGGCGGGCCCTACCGTGCGGGCGCGGCGCGGTTGACGGAGGACGGCAGATCCTCAAAGCCTCGTCGTGCAGGCGCTGTTCGGGGCTGTTCCGTCTGGTGTGGGCCGTAGGGCGGAACGCGACGCCGGGCGCCGGCGGGAGCGCTCGCCCCCGCCGGCCCGTGAGGTGTCGGCCGGACGTCGGTCATTCCGCGTCGTGCGTCATACGTCGGCCGTTACCGCCCCGGCCAGGGCCGCCGCAGGATCGTCGTCAGAGGGTCCTGCCGGTATCCACCGCCCGCTCTCCTTACGGTACGGATACCAGCGCCCGTCCCGGCCGTAGCGGAGCTGGACGGTGCCGTCCACCGACGTCCAGCGGTTCTGCTCGGCCCGCAGTCGGGGCGCCTCGTCCTCATCCCAGGCACTGGCGAGCTGAGTCCTGGCGCGGGCCAGCGACGCGGGATCCGGTGTCCACTCCTCGTCGAGCACGGAGAGTGCGGCGGTGCCGCCGTACTGCCAGGCACGCACCGCGGCCCGCAGACCGGCCGGCCCGCGCCCGGAACCGGCCGCCAGCCGGTTCGCGATCCACGGCTCCGGCCGTGCACCGGCGGCCAGCCGAACCGCGTCCTGCTCAGGGGTCAACGCGACGGGCACCGGCTGCAGTTCGTGGCCGGGCGTCAGTGCGTCGGCGAGCATCCGGTGGGCCCGCGCCGCGCTGTCCGTCGCCAGCATCTCCAGTGCTGTCGGGTCCACCCCGGGCTCCGGATCGGTCTCCGTGTCGAGCGACGGGGACGGACCGGCCTCGGCCGGAAGCTCCGGGGGTACGGGCAGCGGAGGCAGGCCGCCGGCCGCCGCGTACGCCTCCGCCGCCGGAACGCCACGCACGCCGCTGTCACCGGGCCCAGCGGGGGAGTCGTCGCCGGGGCCGGACGGTCCGTGCCCCACGGCCCGTGCGGTGATCCGCACCTGGAGTTCGTCCAGCAGCCGCCGCTCGCCGCGCCCCCGCATCAGCAGCAGGACGAACGGGTCCTGGTCCAGCAGCCGTGCCATCTGGTAGCAGAGGGCCGCCGTGTGCGGGCAGTGGTCCCACGCCTCGCAGGTGCATTCAGGATCGAGGTCGCCGATGGCCGGGAGCAGATCCACGCCGGCCGCGGAGGCGTCCTCGACCAGATGGGGCGGCATCTCACGGTCGAGCAGCGCCGCGATGTGCCCGGACCGCTCGACCGCCATGTCGAGGAACCGGTCCCAGTCCTCCTCGCTCAGCTCCTGGAGCAGTACATCGCTGCGGTACGCGCTCGCGTCCCGGCCCTGGACCACCGCGGTGATCCGGCCCGGCCGCACGGAGACCGCTCCGACCCGGCCCTCACGGGCGAACACGCGCCCCTTCTTGAGCTGCTGGTTGTCCAGCGCCGTGTCCTCCAGCGCCTTCAGCCATGCCAGGCCCCACCAGGACTGAGCGAAGCCGCGGCCGCTCGCGGGGGGAAGCGCGGCGAAGGTGCGTTCCTCCTCGGACGCGGAAGGCCCCGAGCGGCCCGAGGACGCCACGGCGTCCGGCTCCTCGCTCTCGTAGACGTCGGCGTAGTCGTCCCGACCGTAGTCGCCGGGTTCGTATCCCTCGCTCATCGTGCGCCCCCTCGAAGCTCCACCAGATCGGCCAGTTCCGCATCGCTGAGCTCGGTCAGGGCGCTCTCGCCGGAACCGAGCACCGCGTCCGCGAGGCCCTGCTTGCGGGCCAGCATGTCGGCGATCCGGTCCTCGATCGTGCCCTCCGCGATCAGCCGGTGCACCTGCACCGGCTGGGTCTGCCCGATGCGGTACGCGCGGTCGGTCGCCTGGGCCTCCACCGCGGGGTTCCACCAGCGGTCGAAGTGCACGACATGGCCCGCCCGGGTGAGGTTGAGCCCGGTACCGGCCGCCTTGAGCGACAGCAGGAAGACGGGAGCCTCGCCCGCCTGGAACCGGTTCACCATGGACTCCCGCGCGGCGACCGGTGTGCCGCCGTGCAGGAACTGGGTGCGCACCCCGCGCGCCGCGAGATGCTGTTCGAGGATCCGGGCCATCTGCACGTACTGGGTGAACACCAGGACGGCCGCGCCCTCCGCGAGAATGGTGTCCAGCAGCTCGTCGAGCAGTTCCAGCTTTCCGGAACGCCCGGTGATCTGCGGTTCCTCCTCCTTGAGGTACTGCGCCGGGTGGTTGCAGATCTGTTTGAGGGCGGTCAGCAGCTTCACCACCAGCCCCCGCCGGGCGATGCCGTCGGCGTCCGAGATCGCCGCCAGGGTCTCCCGTACCACCGCCTCGTACAGGCCCGTCTGCTCGACCGTCAGGGAGACCGTACGGTCCGTCTCCGTCTTCGGCGGCAGCTCCGGAGCGATGCCCGGATCGGACTTGCGCCGGCGCAGCAGGAACGGGCGCACCAGCGCACCGAGCCGCTCGGCCGCGGCCGGGTCGCTGCCGCCCTCCACGGCCCGCGCGTACCGGGTCCGGAAGGTGCCGAGGCGGCCCAGGAGGCCGGGGGTCGTCCAGTCGAGGATCGCCCACAGTTCGGAGAGGTTGTTCTCCACCGGAGTACCAGTGAGGGCGACCCGGGCCCGGGCGCCGATGGTGCGCAGCTGTCGGGCCGTTGCCGAGTACGGGTTCTTCACGTGCTGCGCCTCGTCGGCGACGACCATGCCCCACCGGGTGTCCGCGAGTTTCGGTGCGTCCAGCCGCATCGTGCCGTACGTGGTGAGGACGAACTCGCCGTCCGCCAGGTTCTCGAGGCTCCGTGAAGCACCGTGGAAGCGGCGCACCGGGGTACCCGGAGCGAACTTCTCGATCTCCCGCTGCCAGTTGCCCATCAGGGAGGTCGGACAGACCACGAGGGTGGGTCCGGCTGCCGAATCGAGGGTCTGCCGGTGCAGATGCAGTGCGATCAGGGTGATGGTCTTGCCGAGGCCCATGTCGTCGGCGAGACAGCCGCCGAGCCCGAGCGAGGTCATGGTGTGCAGCCAGTTCAGACCTCGGAGCTGGTAGTCGCGCAGGGTCGCGCTGAGCGCCGCCGGCTGATCGAGCGGTGGTTCCTCGTCGTGCGCCTGCCGGGACTCCGGATCGGCGACCCGCTGCCGCAGTGCCTCCAGCCAGCCGGTCGCCCGGACCTCGACCCGGCGGCCGCCGACCTCTGTGGAGCCGGTCAGTACCGCGCCGAGCGCGTCGATCGGCGTGACCTTGTGGTCCTGGGTGTCCCGGGCGCGACGCGCCTCGTCGGGATCGATCAGCACCCACTGGTCGCGCAGCCGCACCAGTGGGCGGCCCGCCTCGGCCAGCCGGTCGAGCTCGGCGCGGCTGAGCTTCTGGTCACCGAGCGCGAACCACCAGTCGAACGTGAGCAGCGCGTCCGCGGACAGGAGCGGTGCGGTCTCCGACGCGGTACGCACGGGGCCCCGGGGACCGTCCGGCCCGCCGTCGCTGTCCTCGTCGTTCGCGGGGCCGATCACCGCGCGCGCCGTGAGCTTGCGTACCAGCTCCCGGGGCCAGTGCACTTGTACGCCCGTCGCGGCAAGGGCCCGTGAGGCGGGGCCGAGCAGTTCGGTGATCTCGTCGTCGGCCGGCTCCACGGCGTCCGGGACGGCGGCGGACAGCAGCGGGGCCAGCGGCGGCCAGGCGCGCGCGGCCCGGCGCAGCATCAGCAGGGCGTCCATCCGGGCCCTCGGCCCGAGGGCGGCGGCGGCCGGCCCGCTGCCCGTCCAGATCGCGGCGGCGTCGGTGACCAGTGCCGGATCGCTGACGCTGTGGATCTGCGGAACCACACGGAAGGCCGGCCCGGACGCTGCCTCGGCACGGTCGAGGCCGGTCACCTCCACGCGCAGCGAGAGCCGCACGCCCGCGTCGTGCCCGGCCGCCACATCGGCGACCCAGGCACGCCGGCCGGGCAGCCGCTGCGGTGCGTCGGAGGCGAACGCCGGTCCACCGGTGGCGAGGGTGGCCGCGGGCGTACGCGGCAGTCCGTCTGCGACGGCATCGAGGAACGCCCTTACCAGCCACTCCGGTTCGGGGAGCAGCAGGGGATCGGCGGTCACATCCAGCGGCGCCGCATGGGCAGTTGGCGGCATGGACGCGGCCAGCGCCCGGATTCTGGTCTGGTCGTCCGCGGTGAGCGGCCCGGCCCGCCACGCGTCGTGATCCGTGGTGCTCAGTCCGGGCAACAGCAGGCCACGCGCGGTGAACTGAAGGGCCAACAGCGCCGCCGCTCCCCAGAACGAGGCCGCAGGTGAGGCCTGCGCGGAGCTTCGCGCACGGGTCAGGACCGGCAGGGCGTCCCGTACGGGAAGCAGCCGGGCCGGCACTTCGTACGGCACGGCGTCGGCGCCGGCCACGGTCAGGTCCTCGACGGTCCCGGGAGCGTCGGGCGGCCTGTTACCGTCAGGGCACCAGAAGGCGACGCGTCCCGTCCGGGAGGGATCCGCGGGCAGGAACACCACCGAACAGGCGGCGAGTGCGGAGATCTCGGAGAGCGTTGCTGCGGGGAGGCTGTGCACAGCGATGTCAGATTCCTCAAATTTGACTAGTGGGCCGAGGTCGCCGAGGGTACTCCATCCCCGACGTCGACGGGTCTAGTCGTCACGTGTTTCACATCACACACCTTTGTCCGGCATATCGGCCAGGTGTAGCCAGCACCCCTCCGGAGTGAGGGGGTTGGCACCAGGAAACCTCGGGTGGTGGCTCCATGGCTGCCATATATCTGCGACCCGTACGTTTCATCAGGTCAGCGCACCCCTCAAGACCGGAGACATCATGCCTCAGGCCGCAACCACCGTCGCGGAACGAACCCGCGACAGTGCCGGAAGTGCCGGAAGTACAGGAAGTGACTTCGCGCCACTGCTGCGGGCCGTGAAGGGGCAGGGGCTCCTCGAACGCCGCACCGGTTGGTACGCGGCAGGCATCGCCGTCAATCTGATCGCCCTGGGCTCCGTGATCACGGGGCTCGTCCTCCTCGGCAACACATGGTGGAGCCTGCTGCTCGCTCTGCCCCTCGCCGTCTTCTGGTCCCGCACCGCGTTCGTGGGGCACGACGCCGGTCACGCGCAGATATCCGGTGACCGCCGGGCCAGCCGGGCCATCGGTCTGGTGCACGCCAATCTGCTCCTCGGCATGAACGAGGCATGGTGGAACGACAAGCACGTACGCCACCACGCCAACCCCAACCACGTCGACAAGGACCCGGACGTCGGCGTCGGCGCCCTCGTCTGGACCCAGAAGCAGGCCGCGCAGCGTGAGGGCTTCGCCCGCTGGCTCACCCGCAACCAGGCCCGGCTGTTCTTCCCGATGCTGCTCCTGGAGGGCATCGCACTGAAGATCTCCGGCTTCCAGTACCTGCGACAGCAGCCCGCCCGGGAGCGTGCCCTCTCCGGCCTGCTGCTCGTCGCCCACCTCGGCCTGTACGCGGCGCTGCTGCTCGGCGTCATGTCGCCCGGAAAGGCCGTCGTCTTCGCGCTCGTGCACCACGCGCTCTTCGGCCTCCACCTGGGCATGGCCTTCGCCCCGAACCACAAGGGCATGGAGATGCCCGACCCCGACGGCGACCGCTGGGGTCACCTGCAGCGCCAGGTCCTCACCTCGCGCAACGTACGGGGCGCCGTCCTCACGGACTGGTTCCTGGGCGGGCTCAACTACCAGATCGAACACCATCTCTTCCCGAGCATGCCCCGCCCGCACCTGAGGCTGGCGCAGCCCCTGGTCAAGGCGCACTGCGAGGCGCTCGGCATGCCGTACGCGGAGACCGGACTCATCGAGTCCTACCGACAGGCGCTCGAGCACATGCACGAGGTCGGCGCACCGCTGAGGTGACCGTCGCGGACGAGTCCGGGGCAGGCTGGAACCGATGAGCACGCACAGGCGTTCTCACTGCAGGAGCGGCCACTGGCCGCGAAGGAGGCGTGGACGATGTCGAACAGCGCAAAGATCGCCATCGGGGGAGTAGTCGTCGCAGTCGTCCTGATGCCGTTCATCGGGTTCTGGCTGTCACTGCTGGTGCTCATCGGAGTCCCCGCTATCGCTTATCTGGCACTGGATCCGAGCCAGCGGCGCAGGCTCCGCAGGATCAGCCGCAAGGAGATCGGCCGCTGACGGGGCCGGCGGCCGGGTACCGCCCACTGACCGCACAGGTCCACGGCCCAGCCGGATCCGCGCCTGTGTGAATCGTGCACGGAGAAGGCCGGCAGGGACCGGGAGGCCCGGTCCCTGCCGGCCTCACGGCTGCCCGGCGGGCGTCAGCGGGCGGGCCGCAGCAACGGGGTGATGCGGTCCTCACCGATCCGGGCCCGGAGCTCCGGATCGGTGACCCCGAGTCCGGGCTTCGGTGCCAGTGACAGCACCCCCACCTTGCCGCTGTGGCCGTTGCGCTGCACCAGCCGGGCCGCCTCCGGAGCCTCGTCCAGGGTGTACGTCGCGGAGAGCGCCGGGCGGATGTGCCCCAGACTGAGCAGCCGCCCCACCGCCGCCTGCTCCTGAAGATTGGCCCCGTGGCTGCCGATCACCCGCTTGAGCCGCATCCACAGATACCGGTTGTCGAACTCGTGCCGGTAGCCGGTGCTCGAACCACAGGTGACCACGGTCCCGCCGCGCCTGACCACGAACACCGACAGGCCGAACGTCGCCCGGCCGACATGCTCGAAGACGATGTGCGGATCCTCGCCCACCGCCTCCCTGATCAGCTGCCCCAGCCTCCTGCCGGCCACCGCGGGATCAGCGGGCGGCTCACTGCCGGTCAGACCGATCTCCGACCGGTCGATGACCGCGTGACAGCCCAGCGCCAGCGCCTGCCGCGCCTTCTCCTCGCTGCTGACCACGCCCACGGCGATGCCCCCTCCGTTGCGGACGAACTGTGTCGCGTACGCCCCGAGGCCCCCGGCCGCACCCCAGATCAGCACCACATCGCCCTGCGTCATCCGGGCCCCGCGGTCACTGACGAGCATCCGGTAGGCGGTCCCCGCGCAGAGCGGGTTGCACGCCGCCTCCTCCCAGGTGAGATGGGCCGGCTTGGGCAGCAGCTGGCTGGTGTGCACCACGCCGTAGTGGGCCAGACCGCCGAAGTTCGTCTCGAACCCCCAGGCCAGCTGGGACTCGCCGAGCATCCCGTCCGCGTGCGTCGCCGGTTCCTCCGGATCCGCGTACACGGGACTGACGACCACCTCGTCGCCCACGCGCCAGCGCCGCACCCCCGACCCGGCACGGACGATCACGCCCGCCGCGTCCGAGCCGATCACATGGAACGGCCGGTCGTGACGGGCGGCCCAGCCGCCCTGCCGGCCCAGCGCCCGCAGAAAGGCGAACGTCGGCACCGGCTCGAACATGGCCGACCAGACCGTGTTGTAGTTGATGCCGCTGGCCATCACCGCCACCAGCACCTCGTCGGGGGCGAGTTCGGGCATGGGCACGCTCCCCACGCGCAGCGACCCGCGTACGTCGTGGTCAGCCGACCCGGCGAACATGCCGACGTCCTCGGCCCGCAGATGCACGGCCGTGAACTCCGCCGGGACCGGCAGACGCTCCAGCTCCTGTGCGGTGGCTCCGGCCAGGACTGCCTCGGCGAGCGCATCCATGAAGTTCCTCCCGATCGCGGCACGGCCGAACCGCGGCCCGGCCGGGCCGCAGCGGTCCACAGCGTGCGGGTGCCTCTCGTGGGCCCACAAGGGAACCGGCGCCAATTCACGGGGATCGCGCACCCGCGCCCTCGGCCGTTGTCACATCCCGACAGCCCCCGCGCCCGGCGCGCGACGCCTGTCATCCGAGTGAGGACACCCACCGCCGAACCGCGCGTCCGGTGAGTGGAGGTGTGCCGAAGCGGCTCAGTAGCGTCCGGGGCAGCCGCTCTGACCCACGGAAGGTGAAGACCGTCATGGCACAGTCGCACACGGCAGCCGGACCCCACGACATCCCCGGTGAGCGCATGAGCAGCACCGACCGGGCCCTCGTCGGGGTCTTCGTCGGCGTCCCGTTCCTCGCGGTGATCGCGTCGGTGGTCGTCTTCTGGGGGTGGGGCGTCAGCTGGCACGATCTGGTGATCGGCGCCGTGATGTACGCGGTGGCGGTGCACGGCATCACCATCGGCTACCACAGGCTCTTCACCCACAAGGCCTTCAAGGCCACCCGATCCCTCAAGATCGCACTCGCGGTCGCCGGCACCCTGGCCGTCGAGGGTGACGTCATCACCTGGTGCGCCGACCACCGCCGCCACCACCGGTTCGCGGACCGGCCCGGCGACCCGCACTCGCCGTGGCGCTTCGGCACCTCGGTGCGGGCACTGGTCAAGGGCATGGTCTGGGCCCATATCGGCTGGACGTTCAACAACAGGAAGACCGACTGCCGCAAGTACGTACCCGATCTGCTCGCCGACCGGGACCTGGTGCGGGTCGGGCGTTGGCAGCCGCTGATCGTGCTGTTCTCCTTCGGCGCACCCGCCCTCGCGGGCGGGCTGTGGGGCGAGGGGACCTGGGACACCGCCGCGGCATGGTCCGCGTTCTTCTGGGCGGGGCTCGTCCGCGTCGGACTGCTCCACCACGTCACCTGGTCGATCAACTCCATCTGCCACATCAGCGGCGCCCGGCCGTTCCGCTCGCACGACAGGTCCGGCAACGTGTGGTGGCTGGCCCCCGTATCCGGCGGCGAGTCCTGGCACAACCTGCACCACGCCGACCCCACCTCAGCCCGGCACGGGGTGCTGCGCGGCCAGGTGGACAGCAGCGCCCGGCTGATCCGCTGGTTCGAGCAGCTGTCCTGGGCCAGGGACGTCCGCTGGCCGGACGAGCGCCGGCTCGCCGCCAGGACGGTCGGGACGCAAGGCCCGCCGGTCCGCTGAGGCACGGACCCGCGGGCCTTCTCGGCGCACGGTTCGCCGGGGCTCAGTCGTTGAGGCCGAGCCCCGCGGCCAGTGTCGGCCACGACGCCCTGAACTCGCCCTGCCAGGAGGACCAGGCATGGGATCCGCCGGTGTAGAAGTGCACCTGGGCGGGAATCGCGAGGTTCGCGAGACGGTTCGCGAAGCCGTGCGCCTGGAGCCACAGCGTGCCCTCGAGGACGGCGCCCTCCAGATTGCCGAAGTCGGCGCTCGGTATCCCACTGCCCTGCGATACGTACAGCCGGGTGCCGGCGAGCCGCGCCGCCTGCGCCGCCGGATTGTGCGCGTTCCAGATGCTCCGGTTGAGGATCGGACTGCCCCAGAGCAGCGAGGGAAGCTGGAGCTCGCGGGCGACGATGGCGTTCACCACCGTGGGCATGCCGAGCGCCGTCGTGTCCAGGATTCCGCTGTACGAGGCCGCCGCACCGAACGTCCCCGGATGCCGGGCGGCGAACGCGAGAGCGCCGTACCCCCCGGTGGACACCCCGGCGACGGCACGCGTCGCCCCCGCCCGGTAGTTGCGCCTCAGAAGCTGCATCACCTCCTCGACCTGGAAGGTCTCGTAGTCCGGGGCGGTGGAACTCCCGTAGTTCCACCACGCGGTGGGGATCCCCGTGGGCCCGGACGACGGCATGACCGTGATGACGTCCTTGTCCGCGAGGAACTGCTCCACGTCCGTCTCCCTGCTCCACGACGTGTAGTCGTCGTGCGCGCCCTGCAGGAGGTACAGCACCGGCCAGGTGCGGTCGGGCTGTGCGTCGAAGCCGGCCGGCAGCACGACCCGCACCGGCAGCGATCTCCCGGCCGCTGGGGAGTCGACGGTCAGATCGACGGTGCGTGCGTCGATCCGGGTCTCGGCGGTGACGCGCGCGCCGTCATCGGCGGCGACCGCCGCCCGCACGGTCGCTGGAGCACCGGAAGCCGTCGACGTGCCGACGACGCCTCCCGTCGCCAACAGCACGGTCGCCGCTGCGAGCGCGGCGTACTTGGCGCGGGCGCGCGGAGCCCGGCGGGGCCGTGGGCGTTGCACGGATCGGGGCATGGCAGAACCTCGTCTCGTTCGGGTGTGTGTCAGGGGCCGGGCAGACGTGGATGGTCATCGGTGCGGAAGGTCGCGGGCGAGGAGCCCCGCGAGGACGTCGACGACCGGCGGGTCGAGCAGCGAAAGATGGTGGCCGGGCAGCGGGGCGACGGTCAGGTCCGCGCAGTGCGCGTCCCATCCCAGCGCCTCGTCGTCCCGCTCGTAGCGGGCATCGCGGACCGTGTGCGGAGCGCGTTCGGACGCGCGGTAGAGCAGGGTCCGTCCGTCGTAGCGGCGCGGCGTGTGGCGCTCGCCGCTGCGCAGGTCGAGGTACGAGGTCCGCTGGTGCTCCAGAACGGCCGGTGGCAGATCGACGACCTGCTCCAAGAGCTTGATGACCAGACCGACCTGACCGGAGTCGTCGTACCGGGCCAGCTCCTCGTACGGAAGGCGCAACGGCTCCCCGTACGTGCGCTCGACGAAAGCGGCGAAGCCCGCGAAACGGCGGCGCGCCTCCTCGGCAGGCGTCGCGGCGTCCGGCGGCGCGGGAAGCGGGAGCACCGAGTCGAGCAGGACGAGAGCCCCGACCTCGCCGTGCGCCGAGAGCAGCCGGGCGGTCTCCTGGGCGAGCAGCCCGCCGTAGGACCACCCGCCGACCACCCACGGGCCGTCCGGGCGCACCTCGCGGATGCGCCGGGCGAACTCGGCGGCCCGCCCCGGTACGTCGTCGGGGCCGTCCAGCCGGTCGAGGCCGAGCACCGGCCGGCTGCCGTCCAACCGTGCGGCCAGTCGCCCGTACACGTCCGACGAACCGCCGGCCGCGTGGGCGAGGAAGAGCGGGGCCAGTGGCCCCGTGCCCGGGAAGGTACGCAGCCGGCCCGGCGTTCCCGATACGGTCCCCGTCCCGTCCGCGACGGGCGTGCCGTCCCGCAGCCGCGCCTGTCCCGAGGACCCCTCCAGCAGGGCGGCCACCCCTCGCAGGGTCCCCTGCCGCAACAGCACACCCGGCTCCACCACCGTGTCGAACTCCTGCTCCACCACGGTTCGCACGCGTACCGCGGTCAGCGAGTCGAGGCCGAGCTCGGTGAGTGGGGTGTCCGGGTCGATGCGGTCCGGGGCGTACCCCATGACCGCGGCGACGCAGTGCCGTAGCCGGTCGATGACACCGGTCCCTCGCGGCAGTGACACGGGCCGCGGCGGCTCGGTCCCGGGCGAGACCTGCTCACCGGCCCAGAAGCGGCGATGGCGCCACAGGGGTCCCGGCACGTCGACGATGCGGCCGCCCGGGTTGAGCCCTTCGCGGGCACCTGCCACGGGGACGCCGTGCACCAGAAGGGAGGCGAGGGACGAGCGGAAGGCCAGTGCGTCGTCGGTGTTCTTGCGGAGCGTCGGCACAACGAGGAAGCCGTCGGCGGCGTCGTCCCCCGCGCCCAGCGCGTGTGTCAGCGTGTCCATCAGTGGACGCAGCTGGGTCGGATGGGGCGAGACCTCGACGAACACCCGGTGGCCGTCCTCGGCCGCCGCCCGCACCGCCTGTTCGAAGCGGACCGGCTGCCGGAGGTTGGCCACCCAGTAGCGGGCATCGCAGCCGACGCCGGATCGGGGGTCGTCCAGGACGGTGGAGTAGCGGGGACAGCGGGGCGGCGTGTGGCGGACGGTACCCAGTTCCCGGGCCAGCTCGTCGAGCAGCGGCTCGACCGCGGGGGAGTGCCCGGCCGCGGTGACGCCCAGCGAGCGCGCGAACCCGCCCTCACCGGTGACCCGCGCCATGAGCCCGGCGACATCCGCGGCCGACCCGGTCACCACGCTCTGCACGGGGGAGGCGTGCACCGCGACCCGTACCGTGGGGAACTCTACTGCCAGACCGGCTACTTGGTCGCCGGACCGGTCCACCACGGCCATCGCGCCGCCCGACAACCCGGCCAGCAGCCGCGAACGCACGGCGATGACATGGGCTCCGGTCTCCTCGTCCAGGGCTCCGGCCACCACCGCCGCGGCCACCTCGCCCATCGAATGACCGATGACGGCGCCGGGCTCCACGCCGTAGGAACGCCACAGCTCGGCCAGGGCGACCTGCACGGCGTAGAGCACCGGCATCACGGTGTCCGGGGCCGGCAGTTCGGCGTCCGCACGCAGCAGATCGTGCAGCGACAACCCGCAGTGTTCGCGCAGCAGCCCGGCCATGCGCTCGACGGCCGCGGCGAACACCGGTTCCGATGCGAGGAGTTCACGCCCCATGCCTGGCCACTGCGAGCCGTAGCCGGAGAAGACCCACACCGGACCGGTGCCGCCGCCCGACCGGCGTGCCGGACCGGTGCCGGTGACCAGCCGCGTATCGGCCCGGCCCGTCGCGTACCGCTCCAGAGCCGTGACGATGTCCTCACGGCCACGGGCGACGACCGCCGCCCGGTGCCGGCCGCGGCCGGTGCGCCCGGCCAGGGTGCGGGCGAGATCGGCAGGGCGTACCGGTCTGCTCGCCGGTGTGCCGAGCCAGTGGGCCAGTTCGCCCGCGTAGGAACGCACCCGGTCCTCGGCCGGTCCGTCCAGGAGCAGCAGCGCGGGGCGGGCGCCACCGCCGGTCGGGGCGGCCGCCGTTGGTGGCGCGGGCCGGTACTCGGCGAGCGCGACATGCGCGTTCGTTCCGCCGAAGCCGAACGCGGAGACCCCCGCCGTGGCCGTTCCCGAGTAGCGCGGCCAGGGTTCGGGCTGGGTGACGACCCGCAGCCCGAGCCCGTCCAGGTCGGCATGCGGACCCGGCTCCCGGAAGTGCAGCTGGGCCGGGATCTCACCGTGGTGCAGGGCCAGCACGGTCTTGATCAGACCGGTGATCCCGGCGGCCGCCTCCAGATGGCCGAGGTTCGTCTTGACGGAGCCGATGAGCAGTGGCCGGTCCGCGTCCCGCCCGCGGCCCGCCCCGAGCGCCGCGCCGAGCGCACCCGCCTCGATCGGGTCGCCGAGCGCGGTTCCTGTGCCGTGCGCCTCCACGTAGTCGACGGCGAGGGGCTCGGCATGGGTCCGCGCCAGCAGTGTGCGCTGGGCATCGGCCCGGGGCGCCGTGAGCCCGTTGGAGCGGCCGTCGGAGTTGACCCCCGTGGAACTGATCACGGCGAGCACCCGGTCACCGTCACGCTCGGCGTCCGCCAGCCGCTTCAGTACGACGACCCCACACCCCTCCCCGCGTACGATCCCGTCGGCCGCGGCGTCGAACGCCTTGCAGCGCCCGTCGGCCGCCAGCGCCCCGGCCCGCTGGAAGCCGAGCGTGACCGCCGGCGAGAGCAGCAGATTGACGCCTGCGGCCAGTGCGGTGTCGCTCTCGTGGTCGGTCAGGCTGCGCACCGCGTGGTGGACCGCGACGAGCGAGGAGGAGCACGCGGTGTCGAGCGAGAGGCTCGGACCCCGCAGATCCAGCGCGTACGAGAGCCGGCCCGACGCCACACTCAGGGCCGATCCCGGCGCCGTCCAGGCGTCCACCGCCGCCGGATCCGCTGCGGTGAGACGGGCGTACTCATTGCCACTGATGCCCACGAACACCCCGGTGCGGGTCCCCGCGAGCGAGGCGGCAGGGACCGCCGCGTGGTCGAGTGCCTCCCGGGTCACCTCCAGCAGGATGCGCTGCTGGGGATCCATCGCGGTCGCCTCGTGCGCTCCGATCCCGAAGAACTCCGCGTCGAACCCCGCGACCGCGTCCACGCCACCGTGGGTTCGTGACCCGGGCGTTGCCGTCGGCCGCGCCCGGGTGCCGAGGAATCCGCCGTGCCTGCTCATGTCGTCCGGCAGCCCCTGCGATCCGGGACGCAGGAACGGTGCCCAGCGTCCGTCGGGCACGGTTCCCACCGCGTCACGCCCCTCGCGCAGCAGCTCCCAGAAGCCGGCCGGGGAGGTCACACCGCCGGGCAGCCGGCAACCCGCCCCGATCACCGCGACCGCCGTCCCGCCCCCCGGCACCTCAAGTGCCGCGGTGGGCCCGGGTGGTTGGACGCCCCTGTCGGGTTCGCCATGGACCAGCCGGTCCAGCAGGGCGCCGAGCGTCGGCTCCTCCCAGAGCAGGGTGGCCGGAAGCCGTGTGGCTGTCAGCTCACCGATCGCCGCCGTCAGCGCCACGGCGTCACGGGAGGTGAGGCCCAGCTCGGCGAAGGGCCGGTCGTCGGTGACGTCCGTCGGCTCCAGCCCGTACCAGGCGCAGAGCCGGCCGACCACCGTCCCCCGCAGATCCGCCTCCCTCATCGCTCACCACCCGTACGCATCTCGTCCGACGGGCCGAATCCGCCGTCCAGCAGACGGGCGCGGGTGGCCGCCCGGGCCACCTTGCCGCTGGTCGTCCTCGGCACGGCCCCCGGCTCCACCAGCAACAGCCGCTCCAGCCGTAGTCCGTGCCGGGCGGATACCGCGGCGCGCGCCGAACGCACCGCCTCACCCACCGTCGAGGTGGACGGTTCGCCACCCCTGCGGTACTCCGCCACCACCACCAGTTCCTCGCCCCCGCCGTCCGCCCGGGGTACGCCGAACGCGGCCAGACGGTCCCTGCGCACCACGTCGACGGCGCGCTGCACCGACTCCTCGATGTCCTGCGGATAGTGGTTGCGCCCGTCGACCACGATCAGGTCCTTGAGCCGGCCGGTCACGAGCAGTCGCCCCTCGTGCAGCGCCCCCAGGTCCCCCGTGCGCAGCCAGCCGCCCCGCCCGTCGGCCGACCCGGGCGGAAGGAAACCGAACACCTCCGACGAGAGCCCGGCCCGTTTCCAGTAGCCGGGCCCGATGTTGGGCCCCCGCAACAGGATCTCGCCGACCAGATCCGGTCCGAGCCGTACGCCCGTGGCCGGGTCCGCCACGCACAGCTCCTGACCGGCCGGTGTACCGCAGTCGACGAGAGAAGCGGCCGGCCGACCGGAGCCGGCGTCCTGGATCCGGCCCTCGGCCAGGGCGGCGGCGTCGCAGCTGATGGTGGACGGTGCCTCGGTGTACGTGTCCGTCGTCACGAACACCGTGGCCTCGGCCAGCCCGTACGCCGGGCAGTGCGCACCCGCAGCGAGGCCCGAGGGACCGAAGGCCCGATCGAAGCGCTGCACGGTGGCGGTGCGCACCGGCTCGCTGCCGTTGATGAGCACCTTGACCCGGTCCAGCCGGAGTTCGTCCCGCTGGGCCTCGTCCGTCCGCGTCACGCAGTAGTCGTACGCGAAGTTGGGGGCGGCGCTGATCGTCCCCGGGTACGAACCGAGCAGCCGCAGCCAGCGGGCCGGGTCCTCCAGGAACGCCACCGGGTCCATCAGGACGGAGGGAAAACCACCGACCACGGGTGCGGCGACGCTCAGCACCAGGCCCATGTCGTGGAAGAGCGGCAGCCAGCCGACCGTAGTACTGGTCGAGGCACCGGCGCCGAACGCGGCGATGGCCTGGCGTGCGTTCGCCACCACGTTGGCGTGGGTGATCATGACGCCGGCCGGATCGCGTGTGGAACCCGATGTGTACTGGAGATACGCGATGTCGTCGGGCGCGGGCCGGACCGGGGGCGCGGCGTCCGCCGGCGCCGGATCGCCCGCCCGGTCCACACACAGCAACGGCAGCGCCGGCAGGTGCCGGTCCGCGGTGAACTCCGCCACGGCCGGGGCGGTCGCCGTATCGGTGATCGCGCAGGCGGCTTCGCAGTCCGCCAGCACGGAGGCCAGCCGGCCCTCGTGACCGGGCAGTCCGGGGGCGAACAGGGGGACGGCGATGACCCCCGCGTAGAGGCAGCCGAGGAACGCGGCGGCGTAGTCGAGGCCTTGCGGCAGCAGGAGAGCCGCTCGGTCACCCGGGGACGCCAGGGCGCCGACCCGGGCGGCCACCGCCCGTGCCCGGGCGTCCAGCGCCCGCCAGCCGAGCGTGTGGTGCAGGCCCGCGGAGGCCGGGTCGGGGAACTCCACGTAGGTGAAGGCGCGCTGGTGCGCACGCCGGGAGGCCCAGTGCCTGAGGTGGTCGGTGAGCAGGGGGCCCGTGGGGGGTTCGACGGCGTTCATGGCGGCTCCAACTGGTCAGGTTGCGTCGGGGCGGTGGAGCGGGGCGGTCACTCCGGGGGCGCGCGGCGGGGGCGGCGACTTCGGTGGCGCACGACGGGGCGTCGCTTCGGTGCCGCACGGTGCTGTTCATTTCGGTGGTGCACGGCAGGGGTGCGACCGCGGGGACGATGCACCAGGGTCTTCCGCGAAATGACCCACGAGTAAGACGGGTTGCTGACAGACCGTCCGGTGCTGTCTGTCACTTGGGTGACAAGACCTCCGGAGCGGTCTGCCGGCCGTGGCCGCAGAAGCGCGGCCCGGTCCGGGGCCTCTTGTGACGCCATGACAAAACGTCCGCGCCGGACTGTGGCTCCGCTGACTATCGACGTCGTGTTACTTGTCCGTAACTTCACGGCTGCCGGAGGAGAGCCCTCCCGACACCGAGGAGCACGCCTTGCGTCCACCATCGAACAGGAACCGGAAGAAGAGCCTCGCCCTGGTCGCGGCGGCCGCCCTGGCGGGTGCGGGCCTCGGCCTGCCGGCCGCGGCCGCGGGTGCCGCGGAACCGGCCGCCGCGGCCGCCACCTGCGATGCCACGGACAGCCGGATCTATCAGGTACCCGATGCGGTACCCGGCCGGCCGGGCAGCGTCATCGCCTGTCGGCGGACCACCCTGCCGGAGGTCCCCGGCAACATCCCCCAGCAGGCGTGGAAGGTCCAGTACAGCACCACGGACAACGCGGGCGGGCCCGCCGCCGTCTCCGGCACCGTCGTGGTGCCGGAGGCCGCCTGGAAGGGACCCGGCACCCGCCCCATCGTCGCGTTCAACCCCGGCACCCTGGGCCTCGGTTCACAGTGCGCCTTCTCCAAACAGCTCGCCGGGGCGTTCCAGGACGAGTACGAGGGTGACAACATCGCGGCCCTCCTGAAAGCGGGTTACGCGGTCGCGGCCACCGACGGGCCGGGCTACCTGGACGGGCAGACCCACCCCTACGTCTCCGGTGCGGACGCCGGACACGCGCTGCTCGACATCGCCCGCTCGGCCCCGGAACTTCCGGGCAGCGGCCTGGACGCCGGGGCGAAGGTCGGCCTGTGGGGATACTCCGAGGGAGGCGCCGCCAGCCTGTGGGCCGCACAGCTCGCCGCCTCCTACGCACCCGGGCTCGACGTCGTCGGTGACGCGTCCGGGGGAGTGCCGGGCGATCTGAAGGTCGTCGCCAAGGGGCTGAACGGTGGCGCCTTCGCGGGCTTCCTGGTCGACGCGGTGGTCGGACTGGCCGCATCGCACCCCGCCATGCCGCTCGACGAACTGCTCAACGACCGGGGCAGGGACACCGTCAAGAAGGCCAAGTCCCTCTGCCTGGTGGGCACTGTCTCCGCACTGGCCCTTCAGAAGCTGGAGAACAACACCGAGGGCGGGCTCGGGCTGGACCGGATCTACGCACTGAAGGGAACGGACGGCAGGACCTGGGGCCAGGTCATCGACGACCAGAAGCTCGGTGTCGACATCGGCCGCAAGGGATCGGGTGCCCGCCACGAGGTCGGCTTCCCGGTCCTGCAGTACCGCGGCCTCGCCGAGGAGGTGATCCCGACCGCTACGCAGGACGCTACCCGCAGGGCCTACTGCTCGGCCGGGATCGCCACGCGGTGGAAGCTCTACCCCGGCGAGCACCTGACCACCGACCAACTCGCCGTGAGCGACACCGTCGGCTGGCTGGGGGACCGGTTCAAGGGCAGGCCCGAGTTCGGCAACTGCCTGCTGCCGTAACCGGATCCGTCCCGCACCCCGCCCCGGCCGGAAACCGACCGACGAGCCGCACGATCGGCGTGCCCGGCCGGATGAGCGCTGTCGGCGGCGGTGGGAGAAGAGTTAAAAGCCCGCCGCCAAGCAGGGCGCGCCCCCCCTGGGCCACCCACCCCCCCGCGGGTATATAACACAAACCCACAATAGAAAACCCCCCGCCCCTCAAACA
>NZ_JBHXUW010000001.1:402071-555046 GCF_042672475.1 Streptomyces sp. NPDC127177
GCGCTTCCTCGCGTCACCCCCCCCCCCCCCCCCCGCGCCCCCCCCGACCCGCCGCTCGGGGTGGGGGGGGCGGCGGGCCGGTGTGAGGGGGGCCACTATTACAACCAAAACCCCCCCGCCGCGACAGCATGTCTGTCCGCCCCCGAGGGGCCACCGGACCGTCCGGGCGGTATCTTCACCGAGCCCCTTTGTCCCCACGCGCAGAGGATGCATCCATGGTGAACGGCTCCCCACCCGCCACCGGCGGCGTCACGGAAGGCGGCAGCAAGGACGAGACACAGGCCGCGTTCCGTGCGTTCCCCGCCGGACTCCACGACCATCTCAGACCCTATTTCTCGGACATCACCGAAGAGGTCGTGCGAGCGATCAAGGCGGAGATACACGAGTACGACCGCCCTCGCGACAACACCTACACGCATGTCGTGCACCGGGGCGTCGAACAGGCCCTGGGCGGGTTCCTCGCGCGGATGGCGGAGCAGGACACCGACTGGGAAGCCGTGAAGGCGACCTACCAGCGCATCGGCCGGGGCGAGGCCGACGAGGGACGCAGCCTCGACGCCTTCCAGGCCGCGCTCCGCCTGGGCGCCCGCGTCACCTGGCGCAAGGTCAACGCCCTCGTCGACGCCGAGCGACTGCCCCGGCACGTGCTCGCCGCCTTCGGTGAGGCACTCTTCCTGCACCTGGACGAAATGGCCGCCGCGACCACCATCGGCTACACCGAGGCACGGCTGCACGCGGCCGGTGAACTCCAACTGCGCCGCACCCGCCTCATCGACCTGCTGACGGCCGACCCCGCCGCCTCCACCGACGCCATCACGGACCTCGCCCATATCGCCCAGTGGCCCGTCCCACGCGAACTCGCTGTCGTAGTCGTCGACCACGCGAGGGTGCCGGAGGCGGCGCGCCCCATCGTCCCGCCGGAGTTCCTGGCCTGTTTCGACGCGCAGCCCGGCGTCATGGTCGTTCCCGACCCGGAGGGCCCCGGCCGCGGCCGGGCCATCGCCGGGGCCCTGAGCGGACTGCGTGCCGCGGTCGGCCCGACCGTCGCCCTGGACGAGGGAGCCCGCTCGCTGCGATGGGCGCTGGACGCCCTGGAGCTGGCGCGGCGCGGAATCCTGCCCTCGGGCGGGGTGGTGCGGTGCGTGGACCACCTCGCCACGCTGCTGCTCTTCCGGGACGAGGCACTGGTGGACGCGATAGCCCGGCGCCATCTGCGTCCGCTCGAGGCCATCCGGTCCCCGCAGCGCGAACGCCTCGCCGAGACGCTGCTCTGCTGGCTCCAGTGCGGTCACAACGCCAGCGAGGTCGCGGGCCGGCTGGCAGTCCACCCCCAGACCGTCCGCTACCGCCTGCGCCAGCTGGACGAGGTGTTCGGCGACCGCCTCCATGACCCGGCGGCGCAGTTCGAGATGCAACTGGCGCTGCGCGCCCTCAGCATGCGCCCCGACGGGGCCTGAGGGCGGCGGGCCGGGAGCCGGACGGAAGGCTCCGCTGCTCAGGAGGGCCGTACGGCGAGTGCGTCCAGGGCCGTGAGCAGAGCGGGCAGTTCAGTGCCGCGCCCCACCGGGAGTATCTCGCCCGGTATCTCGTCCAGCAGCATGAAGGCGATGTCGTCGGTCCTGGCCACCATGGACCAGCCCGGGCCGTCGGCTCGGATCATCCGGGCGTCCCCGGAGGCGAAGGAGGAACGCACCCGGCCGGGCGGCGGCGGGGTACCGACGTAGGCGTGCGCCTCGGCGAGGGCCCTCCGGACACCGGGATGCGTACCGGAGGAGGCGTCGGTGTCCTCCGTGTCTCCACTGTCCTGCGCGGCGTCGCCGCTGTCCTCCGTCGCGGTGGTCTCCTCCTCCACTCGCTCCGGCCCCGGCTCCTGCTTCGGATCGTCCTCGGCGGCGGAGTCCGCACCGGCTTCGTCCGTCGGCGCGAAGGCGCTCTCGTCGTCGATCTGTTCGCGCCAGGCCGTCCACTGCTGGGCTATCGCGTCCGCGCCGAGGCGCCGCTGGGGCGGTCCCCACGCATCGGGGTCGGGCGGTGCCAGCGGCCGTGGATCGTCGCCGTCCGCCTCCGGGTCCGGCGCCGGGTCGTGCGGGGCGGGCACGCCCGGGGCGCAGACCGCCACGTCGAGCGGCCAGCCCGGCAGCGCGCAGACCACCGTGCGGTCGTCGGGCGACAGGTCGTACTCCATACCGCAGTCCCAGGACGCGACAGCGACGGCCACCAGGGACACGTCGTCGACGACGACGGTCCACCTGGCACCGTCGCTGTCCTGGCCCATGACGAGCCCGTATCCGTCGGCGTACGGTTCGAGGCCGAGCGCCACGCACGCCGCCGGGTAGTCGTCTCCGAGAACGCTCGGGAACTGCGCGGGGGTCAGCAGGACCGCGGTCAGCACATACAGTGCGTCTTCGTCGGCGACTGTGTTGTCCGTCCCGGTCACTGCGCCCTCCTCATCCGTCATGGTTGTCCGTCGGCGCACCCTAACCAGTGGGTAACCCGCTCGTCGAGGCCCTGACAAGGCAGAACTCCTGGATCCGGTGCGCCGCAGGACGGTCCGCTCACCGCTCGGCGAGGCCGAGGAGCGTGCGCGCCACCACTTCGGGTGACTCACCGCGCTCACGGGCGAGCGTAAGGACCGCGCGCTGGGCCAGTTCTCCGACACCGAAGGAGAGCGCCTCCGGCGACACCCATCCGCCGGCCTCCTCCATCCGTTCCTGGTCGTCCTCCACCGATGCCGCGATGAAGGTGGCTGCCGCGTCGAACAGGTTGTGCTGCCGGCGTTCCGGCGGCGTCGCGGGAGCGCCGGACCGGCTGCCCTTGCGGCCGGGGGTCACGGCTCTGCGGAGTATGCCGAGCATGTCGGTCATGGGAACCGCCCTTCCGATGTGTGCGTGCGGCACGGGTGTCGTGAGCACGTGAGGACACGTACCGTCCCTGCCGGTCATACGTACTCACGGTCCTGCCCGTCCACGTAGGGTTGGACACTCGACCTGGACAAGAGGGGCGGATCGGTGAAGCGTTACGACCGGCTGAAGGAAATCCAACGCCTCGATCCGGAGCGGGACTTCCTGGAGATCTACCGGATCACCGCCACGTACGAGTTCCCCTGGGACATGACCCGCGCCCTCGAACTCGCCCTGTACCGGACCTATGCCGTGCCGTCCATCGGCCGGCTCCTTGCCGAGACAGCCGAACTGACGACCCGTTCGCAGAAGCGGTACGACGACACCGCGCTGCTTCTGGACGCCGTCGTGGAGCACGGCTTCGACAGCGACCCGGGGCGTGCGGCGATCCGCCGGATCAACCGGATGCACAGCAGCTACGACATCAGCAACGACGACATGCGCTACGTGCTGTGCACCTTCGTCATCACCCCGAAGCGGTGGCTCGACGCCTACGGGTGGCGCCGGCTCTCCCCGCACGAACTGCGGGCCTGTGCCGCCTACTACCGGACCCTGGGCGCGCACATGGGTATCAAGGACCTGCCCCGCACGTACGAGGACTTCGAGCGCACCCTCGACGACTACGAGAGCGAGCACTTCGGCTGGGACGAGGGAGCGCGCGCCGTATCGGATGCCACGCTGGCGCTGATGGCCTCGTGGTACCCGGGGCCCCTGGCACGCGTGGCACGCGGCGCGAGCCTGGCGCTCCTGGACGACTCGCTGCTGCGGGCCTTCCGGTACGAGCGGCCGGGTTCCGTGGCGCGGGGGCTCACCCGGGGCGCCCTGCGGCTGCGGGCGCGCGCGGTGCGTCTGCTGCCACCGCGCGGTACCCCGCACTACGCCCGCCAGAACCCCGAGATCAAGGGGTACCCGGGTGGCTACGAGGTGGCCGCGCTCGGTACGTATCCCACGCCCGGCACGGGCGGCTGCCCCGTTCGCCACCTCAGCCGCCCGGACGCTCCCGCCGAGTGAGGCGAGGGGGCCGGCCGGGGCGCGGGGTGAGGAGCCGGCGGGGGTCAGGCCATGCGTTCGGCCAGGGCGAGGAAGCGGGCCTCCTCGTCGGCGTACGAGTACAGCCGCCATCCCGAATCAGCCAGCAGCGGGCGGAGGTTGCTCTCCGCCCGTAGGTCGTCGTCGGTGAGCGCGCGACCGTGCCGTGCGGCCAGCGCCGCCCGGCCGATCGGATGGAACAACGCCAGCCGCCCGCCCGGCCGGACCACCCTGGCAAGTTCCGCCAGGTCCGGCCCCGGTCGCGACAGGTGCGAGATCAGCCCGGCCGCGAACACGGCGTCGAGGGTCCGCGACCGCAGGGGGAGCCGGGCCGCGTCGGCCTGGATCAGCGGCCCGCAGCGGTCGCGGCCCGCGCGCACCGCGGCCTGCAGCATGGCGGCGGTGAGGTCGGCGCCCAGCACCGTACCCCCGGGGCCGACCGCCGCCCGCAGGAAGGGCAGCGCCCTTCCCGTACCGCAACCCGCGTCGAGCACGGCGTCGTTCGCGCGGAGCCCGAGCGCGGAGACCGCATCGGCGAAGGCCGGAGCGTCGTCGGGGAAACGGGTGTCCCAGTCCGCGGCACGCGCGGCGAAGAAGTCCCGGACATGTGCGTGGTCATCGGCCATACGCACATGATCGCGCAAGGTATCCCCAGCCCGGCGCGGTCCGTCCCCGGGGCCCGGCTCGCTCAGGACTTCCGCCCGATTCCGCGCAACTGCGCCAGCTCGTCGTTCATGGCGTCCAGGAAGCGGACCACCACGGCGAGTTCGGCTTCGTCGAACTGGCGCCGGGCCGTCTCCGTGCTCTCCGCCAGCGGCATGAAGAACTCGCGGGCCACCGCTTTCGCCGGGGCGGCGTAGTGCAGATGCACCACCCGGCGGTCGCCGTTGTCCCGGACGCGCCGGATGTGTCCCGCACGCTCCAGGCGGTCCAGACACGCCGTGACCGCCCCGGAGGTGAGGTCCAGCTGCTCCCGCAGCCTCCCCGGCGTCATGGCCGTCCCCGCACCGGTGCGCTCGGCGTCGAGTATCGCGATGAGCGCCTGCACATCCGTGGGATGCAGCCCCTGGGACTGTGCGAACTCGTGGGTGACCCGATTGAACTCGCTGTTCATACGGCGCAGCAGCACAGCGAAGGACTGGAGCCCGGTGGGCCCGTCGTCCATGCCTCTGTCCGGGCCTCCGTCTGCGGTGCGCATGCCTCCAGAGTAATATCTCTCAATCGTTGAGATAATGAATGATCGAGAGAAAATGATCGTGCGCCGACCTCTGGGGAAGCAATGAAGCCCGCACCGCGGCACCGCATCGTCCGCTGGCTGGTGCCCGTAGCCCTGCTCGTCGTCTGGCTCGGCATCGGCGGGACCCTGGGCCCGTACGCCGGGAAGCTCGGCGAGGTGTCCACGAACGACCAGGCCGCGTTCCTGCCGCGCAGCGCCGAGTCGACGAAGGTCGCCGACGCCCAGAAGGCTTTCCAGCGGTCGGGGACGGTGCCCGCGATCGTCGTCTGGACCAGCAGCCGGGGCCCGCTTCCGGCCGACGCGCGGGCCGCCTCCACCCGGGCGCTCGCCACCCTCGCCGGGAAGCCGGGAATCGTCGGAACACCGTCGCCCGCCCTGCCGTCCGAGGACGGCAAGGCGCTCTCCGGCGTCGTACAACTGCGCTCCGATCTGGGTGACGCGCTCCCGGACACGCTCGACCGGGTGCGTGCGGCAGCGGCTTCGGTGGCGGGCACCACGGCCGGGATCGCCGGACCCGCGGCCAGCCAGGCAGATCTGAAGGACGCCTTCGCGGGAATCGACGGCCTGCTGCTGGGCGTCGCGCTCGCCGCCGTGCTGGTGATCCTGCTCCTCGTCTACCGCAGTCTGCTGCTGCCCTTCCTGATCATCATCAGTTCCGTCCTCGCGCTCGCCCTCGCCTGCGCGATCGTCTACGTCCTCGCGGACCACGGCGTCGTACGCGTGGACGGCCAGGTGCAGGGCATTCTGTCCATTCTGGTGATCGGTGCCGCGACCGACTACGCGCTGCTGCTCACCGCACGATTCCGCGAGGAGCTCGCCAGATACGGTGAGCGCGCGACCGCGGCCGTCGCAGCGCTGCGCCGCTCCCTGGGTGCCGTCACCGCGAGCGCGGCGACCGTCGCCCTCGGTCTGCTGGCCCTGCTGCTGAGCGATCTGACGAACAACCGGGCGCTCGGCCCGGTGGGGGCCATCGGCATCGTCTGCGCGGTGCTGAGCACACTGACCTTCCTGCCGGCGGTGCTCGTCCTGTGCGGCCGGGCCGCCTACTGGCCGGCGAAGCCGCGTCCGGCCGACGAGGCGTCAGGCGGCCACGGCCTCTGGCGCCGGGTCGCGGCGCGCATCGACCGCACCCCGCGCAAGGTCTGGATCTCCACCCTCCTCGCCCTGGTCGCCTGCGCCTCGTTCGCGCCCACGCTGAAATCGCAGGGCGTACCGCTGGACGAGATCTTCGTGAACGACGCCCCGTCCGTCTCCGCGCAGGCCACCCTGGGCAGGCACTTCCCCGGCGGGTCGGGCAACCCCGCCGTCGTCATCGCGGACGCCGCGCACACCGAAGAGGTGACAGCCGCGGCCGGGGGGACGCGCGGTGTCTCCTCCGCGGCGCCCGTCACGGCTTCCGGACGGCCGGGCGCGGGCGCGCCCGTCGTGGTGGACGGTCGCGTGCGCATCGACGTGACACTCAAGGATGCCGCGGACAGCGACGCGGCCAAGGCCACGGTGCGGCGCCTGCGTACCGCCGTGCACGCGATCCCGGGCGCCGACGCGCTCGTCGGCGGCTACACGGCGCAGCAGTACGACACCCAGCAGACGGCCGAGCGCGACCGCGCCATCATCGTGCCGGTGGTGCTCGTGATCATTCTGGTGATCCTGATGGGGCTGCTGCGATCCGTACTGATCCCGGTCCTGCTCGTGGCCACCGTGGGCCTCAACTTCCTCGCGACCGTCGGTGTCTCGGCGATCGTCTTCAAGCACGTGTTCGGCTTCAGCGGTACGGATGCCTCCGTGCCGTTGTACGGATTCGTCTTCCTGGTGGCCCTGGGGGTCGACTACAACATCTTCCTGATGTCACGCGTCCGGGAGGAAGCCCTGGTGCACGGGGCGAGGCAGGGTGTTCTGAGGGGGCTGGTGAGCACGGGTGGCGTGATCACCTCGGCCGGAGTGGTGCTGGCCGCCACGTTCGCCGCGCTGATCGTCATCCCGCTGGCGTTCCTCGCCCAGATCGCCTTCATCGTGGCCTTCGGGGTTCTCCTGGACACCTTGGTGGTGCGTTCGCTGCTCGCTCCGGCCCTGGTGGTGGACATCGGCCCGAGGGCATGGTGGCCCGGTGCGATCAGCCGCCGCGGGGTGAAGCGGCGGGGAGCCGCCGGGGGCGAGTAGACCCGGACGGGTCCCGGTCCGCACACCTCGCAGGGGTGCGGACCGGGACCCGTGGATCCGCGGTTCACCGGACCGGTCGGTCAGACGTTGACGCCGTAGTCGGACGCGATGCCCGCCAGGCCGGAGGCGTACCCCTGGCCGACCGCGCGGAACTTCCACTCCGCCCCGTTGCGGTAGAGCTCGCCGAACACCATCGCCGTCTCCGTCGAGGCGTCCTCGCTCAGGTCGTAGCGGGCGAGCTCAACCCCGTTGGCCTGGTTCACGACGCGGATGAACGCGTTGCGCACCTGGCCGAAACTCTGCCCCCGGCTCTGGGCGTCATGGATGGAGACCGGGAAGACGATCTTCGCGACATCCGCCGGGACGCCCGACAGGTCCACGTTGATGGACTCGTCGTCGCCCTCGCCCTCGCCCGTCAGGTTGTCGCCGGTGTGCTGGACGGAGCCGTCCGGGCTGTTGAGGTTGTTGTAGAAGACGAAGTGCAGGTCGGAGAGGACCTTGCCGGCGTCCGAGCAGAGCAGCGCGCTGGCGTCGAGGTCGTGATCGGCGCCCGTCGTCGTCCGTACGTCCCAGCCCAGGCCGACCGTCACCGCGGTCAGGCCGGGCGCCTCCTTCGACAAGGAGACGTTGCCGCCCTTGGCCAGGGTCACACCCATGTACTTCCTCCAATGATCCAGTGATCCGCTGATCAGTGATTCTTCGGCCGTCACTGTGTTGAACGACGGCCCTTCCCTCGTGGTTCCCTGATTGCGCAAGCCATGAAGTGGTGCGGTGGCACGGAACCCGCGGCCGCTTCACCCACTCTCACTGAGGGGGCGACTCCTCCTTCATGGCCTTCGTCTCACTCTTCAGGATCCGCATGGATTTGCCCAGGGCGCGGGCGGTGTCGGGCAATTTCTTCGAGCCGAACAGCACCAGCACGACGATCGCGACGATCAGCAGGTGCCAGGGTTCGAGGCCGTTGCGCAGCATGCGCTTCACGCCCTTTCTTCGGGTGTCTTCCGGTCAATGTTTGCGGCAGGTGTTCGTGGACAGTGGTTCGGACCGACGATGGACGGGCCCGGTGATCCATCCGGACACCAACACTTGCTACATTGCGCAACTGTACAACCATGGGCGCGATACGGCTCCGCCTCCATGGAAGCCGGACGAACGGGGGGCCGATGCAAGGCAGTCACAAGGCGGCAGGGGCAGGAGGGCGGAGGAGCCGTCTGCGGCGGACGGCCCTCTTCGGGGTCTCCTTCCTCGTTCTGCTGGTCGCCGGAGTCGGCTGGGGGTACCTCAAACTCACCGGCAGCATCGACACGTTCAGCGCCGACGGAATCTCCGGGGACCGGCCGCCCGACACGTCAGAAGGACAGAACGTCCTCGTCATCGGATCGGACTCGCGATCGGGCGCCAACAGCGGGCTCGGCGGTGGCACGGGCGAGGTCGGGCGCTCGGACACCGCCTTCCTGCTCCACGTCTACGCCGACCACGAGCACGCCGTCGCCGTCTCCATCCCCCGCGACACGCTGGTCGACATACCGGCCTGCAAGGAACCCGACGGCAAATGGACGACCCCACAGCACAACGTCATCTTCAACGGGGCGTTCTCGGTGGGGGAGACGGCCGAGGGGAACCCCGCCTGCACCCAGAACACCGTCGAGCACCTCACCGGTCTGCGCGTCGACCACACCATCGTGGTGGACTTCGCCGGCTTCTCCGCACTGACCTCGGCCGTCGGTGGCGTGCCCGTCTGCCTGCCACAGGACATCTACCAGCGCGATCTGAACCCCAAGCGGGCCACCCAGGGTTCCCGGGTCTTCGCCAAGGGCCCGCAGTCGGTCTCCGGACAGCGGGCGCTCGACTACGTACGGATCCGGCACGGCATCGGTGACGGCTCCGACATAGGGCGCATCAAACGGCAGCAGGCCTTCGTCGGCTCCCTCGTGAAGAAGGTCAAGGCCCGCGGTCTGAATCCCACGACCCTGCTGCCCCTCGCCAACGCGGCGACCGACGCGATGACGGTGGACCCTGGACTCGGATCGGCCGACCGGCTGCTGTCGTTCGCCCTGTCGATGAAGAACATCGACCTCCACAACACGAAGTTCATCACCGTTCCCTGGCGCTACCAGGGAGCCCGCGTCGCGATCGTGGAACCGGACGCCGACGCGCTGTGGGCGTCCCTCAAGGCCGACCGCACACTCGACGGGCAGAACGCGGCCGGCAAGGGGGGCACCGGCTCGAAACCGTCCGGCGCGGCGTCACCGACCGCTCCCGTGTCCGGCGCAGGCATAAGCGTGGCCGTCTACAACGGCACCACGGTGACGGGACTCGCTGCGGAGGGGGCACAACTGCTGCGCTCGCACGGCTTCACCGTCACCGGCACCGCCACCGCGAACTCCCAGGACCGGACCGGGACCCTCGTCACCTACGGTCCCGGCCTCCGGGAGAAGGCGGAGACCACGGCCCGGCTCTTCCCAGGCGCACGTACCACGCAGTCCGCCGAAGCCGGAATCCAGGTGATCGTCGGCAGCGACTACGCCGACAACCCCGCTGCGGACCCCGCGTCACCGACGCCGGACGCCGTGCCGTCCGACGTCGCCGACGAAGCCCGCTCGGCCGACGACGACCCCTGCAGCGACCTCTCGTACGGCTGAGCCGGCGCTGCGGACGGCTCAGGCCGACGGCCCGGCCGTCCGCAGCTGCAGGGAGGGGTGCCGGGGCGGCGCGAAACCGAACGACGCGTAGAGACCCGCCCCGTCCCCGGTGGCGTTGAGGTTCACCACCGTCACTGGCGTCTCCCGCTCGAACCAGGTCAGCAGCGCGTCCAGGCAGGCGTGGGCATGTCCCAGCCGACGGCGCGCCGGATCCGTGCTCACGTTGGACACGTGCCCGATGAGCCCGCTCGGGTTGGCCGGGCTCGGAGCATGTGCGTCGCACGCCCCGACCGCGCACGCCACCACGCCCAGCTCCGGATCGTCGACCAGGAACGCGGCGAACTCGTCCCGCCTGGGTATCCGCTCGGTGAACCACCGCGCCGAGACCTCCCGCCAAGGCGCGTGGCCGTCGCCTGTGTCCATGCCCATCTCCGACAGCATCAGCGCACGCAACCGCAGCAGGGCCGAAACATCGTCAGCGGTGGCACGGCGCACCTGTACGGGCCGGACGTGAACCGTCCGCGAGCGGTCGGTGCCCGCCGTGGTCATGAGAGCCCCCGTTTCCGTTCATAGCGGTTGCGCGCCGCCGCGAGACCGCCCGCGTACAGCGCGAGGACGCTCGCCAGCAACAGGTAGTAGAGCGGCGGCAGCGCGCTCATGCCGAGCATCGGGCCGAGCGGCGTGAGCGGCAGAAGGACGCCGACGACCGCCAGTCCGGCCGCCGCCGCCCTCAGCGGCCCGCCGGGCCGGCCCCCCTCAGCGGCCCGCCGGCCGGTGCGCAGGAGGAGCATCACCAGGGCCTGGGTGAGGAGGTTCTCGGTGAACCATCCGGAGTGGAAGGCCGCCTGGCCCTCCGCCCGGGAATCATGCAGAGCAAGGGCGAGCACGGCGAAGGTCGCCAGGTCGGCGGCGGCGTTCAGCAGCCCGAACCGCGTGATGAAGCGGAGGAAGTCCCGCGGCCGCAGCACCGTCGGCCGTCGCAGGACCGAGGGCGCGGGACGGTCGAAGGCGAACGCCAGCTGCGCCGCGTCGAAACACAGGTTCTGCACCAGGACCTGTGCCGGAAGCATCGGCAGGAAGGGCAGCAGCAGACCCGCGGCGAGCATCGCGATCACGTTTCCGAGATTCGACGAGAGCGTGATGCGCAGGTACGTGGCGATGTTGCCGCTGCTGCGACGGCCCGCGGTGATGGCGTGGTCGATGGCACCGAGATCCTTCTCGGCGAGGACGACGTCCGCGGTCTCCCGCGCCACGTCGACCGCGTTGCGCGGACAGATGCCCACGTCGGCGGCGTGCAGGGCCGGCAGGTCGTTGACTCCGTCACCGAGGAACCCCGTGGTGTGTCCCGAGGTACGCAGCGCGGCGACGATCCGGGCCTTGTGCCCGGGGGTGCAGCGAGCGAAGACCGTCGTCCGGGCGGCCACGCGGGCCAGCTCCGACTCGGACAGCGCATCGACCTCCTCGGCGGAGACGACCTGCCCCGGCTCCAGCCCGAGATCCCGGCAGGCGCGGGCCGCCGTGCCCGGGTGGTCCCCGGTGAGGACCTTGACGGCGACACCCCGGCGTGCCAGCACGTCCAGCGCGTCGGCGGCGCTCGGCGTCAGCGCGTCCCGCAGCGCCACGAAGCCGAGAAGGGTCAGCCCGTGTTCGTCCGCCGGGGTGTACGTGCCGAGCCGGGCGGGCCGCTCGGTGCGGGCGACGGCGAGCAGCCGCAAACCTCCCGCGGCCTCGCGCGCAGCCACGCCCGCCAGCCGCTCCCGCTCCTCCGGGGCCAGATCGCACCGTTCCAGAACGGCCTCCACGGCCCCTTTGGTCACCAGCACATGGGTACCGAACCCACCGGGAAGCCGGACGACCGCGGTGGAAATGCGGCGCACCGGATCGAAGGGCAGGGCCGCCACCGCGTCGTACGACCCGACAGCGGTGCGAGCCTCCCCGGCGCCGGACAGCGCGATGTCCTGCTGCTCCCAGCCGTCCAGTACCGCCTCGTCCAGGGCGTCGGGCGCCGGCAGGTCGGCGAGCTGAAGCGTCCACAGCGCGTTGACCGCGGCCCAGTGCAGCACCTGGGGATCGGGTTCCCCGGCCGGGTCGAGCGAGCGGTCGACGACGGGCAGGTCCTGGGTGAGGGTGCCCGTCTTGTCCAGGCAGAGCACATCGATCGCGCCCAGATCGTGCAGCGCGGGCAGCCGTTTGACGATCACCCCGCTGCCCCGCGCGAGCTGGGAGGCCCCCCGGGCCAGCGCCGTCGTGACGATGACCGGCAGCATCTCGGGCGTCAGCCCCACCGCCACCGCGACGGCGAACGGCAGCGTCTCCAGTCCCCTCCCGCGCAGCGCCGCATTGGCCATCAGGACCAGCGGTGGCGTGAGCAGCATGAACCGGATCAGCGTCCAGGAGATCCCCTGTACCGACCGGTCGAACGCACTCGGGCCGCGGTGGTGCGCCGACCTGTCGTATGCGGCGGCGAACCGGGTGTCCCCACCGGTCGCCACCACCACCGCCGTACCGCTGCCGGACGCCACACTGCTGCCCTGGAAACACAGCTGACGCTGCGCGAACACGCCCGCCCCGCCGTCGGGCACGCTGCGCAGCACGGCGGTGCCGCCCTGGGGCTGTCCGGCGTCGGCAGGATGCTTCACGACGGGTGCGGACTCCCCGGTGAGGGCGGACTGGTGCACGGTGAGGCCGCTCGCGCGCAGCAGTTGCACGTCCGCGGGCACGAGGTCACCCGGGCCGAGTCTGATCACGTCGCCGGGCACCAACTCGCCGACCGGGAGGTCGCGGGCCTGCGGTGCCGCGTCGGTGCCGCTGCGGCGCAGCACCGTCGCGGTCGTCGCGACCAGCTCGCGCAGCGCGGCCGTCGCCCGGTCGGCCCGGTGCTCCTCCGCGGAGCGCAGCAGACAGCTGACCACCACGAGCACCAGCGTCACGGACGCCGTGCCCCACGCGTTCACAGCCGCGGAGACCAGGCCGAGGCAGAGCAGTACGGAAGTGAAGGGGTCCCGCAAGGTACGCAGGAAGCGCAGCGGCCAGGGGACCGGGCGCCAGGCTGGAATGACGTTCTCGCCGAACCGGGCGAGCCGGTCCTCCGCGTCCGTCTCCAGCAGCCCCCGGGGTCCGCTGTCCAGCGAACGCAGGACCTGGAGCGAGGTCGGTGCGGTGGGCGGCCGCCCGGTGGCCGCGGGGCCCGCCGTGGCGCCGGGCAGCGGTACGACGGCAGCCGACCGGTCACCGGTTCCCGCCGCTGCGGCGTTCTCAGGCGCCGAGCTCATGGAGCCGTACAGGTTGCGCGGGCGGATACCCGGCACGCTCCGCGAGCTGGCCGACCATGAGGCGGACGACCGTCACCACATCGGGATCATCCACCAGGTACACCTGACGGCGGCCCTCGCGCCGGGAGCGGACGAGACCGGCCAGCTTCAGCTTCGTCAGATGCTGGCTCACCGACGGCAGTGTGCCTCCCACCCGCTCCGCGAGGCCCGTCACATCGCTCTCGCCCTGGGCCAGCGCCCACACGATGTGCAGCCGCGCGGGCGTCGCCAGCAGACCGAAGGCGGCAGCCGCCTGGGCCAGCACCTCCGCGGGCGGGTCCTGGAATCCGCCGCCGGCACCTGTCGACACTCTTGTACTCCCGTCCGCGTGGGCCGACTCCTCGCACCCGAGGGGACCAGTGTAGGCGCCGGAGTCGGAGCTTCCGGGGTCGAGCCCTCACCGGCCAGGATCCATCGTAGAACTGACAATCACATCGGAATATGGGCTCTTCCGGGCAATGAACGGCCTGAAACGGTCACATGCTCACGATAGTGATCCCGGCCCGCGGGTGGAGCCGCTGTTTGCCATGCTGTCGCGGTACTCCTGCCGATGTCTCAATCGACCCGAGACCCGCAAGATGGCTCTGACCTGCTGGTTCGACATCTTCGGGCTCACTGGTGAGAGAAGCTGCCGATGCCGTCCGAGCAAGCCGACAGCACCCACGAGGACACCGCACAGACCAGAGGTGCGGACCCGCGGAGCGATGCCATGGCCCTCAAGATCTTGGTCGCCGGCGGATTCGGGGTCGGCAAGACCACGCTGGTCGGCGCGGTGAGCGAGATCCGGCCGCTGCGGACGGAGGAGGTCCTCAGCGAGGCCGGCCGGTCCGTCGACGACACCGACGGCGTCGCCCGGAAGACCGCGACGACCGTCGCGATGGACTTCGGCCGCATCACCATCAGGTCGGGGCTCTCGCTGTACCTGTTCGGAACGCCGGGACAGGACCGGTTCTGGTTCCTCTGGGACGAGCTGTCCCAAGGCGCCCTCGGGGCAGTCGTCCTGGCCGACACCCGGCGCCTGGAGGACTGTTTCCCGGCCGTCGACTACTTCGAGGACCGGCGGATTCCCTTCGTCGTCGCGGTCAACTGCTTCGCCGGAGCGCGATCGCACGGCGAGATCGAGGTCGCGGACGCCCTCGATCTCGACCCGGGAACGCCCGTGGTCCTCTGCGACGCCCGCGACCGGGATTCCGGCAAGGAAGTCCTGATCCGCATGGTCGAGTACGCGGGCCGGATGCACACGGCCCGGCTGCTCGACTCGATGGGCTGAGCGCCCATGTACTGATCGAGCCCTGTCCGAACCGTGGAGGGGCGCTTGCCCGTAGGTGACCGGTGCGCAAGGCTTACGCGTAAGTGGGGCACGGGGAACGCATGAGCGGGGAGGAACAGAATGGCGCTGGACAGGGGACTGGACTGGCTGCTCGACGATCTCACCAGTCGGGTGGAGCACATACGGCACGCCCTGGTGCTGTCGAACGACGGTCTGGTGACCGGAGCGAGCACCGGACTGGCGCGCGAGGACGCCGAACACCTGGCGGCGGTCTCCTCCGGGCTGCACAGCCTCGCCCGTGGCTCGGGACGGCACTTCCGTGCCGGAAAAGCCCGCCAGACCATGGTCGAGTTCGACGAGGCGCTGCTCTTCGTGACGGCCGCCGGGGATGGCAGCTGCCTGTGTGTGCTCAGCGAGGCCGAGGCGGACGTGGGGCAGGTGGCGTACGAGATGACGCTGCTGGTCAACAAGGTCGGCGAACACCTTGGGGTGGCGGCGCGTCAGGACGGGAGCCCCGGAGTCAACCGGATCTGAGAAGCACGTCGCCCAGCACTGCGGCCCGGCCCGGGAGTTATCCACAGGCCGGGCCGCGGCCGTGCCGCCCGGGCTACCGTGGTCACGGAGAGTATTCGGGTCTCACGGGGGAGAATCGTCATGCCGGTGACGGATGCGGTAAGCAACGACGGCACTCACACGGTCGCGGTGGGCCGGGCAGCCGCGGAACTTGTCTTGAAAAGAGGGGAGTTCGAGCTGGCGGTGCACCTGGGAATCGTCCGGGTGGTGGCGCAGCGCGGCGGAGGGCGGCCCAGGGTCCGCCAGGAGGAGATCGACCGGCTCCGGTCGGAGGACGGTTTTCCGCAGACCTTGCGCGAGCGAGTGCGCACGGTAGGGACGGCGGAGGGTGCGCGGCTGCTCGGAATCAGTCCGGTCCGCTTCACACGGCTGGCCAGGGCGGGGTGCGTCACACCGGTCGCGTTCTATCTCAATCGCTACCGGGCCGTGGTGTGGCTCTATCTCGCTCAGGAGGTGTGCGCGCTCGCCGCCCGCTCGCCCGAACTGCTGGTCGGGAGGAGCCCGGCCTGGATGCGCGAGAGGCTGGACTCCGGCACGGACTGCCGCCCGCGCAACTGGCGCTCGCGGAGGATCGAAAGGCTGCTGAGCCTCGCCGGGGATCCGTGGGCGCGGGCGGCGATCGCGGCCGAGGCGCTCGACGCGGCCCAACTGGCGGAGGTGGTCGACGATCCGTACGAGCGCGCCCACTTCGCCAGAGTCAGGCCCGAACCGGTCTTCGGGCAGAGGGGGTCGTCGGCCGCGCGGGAGGAGATGGGGCGCCTGATGCTGGCAGATGATCCGGACGAGATCCTCTGGCGACGGGTCAACCTCATCATGGAGCTGGACAGCGCCCGGGAGCTCCGTCAGGCGCCCCGCCCGGGGGATGAACGATGGCCTGAACGCGCGGCAGTTGGCCGACCGCCTGTCCCGGCCGAGCCGGCGGGGCGGACCGAATGGGCGGAGCCCGCCGAGGTGGCCGAGGCGGCCGGGCCGGCCGAACCAGTTGTGCGGGGAGGCGCCGCCGGTCTGCTGACCCGGCTTCGGCTGCGCAGGGGGAGCGGCGGGAGCCGGCGGCCTCGGGGACGTGCCACGGGCAGGACATGAGGATTTCGCGACCGGCGGTCGGAAGGGGCAGTCTTCGCACCATGATGATCAGGGAAGCGACCACAGGGGACTGGGCGGCCATATGGCCGTTCTTCCACGAAATCGTCGCCGCAGGTGAGACCTTCACCTACCCCACCGGCCTGGGGAAGGACGAGGCCCAGGAGTGGTGGCTGCTGAAGGCGCCGAATCGCACGGTCGTCGCGGTCGCCGACGACGGGACGGTTCTCGGTACGGCGAAGATGAACAGCAACCAGATGGGTAACGGTTCGCACATCGCGAGTGCGAGCTACATGGTCGACCCCCGGCATTCCGGACGTGGCGTGGGACGGGCTCTGTGCGCGCACACGATCGACTGGGCCCGCGCGGCCGGGTTCCGGGCCATGCAGTTCAACGCGGTCGTGGAGACGAACAAGGCCGCGGTGGGTCTCTACCGCTCACTCGGCTTCGAAGTCCTGGGAACGGTGCCCGAGGGATTCGACCACCCCGAGCAGGGCTTCGTCGGACTGCACATCATGTACCGGCCCCTCCTGCCGGGCGGGGGGTGACCGATACGGTGCGGCGCCGTGCGCTCACTTCACGCCACAACCGGGCCGCCCCGCACCGGCCGATGGTGTCCGGCATGTCCCAAGCAGCGACGATGTGCTGCCAGTTGTGACGTCGAATGGTGTGTGGGGCGGGTGCACATGCGGGGGGCGGGGGCAGTACTGTGCGCCCCACCGCCATTCGGGCGATGAAACATTTGCGGAGGAACAATCCATGACCATACCCAGGAGATCGCTGCGCGCCGCGGGGACCCTCGCTGCCGCTGCGGTCGTCGGTCTGACCGGCGCGGTCCTCACCGCCGGCCCGGCCGCAGCTCACACCCCCACCTGGGACGTGACCTGTACCGAAGTCAGCCTTCACCTGTCCGCGTACAACGGCAAGGTCACCAACCAGGTGACCGTCACCGTTGACGGCAAGGACCTGCTGCCGACGGAGACCTTCGGCACGGGGCTCGACAAGAAGATCGACCTGCCCGAGCACGACAAGCCTCTGACGGTGCATCTGATCGTCAAGGCCGGCGACGGCGACCAGTACTCGAAGGACGACACCAAGCAGGCTCCGGTGTGCGAGGGCAACACGCCCACGCCCACCCCCACGCCGTCCGAGACGAAGCCGTCGGAGACGCCGTCCACAGAGGCGCCGACCCCGGCCCCGACCGACACGCCGAGCGAGACCGCTTCGTCGTCTGCGCCCGCCGCAGTCACGCCGAGCCCCAGCTCGCCGGATCTGGCCGAGACCGGTTCGTCGTCCGCCACCCCCGTCATCGGTGGCGCGGCTGTTGCCGTGCTGCTGGCCGGCGGCGGCATCATGTGGTCCGTGCGCAAGCGTCGCACCGCTCAGCACTGACGTAGTCCGGCGGTCCGGGCGCGTTGAGCGCCGGGAGTCCGGCAGAGGGGCGTGTCGCGTCGCGTACGGCGAGGTGGCACGCCCCTCAACGCTGTCCGGAGACGTCGCCCGGCCCACCGGGTCCGATCGTCCCGTCCGGGGGGCCCACTTCATCCCTGGCGCCCCTGCGCACCGGCGCGGAAGTGGGCGGCGCGGCCGGGCCGATCTCGCACCAGACGGCCTTTCCCTCTCCGCGCGGCTCGATGCCCCACCGGGTGGCGACGGCGTCCAGGAGCAGCAGTCCCCGTCCCGAGGTGGCCGTCTCGCCCGGTGTCCGGCGCCTGGGCCATGCGCTCGACCGGTCCTGGACCGACAACCGCACCCGCCGCACCGGCTCGGGCAGCACCTCCAGCGTGAGCACCGCTCCGCCCTCCGTGTGCAGCAGCACGTTCACCAGGAGCTCCCCGGTCACCAGCTCGGCGTCGTCCGCGAGTTCGGCCATGTCCCAGTCCGTGAGGGCCTGCCGGACGATCGTCCGCGCTTCGGAGAGCCCTTCGGGGTCGGCCTGGTGGATGTACTGATGGAGCCGGGGCGCGCGGGGCGAGCCGGGGTCGGGGCTGCGGCGCAGCACGAGCAACGCGACGTCGTCACCCGAACCCCAGCGCTCCCACAGCCGGTCCGACAGATGATCGGCGAGCGCCTCGGCCCCGGCCGGGCCCGCGCTCACCTCATGGATGAGCGTGCGTATCCCCGCGTCGATGTCGGTGCCCGGCTCCTCGACCAGCCCGTCGGTGTACAGGACCAGCGTCTCGCCCGGAACGAGGTCGAGCCGGGTCTCGGGGAACTCCTCGTCACCGAAGGCGGTGGAGATTCCCAACGGCATGCCTCCGCGTACCCGCGGGCTGCCGACCCGGCCGTCCATGTGGCGGATCAGCGGCCCGAAGTGTCCGGCCCGCACCACCCGCACGGTTCCGGTGCCGAGATCGACCTGGGCGTACGTGCAGGTGGCGAACCGGTCCGTGTCGAGTTCGGCGAGGAACCGCGACGCCCGGGCCAGTACCGTCGACGGCGGATGCCCCTCACCGGCGTACGCGCGCAGCGCGATCCGCAGCTGACCCATGATCGCCGCCGCGTGCGTGTCGTGGCCCTGTACGTCGCCCACCACGATGCCGAAACGGTCCTTGGGCAGTGCGATCACGTCGTACCAGTCCCCGCCGACCTGACGGCCACTCCAGGCCGCGTGGTAGCGGACGGCGATCTCCCCGCCCTCGATGTCATGGATCCGGCGGGGCAGCATCGTGGACTGGAGCCCGGTGGCGAATTCCCGCTCCTCGTCGAAGAGCGTGGCCCGCTGGAGGGACTGGGCGACGATGGCCGCCAGCCCCAGGCACAGATTGCGCTCGTCGGGGTTGAAGGCGGTCCGCTCGCGGTAGAAGAGCGCCAGCCCGCCCAGCGACCGCGCCTGGGCGACCAGCGGGAGATAGGCCGCGGCCTGGAACTTCAGCTGTCCCACATACGGTTCCAGCACCGGGTAGCGCCGGGTGAGCGCGCCGAGCGAGCTCACGAAGCGGGGCCGGCCGCTGAGCACGGTGTCGGCCAGCGGGAAGCTCCGGTCGAGCCGTCCCTGTCCCAGCTCGTCGATGACCTCCAGGGACTCGCCGCTCAGCGCGATGACGTTGAGGGTGGAGTTGTCCAGCAGCCCGAGCGCGAGTCCGTCGGCGCCCAGCCGAGCCAGTCCGCCCGGCCCCGTCAGCGCGGCCGTCACGTCGTCCACGGTCACCGCCCGCGACAGGGCGCTCGTTGTGCGTTCAACTATGTCGGTCTGGCGCTGCCGCCGCTTTTCCAGTTCCAGCACGAAGGCCGAATGGGTGACTTCCGCCGTCGCGTCCCGCACCACCCCGATCACCCGGTGCGCCCGTCCGTCCGCACTGCGCAGGATGCGCGCCTGGATATGGGTCCACTGATCACCGCCCTTGTCGAGCGGGACCCGGATATGGACGTTGTACGAGCTGCGCCCGCCCTTGACCGCCTCGTCGATCGCCTCATTGAGACGGATCCGCTCCGAGGGCTCCAGCCGCTCCGCCAGGGACTCCGGCCGTGAGTCGAAATCGGCCGGGTCCAGGCCGAAGACCAGCAGGCCGGCCTCGTCGATGTCCAGTGTCCGGGCATCGAGATCCCACTCGAAACTGCCGGTCCGGTTCATGGCGAGCCGTTCCGCGGTCCCGGTCTCGCCGCCGCCGGCCTTCCCGGCCGGCGGACTGGGCCGGGAGGGGATGATCGGTGGCCGGTCGTGATCGGTCATTCCTGCTCCGAAGATCGTCCGGCGGGGCTGCCGTATAGCGTGACCCAATTGTCTGGCCGGTTCGGTGAGGCTGCCACAGCGGAAACCGTCCCGCACGGTGCTCCCGTCCCCGTGGGGCGTGCGGGACACCCCTGATGCCCGGGCCACGGGCCCGCCGCGCACAATGGCACCGGAAGGCCGTCCGTGACCGGCGGGCGGCACGGCACAGGGCTGACCGGAGCGCACGCATGAACCACGAGGATCCCGTCCTGCTGCACACCGAGGGACGCGTCCGTCACATCACCCTCAACCGGCCCCGGGCCCTGAACGCCCTGAACCACACCATGGTGCTGCGCGTGGGCGAGGCGCTCGACGCGGCGGAACACGACGACTCCGTCGTCGCCGTGCTGCTCACCGGGGCGGGGGAGCGGGGACTGTGCGCGGGCGGCGACATCCGCGCCGTCCGTGACGACGCCCTGGCCGGCAGCCCGGCCGCGCTGGACTTCTGGCGGGACGAGTACCGGCTCAACGCCCGGATCGCCCGGTTCCCCAAGCCGTACGTCGCGATCATGGACGGCATCGTGATGGGCGGCGGTGTCGGCGTCTCCGCCCACGGCTCCGTCCGGATCGTCACCGAGCGCTCGCGCATCGCGATGCCCGAGACAGGCATCGGGTTCGTCCCGGACGTGGGCGGCACCTACCTGCTGAGCAGGGCCCCCGGTGAGCTCGGCACACACCTGGCGCTCACCGGGCAGGCGGTCGGCGCCGCGGACGCGCTGCTGTGCGCTCTCGCCGACTACTTCGTGCCGGCGCGGGAACTCTCCGGCCTGACCGCCGACCTGGGGGCCGGCGCAACGCCCGAGGAAGTCGGCGCCACGGTCGAGCGGTACGCCACCGCGGCCCCCGGCGGCGAGCTGGCAGAGCACCGCGACTGGATCGACTCCTGCTACAGCGCCGCCACCGTCGAGGAGATCATCGAACGCCTGATCGGCTGCGGTGTGCCCGCGGCGAAGGAGGCCGCGGCGACGATCCTGGCGAAGTCGCCCACCTCGCTCAAGGTCACGCTCGAATCCGTCCGCAGGGCCCGCCGCCTCGACGGCCTGGAAGCCGTGCTCGACCAGGAGTACCGAGTCTCGTCCACCGCCTTCACCCGGCCCGACCTGGTCGAGGGCGTACGCGCCCAGATCATCGACAAGGACCGGAATCCGCGGTGGAACCCGGCCGGGCTCGCCGAGGTCACGGCCGCCGAGGTGGAGCGGTTCTTCGTACCCCTCGGCGACAGCGAACTCGGCCTCGCCCCCGGCACCCCGGCGGCTCCCTGAGACGCCGCTCGCGTCAGAGCGCGCCGGGCCCGGTCACCGTGCGGAACGGCAGACCCAGAAGGTCCGCCGCGGCCCGGAAGTCCTTGGCGCGGTGACCGGTGCACAGCGTCCAGTGGTGGCCGATGCCCGTGGCGGACCAGGCATCGGTCCACTCGCCGGGATCGAAGCCGAAGTCGACCCGGGAGGTGGTGTTCCCGATCTCCAGCAGGGGGCCCGGCACGACCTCGCCCTCGGACGCGATGAGGACGAACGAGCCGTCGGCCTCCTGACCGACACCGAAAGTGGTGACGGGCCCGTGGGTGACGTCGAACTCGACGCTGACTCCCCAGCCGCGCTTGCCGTGGTACACACCCAGACCGCGCAGCAGCGGGTCCTTCGCGCTGATCGCCAGGTGCGCGGGACCGTCGTGGCCCATCTCCACGACCCGGTCGCGGAAGTTGAGCGCCTGCAACTCGGTGAACGAACCCCCTGCCCCCATGGTGTCGGCGATCAGCATCGCGAGGCTGGTGCGCAGCTCGTACTCACCGGCCATCGGCACGCCACGGGCCGTCAGCAGCGAGGCGCCGAGGATCATTCCGGCGCCGAGCCGCTCGTGGATCTCGCCCTCCAGCCCGCGGTGGTAGTAGGCCAGGCTGTCCAGTTCGAAATCCGTCACCAGCCGGTCGAGACCGACCGAGACACGCGCCGCCCAGGCGAGGTCGTCCTCGTCGACGGAGCCGTCCAGCGTGAAGACCTCGCGGGCCAGCGCGACCCGTTCGGCCGTCTCGCCGTCCGTCACGTCCGCGACCCTGACCCGCAGGTCGTCGAACTCCAGCACCTCGACGTGACCGCCGAGCTGGGTGGAGACCAGCGTCATGTCGGTGGAGACGTCGAGCATGCCCGGGTACAGGTGCCCCATCAGCCCGTGCCGGCCGTGACGCAGGGCTCCGCGCACCCCGGCGGCCGAGATCCAGCGCCCGATCCGCGCCCAGGCGTTCTCGTCACGCAGATGGCCGGAGACCGAGCGGAACGGGATGCCGCTGCGCCGGAACACGTTGGCGACCTCCGGCAGCGGGCACTGACCGCAGTACGCCAGCCAGTCGCCCGTGCCGGTGTTCGGGTGGTCCATCGCCTCGGTCGGCTGGAGGTCGATCACCAGCACCGGTGTGTGGGTGCGCTGGGCGACCGGCAGCACCATCGAGGCGGTGAGATACGTCGTCAGGAACGTCACCACCAGATCGCAGTCGGCCCGGCGCAACCGCTCCGCCGCCCTGGCCGACTCCTGCGGATCGGAGACGAAACCCGCATCGACCACCTCGCAGCCCATCTCCTCGAACCGTGCTGTCACGAACCGCGCGGACTCCTGCAACTGTTCGAGAAGCCCGGGGAACTGCGGCCAGTACGCGCCGAGCCCGCCCGAGACCAGACCGATCCGGGTACGGCGGCGCGGTGTCCGCACAAGAGGACTGCCGGGTTGGGCCGCGCGGTCGTCAGACATCAGGATTTCCTTTCCTCGCAATGGATTTCCGGTCCGGCCCGCCGGTACGGGACGGGTCCGATACCGGCCCCGTCCCCGTACCCGTTCGGCCCGGATCCCGGTCAGACATCCGCCGGGGCCGGCCTCGGGCTGATCCGGGCCTCCGCCCGGTCCCAGTCCCGCCCGTCTCCCCGCGGTTCGTAGTGCCGCAACTCCTGCGTACGGGCGACCAGCCGGCGCAGTCCGGCGAGGTCACCCACCAGGCCGTGGGCGCGGGCCTGCAGCAGGATGTTCCCGAGGGCCGTGGCCTCGGCAGGTCCGGCCGTCACCGGCAGTCCACTCGCGTCGGCCGTCCACCGGCACAGCAGTTCGTTGCGCGAGCCGCCGCCCACCAGGTGGATCCGTGTCGGCGAGCGGCCCGCCAGCTCCGCGGCCCGCCGCAGCGTCCTGCGATGGGCCAGCGCAAGGCTCTCCAGCACGCACCGCACATACCCTCCGCGCGTCCCCGGCGGCGTCTGACCGGTACGCAGCAGGTACGCGTCGATCCGGGCCGGCATGTCGTCCGGCGCGAGGAACGCCTCGTCGTCGGGGTCGATGACGGCGGCGAACGGTTCGGCCGCGGCGGCGTCGGCCAGCAGTTGATCCAGACCCACCGCCGGGCCCTCGCGGTCCCACACCCGGCGGCACTCCTCCAACAGCCACATGCCCATGATGTTGCGGAGGTACCGGACCGTGCCGTCGACCCCGCGCTCGTTGGTGAAGTTCGCCGCCCGGGACTCCTCGGACAGCACCGGTGCGTCCAGCTCCAGACCGGCCAGCGACCAGGTGCCACAGGAGACGTAGGCGAAGTCCGGCTCGGTCGCCGGCACCGCCACGACCGCCGAAGCGGTGTCGTGCGAGGCGACGGTCGTCACCGGGGTCCCGGCCGGCAGACCGGTTGCACCGGCGACGTGCGCCAGCAGAGTGCCCGCCGGATCGCCCGGCTCACGCAGCGGAGGGAACAGGGAACGCGCCAGCCCCAGCCGCCCGATCAGGTCGTCCGACCAGTCACCGCCGCGCGCGTCGAACAGACCGGTCGTCGACGCGTTCGTGACCTCCGCGCCCACCGACCCCGTCAGCCAGTGCACCAGCAGATCGGGCATCAGCAACAGCGTCCGAGCCATCTCCCACTGGGCTGTGGCACGGTGCGCGAGCAACTGGAACACCGTGTTGAACGGCAGGTGCTGCAAGCCGGTGACCGCGTACAGCTCCGCGGCGCCGCAGCCGTCCGGAAGCCGTTCCGACATCCCGTTGTTGCGCCCGTCCCGGTAGTGGAACGGCACCCCGAGCAGCGAACCGTCGGCATCCAGCAGACCGTAGTCCACCGCCCAGGTGTCGATGCCGATCGAGGTGACCGGGCCACTGCGTCCGGCCGCCCGGAGCCCGTCCAGCACCCCCAGGTACAGGGCCGGCACGTCCCAGTGGAGACCGTCCGGCAGTCGCACCGGTCTGTTCGCGAAGCGGTGTGCCTCGGTCAGCACCAGCGTGCCGGGGCCGACCCTGCCCGTCATCACCCGGCCGCTGGTGGCACCGAGGTCCACGGCGGCGAAGACGGCGTCGCCCGCCGCGTTGTCGTATGGGTTCACTGCCATGGCGATCGTGTCCGGTTCATCGCAGGAAGGCCGCTGCCACACCGGCGTCGACGGGAATGTGCAGGCCGGTGGTGTGCGTGAGTTCGCCACCCGTCAGTGCGAACACCGCGTTGGCGACGTGCTCGGGCAGCACCTCGCGCTTGAGCAGGGTTCGCTGGGCGTAGAACTCGCCGAGCTTCTCCTCCTCGATGCCGTACGTCGCCGCCCGCTGGGCGCCCCAGCCCGCCGCGAAGATCCCCGAACCCCGCACCACGCCGTCCGGGTTGATGCCGTTGACCCGGATCCCGTGCTCACCGAGCTCCGCCGCAAGCAACCGCACCTGATGGGCCTGGTCGGCCTTGGTCGCCGAGTACGCGATGTTGTTCGGACCCGCGAACACGGCGTTCTTGGAGGCGATGTAGATGATGTCGCCGCCGATTCCCTGCGCCCGCATGACCCGGGCGGCCTCCCGCGACACGAGGAACGAACCGCGCGCCATGATGTCGTGCTGCAGGTCCCAGTCGCGGGCCGTCGTCTCCAGCAGGGGCTTGGAGATGGAGATCCCCGCGTTGTTGACGACGAGGTCCACCCCGCCGAAGGCGAGCACCGCGGCCCTGAACGCCTCGACGATCTGTTCCTCGCTGGTCACGTCGACCGTCACCGCGACCGCACGGTCGGGGCCGCCGAGGTCCTCGGCGACCGCTGCGGCGTTCTCCGCGTTCAGGTCCGCGACGACCACGCACGCGCCCTCGGCGGCCAGCCGGTGCGCGATGGCCTTTCCGATGCCCGAGCCCGCACCAGTCACCAGCGCCACCCGGGTGGCCAGTGGCTTCGCCTTCGGCATCCGGCGCAGCTTGGCCTCCTCCAGTTCCCAGTACTCGATCCGGAACTTCTCGGACTCCTCGATCGGCGCGTAGGACGAGACGGCCTCCGCGCCCCGCATGACGTTGATGGCGTTCAGATAGAACTCCCCGGCGACGCGGGCGGTCTGCTTGTCCTTCCCGAAGGAGAACATGCCGACCCCGGGCACCAGCACGATCGCCGGATCCGCGCCACGCATGGCGGGGGAGCCGGGAGCCGCGTGCCGTTCGTAGTAGGCGCGGTACGACTCGCGGTACTCCTCGTGCAACTCCTTCAGCCGGGCCCCCGCCTCGGCCACCGGCGCGTCCGCGGGAAGGTCGAGGACCAGCGGGCTCACCTTCGTCCGGAGGAAGTGGTCCGGGCACGAGGTGCCCAGCGCGGCCAGGCGCGGATGCTCGGCGCGGGACAGGAAGTCGAGCACCGGCCCGGAGTCGGTGAAGTGCCCCACCTGGGGCCGGTCCGTGGAGGCCAGGGCGCGGATCAGCGGGGCGAGCTCCGCGGCCCGTTCGCGGCGCTGTTCCGCGGGCAGCGCCACCCGGTCGGGCAGGACAGGACCGAAGGGCTCGGCCCTGCCGTGCTCCTGGAGGAAGGTCTCCGCGGTCCGGATCATCCACAGTGCGTTCCGTTCGCACTCCTCGGACGTCTCGCCCCAGGCGGTGATCCCGTGACCGCCCAGGATCACGCCGACCGCCCCCGGGTTGGCCTCCTTCACCGCCGCGATGTCCAAGCCGAGCTGGAACCCCGGCCGGCGCCAGCCCACCCACGCCACCTTGTCGCCGAAGCACTCGGCGGTCAGCTTCTCGCCGTCGGCCGCGCACGCCAGGGCGATTCCCGAATCGGGATGCAGATGGTCGACGTGCGCCGCCTCGACCAGGGCGTGCATGGCGGTGTCGATGGAGGGTGCGGCGCCGCCCTTGCCGTGCAGGCAGAAGTCGAAGGCCGCCACCATCTCGTCCTCGCGTTCGACGCCCGGGTACACCTCCTTGAGGGCGCGGACGCGGTCCAGCCGGAGCACCGCGAGCCCCGCCTCCGTCAGCGTCCCGAGGTCGCCCCCGGAGCCCTTGACCCAGAGCAGCTCGGTCCCGCCACCGGTCACCGGATCGGTTCCGACGGCCTTCACCGACGTATTGCCACCGGCGTAGTTGGTGTTGCGGGGATCGGAGCCGAGCCGGTGTGCGCGCTCCAGGAGCGCAGCGACTTCGGCGTGCGTCGCGGACGTCATAAGGGTTCCTTCGGGGTGAGAGGTGCGTTGACGACGTGGGGACGGACGGGCGTTGACGATGCGGACCGGACGGGTCAGGCGCCCCAGCCGGCCTGCGTGCCACCGACCCGGGAGGCGGCGATGCGTTCCTGGTTGCCGGATGCGAGGTAGGCGGCGAACGGGTCGCGGGCGAGCCCCTGTTCCTCACGCACCTCGGCGAGCAGCGGCCGTACATCGGTGTTGTACGCGTCCATCAGGACGGCGTTCGAGGCGAGCACGTCGCCGGACCTCTGCGCGTCGCCCAGCGCGTCGCCGTCCACCAGCAGCGCCTTGGCGGTCGCTTCCTGGACATTGGCGACCGAGCGGATGACGGCGGGGATCTTCGCCTCGATGTTGTGGCACTGGTCGAGCATGAAGTTGACGTTGGTCTCGGACCTGAGGCCGCCGTTCCTGACCACCTCGTGCATGATCCGGAACAGCTGGAAGGGATCGGCGGCGCCGGCCATCAGGTCGTCGTCGGCGTAGAAGCGGGAGTTGAAGTCGAACGCGCCGAGCTTTCCCTCCCGCAGCAGGAGCGCCACGATGAACTCGATGTTCGTGCCGGGAGCGTGGTGACCGGTGTCCACGACCACCTGGGCCTTCGGGCCGAGCTTCAGGCAGTGCGCGTACGCCGTCCCCCAGTCGGGCACGTCCGTGGTGTAGAACGCCGGCTCGAAGAGCTTGTACTCCAGCAGCATCCGCTGGTCGTCGCCCAGCCGCCCGTACACCTCCGCCAGTGCTTCGGCCAGCCGGTCCTGACGGGCGACGATGTCGTCCTGCCCGGGGTAGTTCGTGCCGTCGGAGAACCACAGCTTGAGATCGGGCGAACCGGTCTCGTCCATCACGTCGACGCACTCCAGCAGATGATCGATGGCCTTGCGCCGAACCGACGCGTCGGGGTGGGTGACCGATCCCAGTTTGAAGTCGTCGTCCTGGAAGACATTGGAGTTGATCGCGCCGATCCGCAGCCCGAGGCCCTCGGCGTGCCGGGTCAGGGCGGCGTAGTCGGCCACCTTGTCCCAGGGAATGTGCAGCGACACCTTCGGTGCGACCCCGGTGAAGGTGTGGACCTGCGCGGCGTCCTGCATCTTCTCGAACGGGTCGCGCGGCACCCCCGGCTGGGCGAACACCTTGAAACGCGTCCCGGAATTTCCGTAACCCCACGAAGGAGTCTCGATCACCTGAGACTTGAGAGCTGCCTTGACGGCCGACACATCAGACATGAACACCTCGTAAGCAGAGTCACCGGCGACCGTGGCCGTCAGGACGATGTGAATCGTTTCATCTGGAACGTACGCTAGGTTTGGCGGCAACGACTAGTCAAGCAGCTGGCTTCTCTACTTCAAGGTTTGAATCAATTCACCACGGATCGGGGCGACCCGGCCGAAGACGGACCCGGCCTGTCCGATGGCTCCTCGGACAGGCCGGGCCGGGTCAGGCGGCCGCGACGGCCGCGGTCCGGCCGCTCAGAAGGCGGTGCGGTTGTCGCTGCGGGCGTCCTCGACCAGGTGCCCGTCGTAGAGGCCGGCCCGTGCCTTGCGCCGCCATGGCCTGGCCAGGGCGCTCGTGGGGTCCTGCGGGCCGACGTCGGCGAAGGTCAGCGAAGGCCTTCCGTCGCCCGGGCAGCGGGCCGCCCATTCGCCGTCCGGGCCGATGACTCCGGCCGGTGCCTCGCCACCGGCCTGGGCGGGCACGGCGAAACCGGCCCAGTACCGGTTCGTCGCCGCGTGCGCCCGCATCTCCGTGGCGAAGCCCGTACCGCCTCCCGAGGCCCCTCCGGTGGTCGAGAACAACACGCAGTCGACGTCGAGCCGTTCGTAGGCGCCGAACAGTTCCGGGAAGTGCGCCTCCATGCCGAGTGCGCAGCCGAACCGGATGCCGTCGACCTCGAAGGTGACCGGCGCGGAACCCGGTGCGTACAGGTACGAGATCTTCGTGTGCGACAGCATGCGCTCGTCGTAGCGGGTCGCCGCCTCGCCGCGGTCGGAGATCACGTACAGGCTGTTGTGCGGGCGGTTGGGGGCGGTGAGCCGGTGGACCGAACCGAGCACGGTCCACAGCCGCAGCTCCCGGGCCAGACGGGCCGTTAGGTTCAGCTCCTCCTGGAGCACGTCCCACCGGAACCTGCTCCAGTCGGCGGGGCCGACCTCGTCCGGACCGTCGACGGACAGCAGCCGCTTGTGCGGGGAGCAGGTGGCGCCCTCGGGGAACTGCACCACCCTCGCGCCGGCCGCCGCGGCCTCGCGCATCAGACCTCGCACCTCGGCACCGCTGTCCCTCAGCTCGGCACTGCTGCGGGGGTTCTCACGGACCGTGGTCTGAGCCACGGCCAAACGTACGTAGTCGTCTTCCGGCATGACGTCTCCTCGACGAGTCGAACGGAAATGCCGGAGGGCAGTCGAATAGGACTGGCCGGTCTTGGCGGCACGGGCGCGCACCCGGCGCTTGAGATTCCTGTGGGCTGTCATCTGGCCTTCCACGCCACGGGCGCGAGCCCCCCAGCGACCACACCCGAGACGATCGGACCACGACAGCGACCTGAGACAGGAAGTCCCTTTGCCTCCGTGGCAGGCCGAGCTGGGGACGGCCGGGGGAGGTGAGGCGTAGGCCACGCCTCGGACATGATCCCCGGCACGGGTGGAACCCGTCAAGGGCCGGAGTCGCACCGGCCCGGAGCCACACCCGGCGGCCCCGGACCCGAGGTATGCGCGGACCGGCCGCGCACCCTGCCGAAGTGGCACGGCTCAGCGCCCGCTGCCCGACATGCTCGGCTGGAGCGAGCGGACGAGGTCGAAGAAGCGGGACTCGTTGCCCGAGAGCCCGGCCCGACGCAGCGCGCCGTCGGCCTCCTCGATCGGTGCCGCGAGCAACGGCATGTAGACAGGAGCGTCGTCCGGATCGGAGAGAGCGGCCCGGGTGGCCTCCAGTAAACGGACGTACGCCTGCGCCGCGGCGAGTTCGTCATCGCGCATCTCAGCATCTCCAGGTCAGAGGTGTCGGACCCACAAGCATCCCTCATGGGTCTGACAGCGCCCTTCGGTGACGGCTCGGAACGCGGTCACTGTCGGCCGTCCGGCCGAGGGGAACCGGCCGGCGGTTCGACCTCAAGGAACCGGCGCCGGCGTGGCCCGCGATACAGCAGCGCGGTCCAGCCCGCCTTTTCGAGCACCGCCGCGCACCGGGCCAGTTCGCCGTCCTCCTCGTGTGCTGCCCCGCTGCCGGGCGGCCCCAGCCATTCGACGCGTACGTTTCCCGGCGGTGTGGCGGGCTCCACCCGGTATCCCGTCGCCGTACGCCGCCCCGACGCGTCGACGGCGGAGGCGGAGAGCCCCGATGCCTCCAGCGCGAGCGCGACGGCCCGTACCGGCCTGTGCACTTCCCACGCGGCCGGTACTGCCTCCGGCGCGGGGCGCCCGGTGTTGGCGAGCCGTCGAATCTGCAGCATCCCGGCGAACGCGGTCCGCACCGCCGCCGCACGGCTCTCCGCCGGACCGGGGGGTGACGGTCCGTCCCCGGTTGCCGGTTCGAAGCCGGTCTCCTCCTCGGCGAACATCCGCGTCCCCTCTCGCCCGTACGCCCCGACCGTCAGTGTGCGCCGTCCCACTGACAACCGGGCCCGGGAGACCGGGGCCCGGTCAGGCGCCGGCCCCGAGCACCTTGCCCGGGTTCAGGATGCCGTGCGGATCGAGCGCCGCCTTCACCGCGTGGTGCATACCGAGCACGGCGGTTCCCAGCTCCTTGTCCATACCGCGCATCTTCAGCAGCCCGACCCCGTGCTCGCCCGTGACCGTTCCGCCGAGCGCGATCGCGTCGTCCAGGATGTCCTCGAAGGCCGACTGGGCGCGGGCGCGCGCCGCCTCGTCGCCGGGCGGCGTGATGATCAGGGGGTGCAGGTTGCCGTCCCCCGCGTGGGCGATGTTGGCGACCAGGATGTCGTGCCGGGCCGCCGTCCGCTCGATGCGGGCCAGCATCTCCGGTACCGCGGTCCGTGGCACGCAGACGTCCTCGGTCAGGACCGGGCCGAGCCGTTCCAGCGCCGGATAGGCCAGCCGCCGGGCCTGGAACAGGGCATCGGCCTCCTGCTGGTCCGTGGAGACCGCGGCCCAGGTCGCGCCGGCCTGTTCGAAGCAGTCCCGGATCAGCTCGGCCTCGGCGTCGCCCTCGGCCCCCGGGGTGTCGACCCGCCCCAGCAGCACCACGTCCGCGTCCGCGGACAGTCCCATCTTCTTCCAGGCGTCGACAGCGGCGAGGCAGTGGCGGTCGACCAGTTCGAGCGCGGACGGGATGACACCGGAGGCGGTCACGGCACTCACCGCCTCACCGGCCGAGACCACCGACGAGAAGTAGCCGGCCACCGTGCGCTCCTGGAGACGTGCCGGACGCAGCCGGACGGTGATCTCCGTGATCACCCCGAGGGTGCCCTCCGAGCCCACCATCAGCCCGGCCAGGTCGTACCCGGCCACGCCCTTTGCGGTACGGCGGCCCAGCGAAACGACCTCGCCGAGCCCGTTGACCACTTCCAGGCCCAGTACGTAGTCGCGGGTCACGCCGTACTTGACGCAGCACATGCCCCCCGCGTTGGTCGCGACGTTCCCGCCGATGGTGGACCACGGTGAACTGGCCGGATCCGGCGGATACCAGAGTCCCTGCTCCGCACAGGCGGCCCGGAGGTCGTCGTTGACCACACCGGGCTGGACCACGGCCAGCCGCTCGGCGGCGTCGATGGCGACGATCCGGTCCATGTCCTCGAAGGACAGGACGATCGCCCCGTCCACGGCATTCGCGCCGCCGGACAGACCGGTCCCCGCGCCGCGCGGCACCAGCGGAACGCGGTGGGCCAGACAGTGGCGCACCACGTCCCGCACCTCGTCGGTGCTCTGCGGGCGCACCACGGCCAGCGGCATCCCGTACGGAGCCCACTCGGCCTCGTCGTGCTGGTAGCGGGCCAGGCCCGCCGGATCGGTCAGTACCCGGCGGGCCGGGATGCCGTCCACTGGTGCGTTCGCCACGATGGTGGCCACCTCCCATAAAGATGTAGTACGCACCATTGTCGCGCGCGGAGCGGATGCCCCGAGGGGGAGGGGTCGGCGTTCACCGCGTCCGGCCCGGATGTGCCCCTTCGCGCGGATGCCGCGTGGACCGGGCGCGTCGCGAAGCTCGGTAGGCTCGACCGTTCATGAACCCCGCACACCGGAGGATCCAGGCACTGTGCCCGAAAACGACCGAGCCCCAGGCACCGACCGCGCGGACAGCACCGGCCGTGCCGCCCTGCGCGCCGACTGCGGGAACTGTTTCGGGCTGTGCTGTGTCGCGCTGACCCTGACCCGGTCCGCGGACTTCGCGATCAACAAGGACGCCGGCAAACCCTGCCGCAACCTCCAGGACGACTTCCGCTGCGGCATCCACACCCGGCTGCGTACCGAGGGCTTTCCGGGCTGCACCGTGTACGACTGCTTCGGTGCCGGACAGAAGGTCTCCGGGGAGACCTTCGGCGGTCAGGACTGGCGCGGCGCCCCCGAGAGCGCTCAGCAGATGTTCGAGGTCTTCCCGGTCATGCGCCGGCTCCACGAGCTGCTCTGGTACCTGACGGAGGCGGCCGCGCTGGAACAGGCCCGGCCCCTGCACGGCGAGATCGGCCGCACCCTCGACGCGACCGAACGCCTCACCCACCTCGACGCGGACGCCCTGGCGCACCTGGACGTCGCGGCACACAGGGACGAGGTCGCCGCCCTGCTGTCGCGCACCAGCGAACTCGTACGCGCCGCGGCGCCCCGCAGGAAGAAGCGCAGCCACCGCGGCGCCGACCTCATCGGGGCGCGCCTCAAGGGAGCGGATCTGCGCGGAGCCGATCTGCGGGGCTCCTACCTCATCGCGGCGGACCTCGGCGGCGCCGATCTCCGGCTCGCCGACGTCATCGGCGCCGACTTCCGGGACGCGGAGCTGTCCGGCGCGGATCTGACCGGAGCGCTCTTCCTGACGCAGTCACAGCTGAACGCCGCCCGCGGGAACGGTGCCACCCGGATTCCTCCGTCCCTCAGCCGCCCGGCGCACTGGGCGGGTTGAGGCCGGCGCACGCTCACGCCCCGGGCTCGTCCCCGCCCTTGTCCGGCGGAGTTCCCAGAGCCGCCTTGAGCCGCTGGAGCGTGGTGCGGATGTTGCCGCGCTGGAAGTCGGCGAAGGTGTGCCCCCGGGTGGCCGCCCGGTCGAAGGCGTTGGCCAGGAAATCCGGCCAGGCGCGGCGGTCGTCGGTCCAGGTCTCGGTGACCTTCGTGCCACCCTCCGCGGCCTCGAAGCGGTACTCCCACGTGGCGATCGCGCCGGGCAGCCGTGGCCTCTTGGCACCGATCGCGTGCACCCGGAAGGCGAACCGTTCGCCCGGGTCGGCGGCGATCACCGTGCACCGGGTCGTCCAGCGCATCCTCCCGCGCTTGTTGCGGCCCTCGAAGACCATGCCGACGTGGGCGTCCCCGCGCTCTCCGACGACCCTCGCGCCGCGGTTCTCCGGACTCCACCGGCCCATCGCCGTCACGTCGCTGACCTGCGCGTACACGGCCGACGGTTCAGCGGGAACCACAACGCTGTCCGACACGGACATGGTGCGGGGCATGAGCACTCCGATCCGCGGCCGGCTTCGAAAGGCAACGGGACGTCGGACCGACCGCACGGCCGACGGGACCCCGGGCCCATACCCTACTCACCGGTCACATAGCCCGCGGCGTGGGGCGCCCGCCGGCCCGAAGCCGCGCCCCGGCATCCGGCGTGCGGGATCGAGAACGCTTAGCGTCCGTGGTTCGTTGCACAGGTTGGCATCCGGAACACCTACGACAACCGGACCGAGGAGCCCCGCACATGCCCAGCCGCACAGACCCCAGCCGTACCGAGCCCGGCAGCACCGACGCGAGCCGCACCCGCCTGATCGAACGGCTCATGGAGCAGTTCCCGCACGTCCCGCGGGAAGCGGTCATCAAGGAGGACCTGCTGCGCGGCGGACTCGCCTTCGACGAATCCGCGCTCAGCGACAACGAGGACGGTGACGTCAAGCCGAAGTCGTACTTCATCTTCTCCTTCGACCACGGCACCCTCCCCGAGCTGGGAGCGGCCGCCCTGCGCCGTCCGCCGGAGGAGATCGTGCTCACCGGCGGACCGTACGAGCTGCGGCGCACCGTCGTCTCCGTGCGGGTGAACCCGTCGTCCCCCTACCGGGTCGCGGCCGACGCCGACGGTGTGCTCGGGCTGTACCTCGACGGCAGGCGGATCTCCGACGTCGGACTTCCCCCGATGCCGGACTACTACCGGCACACCCTGGACAACGGCAAGTCGGTGATGGAGGTCGCGCCCACCATCCAGTGGGGCTACCTCGTCTACCTGACGGTCTTCCGCGTCTGCCAGTACTTCGGCGCGAAGGAGGAGTGCCAGTACTGCGACATCAACCACAACTGGCGCCAGCACAAGGCGGCGGGCCGCCCGTACACCGGGGTGAAGCCGGTCGAGGAGGTCCTTGAGGCGCTGGCCATCATCGACCGCTACGACACCGCGAAGACGTCCACGGCCTACACCCTCACCGGCGGCGCCATCACCTCGCACATCGGCGGACGGGACGAGGCCGACTTCTACGGCCAGTACGCGAAGGCCATCGAGGAGCGCTTCCCCGGCCGCTGGATCGGCAAGGTCGTCGCCCAGGCCCTGCCCAAGGCCGACGTGCAGCGCTTCCACGACTACGGTGTCCAGATCTACCACCCCAACTACGAGGTGTGGGACCCCAGGCTGTTCGAGCTGTACTGCCCCGGCAAGGAGCGCTACGTGGGCCGCGACGAATGGCACCGCCGCATCCTGGACTCCGCCGACGTCTTCGGCGCCCGCAACGTGATCCCGAACTTCGTGGCCGGGGTGGAGATGGCCGAGCCCTTCGGCTTCACCACGGTGAAGGAAGCCATCGACTCCACCACCGAGGGCCTGCGGTTCTTCATGTCGCACGGCATCACGCCCCGGTTCACCACCTGGTGCCCCGAACCCACCACCCCGCTGGGGAAGACCAACCCGGACGGCGCGCCGCTGGAGTACCACATCCGGCTGCTGGACGCCTACCGCGCGACCATGGAGGAGTACGGGCTCAGTTCGCCCCCCGGCTACGGTCCGCCGGGACCGGGGCGGGCGGTGTTCTCGGTCAGCTCCTTCATGGACAGCCTGCCGGCCCGTCCCGACGGCGAGGAGCGGCAGCCGGTCAGCCGGTAGGCGGCTCCGCCGCCGCGGCGAGTTCCCGTACGACCTCCACGAACCCCCGCACCAGCGCGGTGTCCATGCCCTCCGCCCAGGCGAGCACCACCCGCAACGGTTCCACATCGGTCAGCGGGACCCAGGAGAGGTCCGGCCGCGCGTAGTACCGGGCCATGCTCAGGGGGGCGAAGCAGACGGAGGAGCCCTCCGCCACCTGCTCCAGCATCTCCTCGACGTTGTCGTTGGTCGGGCCCCAGTTCGGACTCGAACCGTCCGGCCTGGGGTTGACCGCCCACCAGTCCACCCACTCGCGAGGCGCGCTGCGCGTCCACAGCAGCGGCTCGTCGCCCACTTCGAGCACCGAGATGCCCGAACGGCCCGCCAACGCGTGCCCGCAGGGCAGCCCCACGACACGCGGCTCGGTGTGCACCAGCTCGCTGCGCAGGCCGCCCAGGTCGTTCGGCAGCCAGACGAAGGCCACATCGGCCAGGCCGTCGCGCAGCGCCCCGGCCTCCTGGCCCCAGTCGTACCGCTTGGGCGTCACCCGTACCCCCGGGTGGCGCCGGGCGAATTCCGCGCGGGCGCGCGTGGTGAGTTCACCGGCGCCGCTCGCCTCGAAACCCACCCTCAGCACACCCGTCTCGCCGCGCGTGTGCCGCGCGGCCGCCGCCGGGACCCGCTCGGACTGGCGCACCGTCAGCACCGCCTCGGCGATCACGTCACGTCCCGCCGCCGTGGCCGACACACCACCGGCATGGCGGTCGAAGAGCCGTACCCCGAGCTCCGTCTCCAGACTCTTGAGTGCGTAGGAGAGGGCCGGCTGGCTGACGAACAGCCGACGGGCGGCCCGTCCCAGGTTCTCTTCCTCGGCTATCACGGTCAGGTAGTGCAGCTGGCGCAGCTCCATCCAGCGATCATAAGGCGCCTTTATCGATCGGAAGAGCCTTTGTCTTGGACCGTGCACGGAGTCGGATGGCATAACGGAGTCATCACAACAGCCCATCGATAGGCCGGAGTTACCCATGAATGCCGAGCACGGCGCGAGCGCCGGACACCGCACCGCGGCCCAGGACGGGACGGCGGGCCGCGTCTGGCTGATCACCGGGGCCTCCTCCGGATTCGGCCGTGCCATCGCCACGGCCGCGCTCGCCGCGGGAGACACGGTCGTCGCCACGGCCCGCAGGCCGGAGGCGCTCGGCGATCTCGTCGCCGCACACCCCGACCGTGCCTTCGCGGTCCAGTTGGACGTCACCGACTCCGCGCGCATCGCGGACGTCGTCGCGGACACCGTGCTCTGGCACGGACGGATCGATGTGGTGGTCAACAACGCCGGCATGGGACTGATCGGTGCCGTCGAGGAGACCAGCGACCGCGAGCTGCGCGATCTGATGGACCTGCACTTCTTCGGGCCCGCGGCGCTGGTGCGCGCCGTGCTGCCGCACATGCGCCGCAACGGCTCAGGCGCCGTGGTACAGATGAGCAGCATGGGCGGCCGCTTCACCTTCCCCGGCGTCGGCGCCTACTCGGCGACGAAGTTCGCCCTGGAGGGACTGTCCGAGGCGCTCGCCGCCGAGGTGGCCCCGCACGGGATCAAGGTGCTGATCGTCGAGCCCGGATCGTTCCGCACCGGGTTCGCCGGGAGCGGCGCCCTGCACCAGTCCGCTCCGCTCCCCGCCTACGAGGAGACCGTCGGCCCGGTGCGCGCCAATCTTCCCGGCTCGGACGGCAAGCAGGAGGGCGACCCGGACAAGGCGGCGGCGGCGATCCTGACCGCACTCGCCGCTGACGACACCCCACTGCGGCTGCCGCTCGGCAACGACGCGACGGATGCGGTCGTCGCCAGTCTCGACGCCTCCCGCACCGAGGTGCTGACCTGGGAGAAGCTCAGCCGCAGCACGGCTTTCGACGAGTGAGGCGCCGGATGTCCCGGCCCGGGCGCCGGGCCGGGACGTCACCGCTCGGGGCCTCAGGCCCGCCACTCCGAGGTCCGCTCGGGGGACGCCGACTCCAGCGCCTTCTCGATGGCGGCCGCGTCACCCCGGTTGCCGTAGACCGGCGTCCCCGGCTGCTGGCGCCACGAGGTGTCGAGCCCGCCTGCGTCGACGGTGTCGAATCCCAGCTCGTCGATCAGTTCCCGGACCGTCCGCTTGGCGGCCGCGTCGTCACCGGCCACCGGGAGAGCCTGGCGGTCCGCGGTCCCACTGGGGCTGCCGTGGGTGATGATGTCCTGCGCGTACGTACCGTTGAAGGCCTTGATGACGGGATGGCCGATCTGCTGCTCCGTCCAGCGGCTCTCGGGCAGACCGTCCTCGATGGCGGCGATGCGGCCGTCACGCTGCGGGTAGTAGTTTCCGGTGTCGATCACCGCGACGTCCTGCGCGGCGGCGTCGAGGAAGCCGGCGGGCAGTGCCGGAACGGCCTTCAGCGGGACGGTGACGACCACGACACTGGCGTCCCGGGCGGCCTCCGCCGCGGTGACGGCGGTGGCGCCGGTCTCCTCGGCCAGTGCGGCGAGCGTCTCGGGACCGCGAGAGTTGGCGACGGAGACCTCATGGCCCAGTGCGGCCAGGCGCCGGGTGAGATTACCGCCGATGTTCCCTGCCCCGATGATGCCGATCTTCATGGATCCGACCTTCCGATGGTGCCTGCGGTACGTGAATGGGTCCTGCCGGTTCACCAACTCGTCCCTGCCCGGACCTATTCCGGGTGACGGCGAAACGATTCCTCTGCCACTTCGACGGATGGGACCCGCACGGCGGGGGCACTTAACGGGGAGAAAGTGGAATCACGCAGACCATTTGAAGGCGGTGCCCATGCTCCATGGCGTCGATGTCAGCTCCCATCAGTCGTCCTTCGACACGGACGGACTGGACTTCGTCCTCATCAAGGCCACCGAGGGCCGCTCGTACGTCAATCCGCATCTGGCCGAACAGACGAAACGTGCCAGGGACGCGGAATGCGTGGTCGGCTTCTACCATTTCCTGTGGCCCGGGAACATCACGGCGCAAGCGGAGTACTTCCTGAGCAAGGCGCCGGAGAAGGCGGGGGAGCTGCTCGCCGTCGACTGGGAGCAGAACGGTGAGGGCACCCGGGCGAGCAACGCCGAGAAGGACCGGTTCATCCGCGAGGTCAAACGGCTGCGGCCGCACCACAGGGTCCTGCTCTACTGCAACCGTTACTTCTGGCTGAATCACGACACCACGTCGTACGCCGGGGACGGCCTGTGGATCGCGGACTACGTCACCGCCGGCAAACCCCGGATCCAGGCGTCCTGGCGCATTCACCAGCACACCGACCATCCCCTCGACAAGGACGTCGCGAACTTCGCCTCACGGTCCGCGATGCACACCTGGGCACGGGGATAGCGAGCACGCGGGGGGCGGCAGCCCGCCCCGGGTGAGGAGAAGCGAGAACCAGCCATCCGAAATACTCTGTTTCGAGGCTTGTGTGGCCGACGGGCGCGTTTCGCGCGGCGGGCCGGGCACACCGCACCGAAGCGGAGGAGCACCCATGAGAGCCGCCGTCGTCCGCAGCTTCACCGAACCTCTCGTCGTGGAGGACAGGCCGGTACCCACCCCGGCCGGGCACCAGGTCCTGGTACGCATGGAGGCCTCGGGGCTGTGCCACACCGACATCCACGCGGCCCGGGGGGACTGGCCGGTCAAACCGAGTCCGCCCTTCGTCCCCGGCCACGAGGGCATCGGAATCGTCGAGGCGGTGGGCGACCAGGTCACCCATCTCGCCCTGGGGGACCGGGTCGCCATCCCCTGGCTCGGGGAGGCCTGCGGCCACTGCGACCACTGCGTCTCCGGCTGGGAGACGCTCTGTCTCGGGCAGCGGAACAGCGGCTACTCGGCCGACGGCAGCCATGCCGAGTACGCCCTCGCCCACGGCACCTACGTGGTCCCGGTACCCGACGGCATCCACCCGCTGGACGCGGCGCCCCTGACCTGCGCGGGGGTCACCACGTACAAGGCGGTGAAACTCTCCGGCGCGCGTCCGGGCACCCGTGCCCTCGTCTCCGGCATCGGCGGCCTGGGGCATCTCGCCCTCCAGTACGCGCGGATCTTCGGGGCCGAGACCATCGCCGTGGACATCACCGACGAGAAGCTGGCTCTCGCCCGGGAGCTGGGCGCCGACCACGTCATCGACGCCCGCGTCCAGGACGTGGCCGAGGAGACCCGGCGCCTGGGCGGCGCCGACGCGGCGATCTCGCTCGCGGTGAGCAACGAGTCGTTCGGCGCGGCCTACGGCGCGCTGCGCCGGGGCGGCACGCTCGTCCTTGTGGCACTTCCGGCGGAGGGGAAGCTGGAACTACCCGTCTTCGACACGGTGCTGAACGGCACCAAGGTCATCGGCTCGATCGTCGGGACCCGCGAGGACCTGGCCGAGGTCTTCCGGCTGCACGGGCTCGGCCGCACCAGGGTGGTCCGCGAGAGCCGGGACCTGGCGGACATCAATGCCGCGATCGGCGAGGTCCTGAAGGGAGAGGTGTCGGGACGCCTCGTCTTCGACCTCGGCAGCACGCCGGGATGAGGACTCATCCGGCGGACCGGGTCCGGTGCGTCCGTAGCGGCTCCACCAGTAGGTGCGCACCCATCATTGGTCCAGCCCTACGATATTCGTGATGAACAGGAACGAGACCCCGCCCAGCCTCCTGGAACTCACGACCTACCTGATGTCCAGGACCGGCAAGGTGGCCCGCGGCCGGCTCGCCGAGCAGCTGACCGCGCGCGGACTGCGGCTCTGGCACATGGGCGTGCTGGCGGCACTCGTCGACTTCGGCCCCCACGCGCAACGGGAGCTGGCGGACCGGCTCTCGGTCGACCGCAGTGACATCGTGAAGATCGTGGACGACCTGGCCGGGGCGAGGCTTGCGGAGCGGGCGCGTGACACCGCCGACCGGCGACGGGTCACCGTGACCGTCAGCCCTGCCGGCCGCGCGCTCCTGGACCGGCTCCACGCCGAGGTGCTCACCGTCCAGGACGATCTGCTCGCGCCCCTGACCGGCGCGGAACGCACGCAGCTGACCGACCTGTTGAGGCGCGTGTACGACCATGTCCGGGACGACGGCGCGGCGCAGCGGCCAGGTCGCTGACCCATTCCGCCCGTCCGGTGCGGCAGACTTCTGCGGTGACCACAGCCGCGGCTCAGCCGCCTCGTGACCGCGCGCTCGGGCGCGGAATCTCCACCCTCATTCCGCAGGCCGCCACCGCGACGCCGGCCGAGCAGGCAGCGGCGGTCCTGACGGCGATGCAGAGTGTTCCGGTACGCGTGGGTGTGCTCCAGGCCGCGGTGGTTCTGCTGGAGGAGCGAGTGCGCGCGACGAACGACGACGCCGAACGCGCGGCTGCCGCCACCACCGTGGCGATGCTCCGCACCGCGATCAGCCAGGCCCGCTGACCGAGACCCCGCGGGGCACCCCGGTGACCCGCCCGATCGGTCCCGGACGGCCCTCCTCCGGGGGCCTGCCGGGCGGCCGAAAGTCGCCCCCCGGCCGGGCCCGCGGCGACCACGCCTGTCCGAACCATTGACACCCGTCCCGACCTCTCACTACGGTCACGCCAGCATTTCGAACGACCGACGAAATATCGAACAACGCTCTGTCGGGCGCGCTGGACGCAACCACCTTGGCGGTACGAGGAGATGGCCGCGGGTGGGTGCCTCCTGAGCGCGTTCGAATGCTCCGTTATCCGAACCGCGTCCGATATACCGAACAAGCATGAGGGGCCCGGCCCGCCCAGCCGTCTCCCTCGCACCCGGAGGATCGACATGCGCACCTCACCCACCACGACCGTCCCGCGTGCCGCACGGACCGTCACGGTCCTCACCGCGCTGGCCCTTTCGGTCACCCTCGCCGCCTGCGGACAGAGCGGTGACGGCGGCAGCAAGGAGAAGAAGACAGGGGGCAAGGGCTCCACCATCGGGATCGCCATGCCGACCAAATCGTCCGAACGGTGGATAGCCGACGGCAAGAACATGGCCGCCGAATTCAAGAAGCTCGGCTACAAGACGAATCTGCAGTACGGCGAGGACGACGTCGACCAGCAGGTCTCCCAGATCGAGAACATGATCACCAAGGGTGTGGACGTCCTCGTCGTCGCCGCCATCGACGGCCGCGCGCTCAGCGACGTACTTCACCAGGCGGGGGAGCAGGGCATCAAGGTCATCTCGTACGACCGGCTCATACTCGGCACCCCTGACGTCGACTACTACGCCTCCTTCGACAACGAGAAGGTCGGCGAGCTCCAGGCCGGCTACATCCTCGACAAGCTCGGGCTGAAGTCCGGCGACAAGAAGGGCCCGTTCAACATCGAGCTCTTCGCCGGGTCCCCCGACGACAACAACACGCGCTACTTCTTCCAGGGCGCGTGGAAGGCGCTCGAGCCGTACATCGACAAGAAGCAGCTGGTCGTCCGAAGCAAGCAGACGAAGCTCGACCAGATCACCACGCTGCGCTGGGACGGCGGGACCGCCCAGAAGCGCATGGACGACCTGCTGACCAGCGCCTACTCCTCCGCGAAGGTCGACGCGGTGCTCTCCCCCTATGACGGCATCTCGATCGGTGTCATCTCGTCCCTCAAGTCGGACGGATACGGGACCGGCGCCAAGCCGTACCCCGTCGTCACCGGCCAGGACGCCGAGGTCGCGTCGGTGAAATCGATCATCGCGGGGCAGCAGACGCAGACCGTCTACAAGGACACCCGTGCGCTGGCCAAGCAGGCGGTCCAGATGGCCGACGCCGTCCTCAACGACAAGAAGCCTGAGGTCAACGACACCACGACGTACAACAACGAGAAGAAGGTCGTGCCGTCCTTCCTGCTCGACCCGGTGAGCGTCGACAAGACCAACTACCGCGCGAAGCTGGTCGACTCCGGCTACATCAAGGAGAGCGACCTCCGATGACGGTCCCGACGGCGGAACAGGCGACCGTACCCGCACCGATCCTGGAGATGCGGTCCATCGTCAAGACGTTCCCCGGCGTCAAAGCGCTCTCCGACGTCTCCCTGACCGTCGCCCAGGGCGAGGTACACGCCGTCTGCGGCGAGAACGGCGCCGGGAAGTCCACCCTGATGAAGGTACTCAGCGGGGTGCATCCGCACGGCAGCTACGCGGGCGAGATCCGGTTCCGGGGCGAGGACTGCGCGTTCAAGGACATCCGGGCCAGCGAGGCGCGCGGCATCGTGATCATCCACCAGGAACTCGCCCTGGTGCCGTACCTCTCCATCGCGGAGAACATCTTCCTCGGCAACGAACACGCACCGCGTGGCTTCATCAGCTGGAACGAGACCCTGCGCCACGCCGCCGCCCTGCTCGACCGGGTAGGTCTGCGCGAGAACCCGCAGACCAGGGTCGCGGACATCGGAGTCGGAAAGCAGCAGCTCGTCGAAATAGCCAAGGCGCTGTCCAAGAAGGTCGAGCTGCTCATCCTCGACGAGCCGACCGCGGCCCTGAACGACGAGGACAGCGCCCAGCTCATCGCCCTCATCAGACAACTGAAGAGCCAGGGCATCTCGTCGATCATCATCTCGCACAAGCTCGGCGAGATCGCCGCGGTCGCCGACTCCGTCACCGTCCTGCGCGACGGCCGGACCGTCGAAACGCTCGACGTGCACGCCGAATCCACCACGGAGTCCCGCATCATCCGGGGCATGGTCGGCCGTGAGCTGGACAACCGCTTCCCCGAGCGCACCCCGTACGAGGGGGACCCGGGAGCCCACCCCGCCCTGGAGATCCGCGACTGGACGGTCCATCACTCGATCGACCAGCACCGCAAGGTCGTCGACCGCGTCTCCGTACAAGCCCGGCGGGGCGAGATCGTCGGCATCGCCGGACTGATGGGAGCCGGCCGCACCGAGCTCGCCATGAGCGTCTTCGGCCGCAGCTACGGCACCAACATCAGCGGCACGGTCCTCAAGGACGGCCAGGAGATCCGGACCCGCACCGTCTCCGAAGCGGTCCGTCACAAGATCGCCTACGTCACCGAGGACCGCAAGCAGTACGGCCTCAACCTCATCGACACCATCGGCCGCAACATCAGCCTCGCCGCCCTGGGCAACGTCTCGCGGCGGGGAATCGTCGACGAGCACGAGGAGACCCGTGTAGCCGAGTCGTACCGCACCTCCATGAACATCAAGGCCCCCACCGTCTTCGAGCAGGCCGGCCGGCTCTCCGGCGGCAACCAGCAGAAGGTCGTCCTAAGCAAATGGATCTTCGCCGGTCCGGACGTCCTCATCCTCGACGAACCGACCCGGGGGATCGACGTCGGTGCGAAGTACGAGATCTACACCGTGATCGACCGGCTCGCCGCCCAGGGCCGGGCCGTCGTCCTCATCTCCTCCGAGCTCCCCGAACTCCTCGGCATGTGCGACCGGATCTACACCATGTCGGCCGGCCGGCTCACCGGCGAACTCCCGCGCGCGCAGGCCACCCAGGAGGCCCTCATGCGCCATATGACCAGCGACAAGAGGTAGCAGGAAATGGCCCAGACCCCCACCAGCACCCCGCCGCGCACCGGCAAGGCGGCCCCCGCCGCCGTCACGACGACCGGCACGGTCCTCCTGGACGCGGCCCGCCGCAACATGCGCCAGTACGGGATGCTCATCGCCCTCGGGCTGATCGTCGTGCTCTTCGGGATATGGACCGACGGCGTCCTGCTCAAGCCGAACAACGTCACCAACCTCGTCCTCCAGAACAGCTACATCCTGGTCCTCGCCATCGGCATGATGATCGTCATCATCGCCGGGCACATCGACCTGTCGGTCGGCTCATTGGCCGCCTTCGTCTCCGCCGCCTGCGCCGTCATGATGGTCGAGCACGATGTGCCCTGGGTACTCGCCCTCGTCCTCGGACTCCTCCTCGGCGCGGTCGCGGGTGCCTGGCAGGGCTTCTGGATCGCTTACGTCGGCATTCCCTCGTTCATCGTGACCCTGGCCGGAATGCTCCTCTTCCGCGGCGGTACGCAGATCCTGCTGGGGAGCCGCTCGCTCGGCCCGATCCCCGACGGTTTCCAGAAGATCTCCACCGGATACCTCCCCGAGGTCGGACCGCACACCAACTACCACAACCTCACCCTGCTCCTCGGGCTCGCCCTGCTGGCGTTCGCCCTGCTCCAGGAGGTCCGCGACCGGCGCCGCCAGAAGCGCTACGAGCTGGATGTCCTGCCCCGGAACCTCTTCCTCGTCAAGTGCGGTGCCATGGCGGCGGCCGTACTCGCGTTCACCATGACCCTTGCCAGCTACCGCGGTGTCCCCGTCGTGCTCCTGCTGCTCGCCGTGCTGCTGATCGGGTTCGGCTACGTGATGCGCAACGCGGTGATCGGCCGCCATGTGTACGCGCTGGGCGGCAACCGCGCCGCGGCGAAACTGTCCGGGGTGAAGGACCAGCGCGTCACGTTCTTCGTGTTCGTGAACATGGGCGTACTCGCCGCGCTCGCCGGCGCCGTCTACGCGGCCCGCCTCGGTGCCGGCGTGCCCCAGGCCGGCACCAACTTCGAACTGGAGGCCATCGCCGCCGCGTTCATCGGCGGAGCCTCCATGAGCGGCGGTGTCGGTACGGTCTTCGGCGCCGTCATCGGAGGCCTCGTGCTCGGCGTCCTGAACAACGGCATGTCACTCGTGGGTATCGGCACCGACTACCAGCAGGTCATCAAGGGATTCGTGCTGCTCGCCGCCGTCGGCTTCGACGTCTACAACAAACGCAAGGTGGGCTCGTAACCCGCACTGCCCCTGGGGGTCCGTCGTCCTCGGAGCGACGGCTATTTCGTTCGCCCCGCGGCAGTGGCCTCTGCCATGGTGATCACCACGCCCGGCCGGGGCGGGGCGCGAAGGACGGCAGAGCGATGATGACGAGTGTCTTCGACACGACGTGCGGGCGGGTGCGGGGACGCGCCCCGCAGCGAGGTGTCGCCGCCGTCCTCGGAATCCCCTATGCCGAGCCGCCGTTCGGCGCGGACCGGTTCCGGGCACCACGCGTCCGCGTGCCCTGGGCGGGCATCCGCGACTGCGTGGACTTCGGCCCTGTGGCGCCGCAGTCCGCGCAGCTGCCCGGCGCACCGAGCTGGTCGCCCGGCGACGAGGACGTCCTCAGCCTCAACGTCTGGACCCCCGCCCCGGCCCCCGGTGCCCCGCTGCCGGTGTTCGTATGGATCCACGGCGGCGCCTACACCTTCGGATCGGGCGCTCAGCCGGACTTCGACGGCACCGCGCTCGCCCACGCGGGCCTGGTCGTGGTCACCCTCAACTACCGTCTCGGATTCGAGGGCTTCGGTCACATCCCGGCTGACGGAGAGGACCCCTGCCCGCCCAACCGGGGGCTGCTCGACCAGATCGCCGCCCTGAGGTGGGTGCGCGAGAACATCGCCGCCTTCGGTGGCGACCCGGGGAACGTCACCTTGGCCGGGCAGTCGTCCGGGGCCACATCGGTGGCCTGTCTGATGACGATGGACGGCGCGCGGGGACTGTTCCGGCGGGCGATCGCGCACAGTGCGGTCGGACCCTGCTACTCGCCGGAGCTCGCCGGGCACCTCATGGAGAAGGTGGCCAAGGAGGCGGCTGTCCCCGCGACGCGCACCGGACTGGAGCGCGCCTCGCCACAGGCCCTCGTGCGGGCGTCCGACGCGGTAGTGGCCCAGTACCGGCAGAACCCCGAATCCGGACGTCACCACTGGGATCCGGTCATCTACGGCCCGGTGGCCGACGGCGCGTGGCTGCGCGCCGACCCGCTCTCCGGACCGGCCGACGGCAACGCGTCCGCCATCGACCTCCTCGTCTGCCACACCACCCAGGAGTACTGGTTGCTGGATGCCGTCGGCAGCTGCGCGAAGGTCACCACGCAGGAACAACTCGACTGTTTCGCAAGGGACTTCCAACTCCCGGACGCACTGACCAGGGGCTACCGGGGGCTTCTGCCCGACGCCCCCGTCGGCGACGTCCACCTCGCCCTGTACGGGGACCTGATGTTCGGCGAGTACAGCAGCCGGCTCGCCGAAGCCCACGCACGGGCCGGCGGCCGCACCTTCCTGTCACGCTTCGCCCGGCAGCGGGGCGCGCCGCGGCCGGTGGCCTACGCCTGGCACTGCGCGGACGTCCCGTTCGCCTTCGGGAACCTCGACGAGGAGAGCGTCCGGTTCCTGATCGGCGGCGCGCCGACAGCCCCGGACCATCAGCTGTCCGGTCGGATGACCGCGGCCTGGGCCGGATTCGCGGCCACCGGCGACCCGGGGTGGGAGGCACTCGGCCCCTCCGGTGGCCCTGTCCGTACCTGGGAAACGGCGGAATCCACCAGGGCCCCGGCCCCCGGCCACTGGGCGGACAGCGCGGAGATCCGGGAGCTGTGGCGCAGCTTCGAATACCGGCCCCTGCGGCCCTGACGCCACACGCCGGGGGCTGCCCCAACTCGGGTCGCCGTCCCCGTAAGGGCCGGCGCTCCTCAGAGGGGCGGCAGCCGCAGAGGCCCCCGTCCCTCGCGCACCTTGCCCACCGGCCGGAACTCGCCCACCGGCCTGCCCCGTACATCCGTCGTCACCAGCACGGCCCGGTCACCCAGGCATCTCTTCTCCCCGTCCGACCGCTCGCAGTAGAGCACGTACCCGGTGAGCCGGTCGACGGTCCCCGGTTCCAGCCGCCACACCCCGTCGTACCCACTCACCTGGACGTTCGGGTACGTGGCGCTGAGCTGCTCCTTCACCGCGCGCTGGACGGTCGCCGCGAACCTCTGCCGCGTTTCGAAGGGCTGCACGATCCGGGCGCTGCCCGTGGTGTCGACGCGCCCCCGCGATGCCGGGTAGCCCGCGGCGTAGTAAGGCCGTGACTGCAGGGCGGCCAGCAGACTCCGCTCGCTCAGCCGCATCGCTGTCGGGTGCGAGTTCCTGCCTGCCGGGCGGTGTTCGGCGACCGCGGGGGAGGCGATGTTCACCGAGGCCCCGCGAGCGTTCGCTGTCCCTCCGTAGCGTGCGTCCGCGTCCGCCCAGCGCCGGACGCAGGAGCCCAGGTCCTGGAGCACGCGGGTCACCGTGGCGTTGGTCGGTGAGGCCACGACCCACGGTGCCCCGGTCGAGGGCTCCACCCCGATCACCTCGTGGCCGCAGCTCTCGAAAGTACGGATCAGGAGCCGCAGCCGGTCCGCCTCGGTGCGCCCCCGCGCCACGGCGTCGTCGAGAACCTTCCGGCAGGGGTGCGTATTGCACGTTCCGGCTTTGGCGTCGACCCGGATCCGGACCACCGCATCGGCGTCGCCGGCCACCGAGTAGACGACCTCCGAGCCACCTGCCTGCGGGAACAGTTTGTGCACCTCGATCACTTCGAGGACGCCGGGGTAGTGCTCGTCGGCAAGCTTCTCGGCGAAGCCGCGGTCCTCCTTCGTGCTCAACACCCCGCAGCCGCCGAGCATGAGCGCGACCGTGCACATGAGCATGCCGGTCAGGCCGGCTCCGAGTCCGCGTCTTCCCGACGATCCGTCCATGTCCGCTCTCCTCGCCCCCCGCCGGCGCGGGTGGTGCCCGCCGCCGCCAACCGCTGTTCATCCCGGCCGACAGTAGGGCGAGTTCGGATCGACGGGATGAGTACGGCTACTCAGCGGAGAGCTGTCGGGTCACCCATGCATTGGCATGGACCTGCAAACAACTCTGGGCTACAGTCCGGAACGGCACACTCTGAGAGCGCTCTCAGACGAGACGTCTCGGACGCCTGCTGTTCCTCCCCCACTTCGCCGGAACACCAGAAGGGCCAATGCCTTGAGACGCATCACAGCTTTGCGGACCGCTCTGTCCGCCGTGCTCCTCGTCGGAGCATGGGCGGGCGCAGGATTCCCCTCCGCCTCCGCCGCCGACACCCCCGCCACCGGCACCCGCACCGTCAGCGACACACCCCCGGCGTCCGCCGGACTGATGTCCGCCATGCAGAAGGACTTCGGGCTGACGGAGAGCCAGGCCAGGGCGAGGCTGTCAGCGGAGAAGACGGCGACCGCGATACAGGGAAAGGCGAGGACCGCCGCCGGAGCGGCGTACGGCGGCTCCTGGTTCGACCCGTCGACCGGCGGTCTCACCGTGGCCGTCACCAGCGAGAAGCAGGAAGCGGCCGTACGGGCCACCGGCGCGGACGTCCGCCTGGTGAGCAACACCGCGCAGCGGCTCGACGCGGTCAAGGCACGCCTCGACACGTTCGACGCACCGGCCGGGGTCAGCAGCTGGCACGTCGACCCGAAGGCGAACAAGGTCGTCGTGAACGTCGTCTCCTCCGCACGGTCTGACAACGATGTCCAGAAGTTCGTCGAGCGGGCCCGCGCGGCCGGGCCGGTCGTCGTCGAGCAGACCGCCCAGGCGCCGCAGACCTTCGCCGCAGGCACCGTGGGCGGCGACCCGTACTACACGGGGAACGTACGGTGCTCCATCGGCTTCTCCGTGAACGGCGGCTTCGTCACCGCCGGACACTGCGGACAGGCGGGCGCGGCCGTCAGCGGCTGGGACGGCTCCGCCATCGGCAACTTCCAGGGCTCGTCCTTCCCCGGCGACGACTACGCCTGGGTCAGCGTGGGCAACGGCTGGTGGACCGAGCCCGTGGTCCTCGGCTGGGGCACCGTCTCCGACCAGCTCGTACGCGGCTCCGCCGCGGCTCCCATCGGCGCCTCGATATGCCGCTCCGGATCCACCTCGCACTGGCACTGCGGCAACGTACTGGCCACCAACGAGACGGTGAACTACAGCCAGGGCGCCGTCTACGAGATGACCAAGACCAGCGTGTGCGCGGAGCCGGGCGACTCGGGCGGCTCGTTCATCAGCGGCGACCAGGCGCAGGGCGTCACCTCGGGCGGCTGGGGCGACTGCACCTCGGGTGGCGAGACCTGGCACCAGCCGATCAACGAGATCCTGAACCGCTTCGGGCTCACGCTCCACACGGCCTGATCACTCCGGCCGGTCCCGAGGGCCTGTCGCGCGGAGGGCAGCATTGCCTCCGCGCGGCAGGCCCTTCGCATGCCGTCCGCCGCCCGGTGGCCCCGCAGCCGGCGCGCGACCCCGCACGGCCCGGGCCCCGCACCCTCGCACCCCCACCGGCACCACCCCGCTCCCGGCCGGGACGACGAACGGGATCCACGGCGCTCCCCGGGACGTACACTCCACTTATGGGTCACACAGAAGCGGTGAGGGAGTGCCTGCGACAGGCGCCTCAACTGCTTGGCCCCGCCGCCCCCCAGGCGCGCTGCCGCGCCCTGCACGGTCACGGCTGACCAGGACCCACCGCAGCCGGCCGTACCGCGACGTCATTCCGCTTCCGGCCGTGCTCTCCGCTCCGGCACCGGAGCTCTTCCACCGCCTTCGCTGCGCACACGGCAGCACCCACCATGCGCAGCTCCCGCGGCGCGCCGTAGGCAATCCCACGGCGACGGCCGGCGGCGGGCGAGCCGCACCTTCGAGAGGACCCTGCATGAAACTGAGGGAGTTGCTGGCCGGGCACGATCACGAGGTCCTCCTCGGTGATCCGGAGACCCCGATCACCGCCGGAGCCTGCTTCGACGCCCATCGCGTGACACCGGGTTCGCTGTACATCGCCGTGCCCGGCCACTGCGAGGGCGGCCCGGAGGCCGTCGGCCCCGCCCTGGCGCGGGGTGCCGTGGCCGTGCTGGTGGACAGCGCGGCACCGGACATCCTCGCGGCGGTGCGGGCATCGGCCGCCGGTGCGTGCGTGGTGCGCGTTGCGGACACCCGCACGGCGGCCGCGGTCGTCACCTCCCGTTACCACGGCGAACCCGGCCGGAGCATGGACATGGTGGCCGTCACCGGCACCAACGGGAAGACATCGGTCTCGTACATGGTCGAGTCCGTGCTCAGGATCGCCGAGGGTGCGAGAGTCGGAGTGATCGGCACCGCCGGCAGCCGCATCGGTGACGAACTCATCCCGATGCCGCGCTCCGTCCTGACCACACCGGAGTCGCCGGACTTCCAGTACCTCCTGGGCCACATGCGCGACCACGAGGTCGGCACCGTGGTCCTGGAAGCCACCTCCATGGGTCTGCTGAACCACCGCGTGGACTGCGCCTTCCTCGACGTGGGCATCTTCACCAACCTCACCCAGGACCACCTGGACGACCACGGCACCATGGAGAACTACCGCGACGCCAAGCTCCGCCTCTTCCAGGGGCTGTGCCGGAGCGCCGTCGTCAACGCGGACGACCCCGTGGGCGCCGCCATCGCCCCGACGATGCCGGGCATGGTCACCACGTACGGCATCGATACCGAGGCCGACTACCGGGCCACGGACCTGAGCATGAACGCCTTCGGCACCCGCTTCACCCTCCACCACAAGGGGAGCAAGTACCCCGCGGCGATCCCGGTGCCCGGACGGTTCTCCGTGTCCAACGCGCTCGCCTCCGTGGCGGCCTGCCACCTCCTGGGCCACGAACTCGCGGGACTGGTGGCGGCGCTCGAGCGGATGCCCCCGGTCCCGGGCCGGCTCGAGCGATTCGAGACGCCGCGCGGCACCGCGGTCATCGTGGACTACGCCCACTCCCCGGACTCCCTCGACAAGGTCCTCAGCGCCGTGCGGGACTTCTCGCGGGGACGGGTCGTCACCGTCTTCGGCTGCGGAGGAGACCGGGATGTCACCAAGCGCGCCCAGATGGGCGAGATCGCCGGGACCCACTCCGACCTGTGCGTCCTGACGTCGGACAACCCCAGGAACGAGGACCCCGAAGCGATCATGGACCAGGTGGCCCCCGGTCTGGAGAGCACCGGGACCAGGTTCGAACGCCACGCGGACAGGCGCTCCGCCATCGCCTTCGCACTGGAGGCCGCCGGACCGGACGACATCGTGCTGGTGGCGGGCAAGGGCAGCGAGCCGTACCAGATCGTCGGCGAACAGCTGATCCCGTTCAGCGACATGGCGACAGTCCGCGAACTCGCCGCGCTCCAGAGCTGACGGCCGGCGCTCTGCGACCACCGCGGAGCGCCGCATCAGTGGCTGGTTCGAGCCGGCCGCGTGCCGTCCGCACGGGGCATCCTCACCCGGGGAACCCGGACACCGGCGGCTGCTCGGCCACCTTCCGGCGGAAGAGAGCCGTCCACAGGAAGGACTCGCCGAAGAGCGGCGAGTCGGACGGTTCGTCCCGCATGCGGCGCAGTTCGATCTCGGTGAGGTCGCAGAAGATCCACCGCAAGGACTCCGGCGTGTAGGCGAGCCCGCCGTGCAGTCCGGCGGGCCGGGTGTAGAAGTCCGCGTCGCTCAGCTCCGAACCGGTACCGCCCGCGGCGAAGCAGGTGAGGGCGAGCTGCCCGCCCGGTGCCAACGCGCGCTCCACCAGGGCGAGGTAGCTGACGCGCCGGTGCGGCGGCAGATGGTGGAAGCAGCCCGAATCGTAGATCAGGTCGTACGGCTGTTCCGGCTCGCCGGCGAGGAGGTCGAAGGCGTCCCCACAGCGGAAGCGGACCTGCACGCCTGCCTCCGCCGCCCGGCTCTCGGCCCAGTGGACAGCGGCGGGGGACAGATCCACGGCGTCCACCTCGAATCCCCTGGACGCCAGATGGATGGCGTTGCGACCCGGGCCGCAGCCCAGATCGAGCGCACGGCCCGGCTCGATCAGACCCCGTTCGAGCAGCGAGTCGAGGTTCTCGTCGGGCTTCGGCACGAAGAACGGCACTGGCTTCGAACGGTCGGCGTAGAAGTCGTCCCACCACGATGCCCCGCCCGACGTCCAGCGGTCGGCCTCAGGCGCGAACAGGCCGTCGAGCAGCCTCAGTACGTCGTCCACACTCCGTATGCTCCGGTCCATCCGGACCTCCTTTCCCGATACCGGAACGATAGAGTTGAACAGTGTGAAAGGCCAGGTCAGGCAGGGTTTGAGGTGTCCCGGTGCGAGTGTCTGAGGGGCTGCGAGGCGAGCAGTGAGCAGCTGTACCGCGCCCAGGGTGAACGGCGCCCCAACGGGCGGCGGCAGGGCGCTACGGGTGTGTTTCCGACGCCTCCGGAGCCTCGTTCTCCACCAGTCCTCCCGCCGTACGCCCGTATCAGCCGTCCAGGACAGCCACTTCGAGCTCCCGGATCCGGTCCGGGTCGGCCACGACGTCGATCTTTGTGATCAGTCCGTCGAGGACCGTGAATCCGAGCACCAGCCGCAGGCGGCCCTGCGGCGCCATCACGAGCGCCACGGCACCGTCGACCAGCGCGACCCCGGTGAACAGCGCCCGTCCCGTGGCCGCCATCGCACCCTTCGCCACGGTGTGGGCGCCACGGACGACGACGGGTTCGGGGGTGGGCACGACCGACGGATCGGCGTGAAGCACCACATCCGGATGGAGAAGAGCCACCAGAGCGTCGAAGTTCCCACCGCGGGAAGCGGCAAGGAAGGCTTCGACAACCTGCCGGTGTCGCGCCGGATCCGCTTCCCGCAGGGCCGTGCGCCCCCTGACCCGGCGGCGGGCCCGGCTCGCCAGCTGCCGGGCCGCGGTCGGTGAACGGTCGAGCATCGGAGCGATCTCGTCGAAGGGCACGGCGAACATGTCGTGCAGCACGAAGGCCAGGCGCTCCGCGGGCGACAGGGAGTCGAGGACCACCAGCAGCGCCAGCCCCACCGAGTCGGCGACCAACGCCTCCTGCTCGGGATCGTCGCCCTCCTCGCCCCCACCGGCCCGGTCGTACGCGTCGAGCGGGTCCTCACGACGCGTGTGACGGGTGCGGAGCATATTGAGACAGACCCGGCCCACCACGGTGGTCAGCCACCCGGTGAGGTTCTCCACATCGCCGGTGTCGGCCCGGGCGGCACGCAGCCAGGCTTCCTGGAGAGCGTCGTCGGCCTCGCTCGCCGAACCCAGCATCCGGTAGGCCACGGCCTTCAGATGGTGCCGGTCCCGCTCGAACCGTTCGGCCAGCGATGTGCGGTCGTCCATCGGTCACAGTCCTCCGTCGGCGGGTGTCACGAGTCTGACACCGGAGAGCCCGCGGGTGTGACAGCGGCCGCACACGTTCCCGGAGTCTCCGGCACCGCACACCGGCCACGCCGCGGCTCCGCCCGGGACGGCGATCCCCACCCCGGGCGGAATCCGCTCAGACGCCGGCAGCCCGCGCGGCCTCGTACACCTCGCTCGCCACATCGATGAGTTCGGTGGCATCACGCGTGGTGCTCTGAAGATCCAGCATGATCTCGGGAACGCCGGTTGCGGCATGTGCCACCAGGTCCTCGACGATCTGCGCCACGCTGCCGTGGAACGGCTGTCGCTCCCGGCCCTCGACCGGCTTGGCGCTGTACCGCGCGTTGGCGCGGGCACAGACACCGACCGGCCGTTCACGCCCGCGCTCGGCGGCGACGTCCTGCACGCGCTGCCACTGCTCGGACAGCTGCGACGCGCCCATGGCGACGGGCATCCAGCCATCCGCCCGGTCGACCAGCCGGCGTGTGGCCCGGGGGCTGTTCGCCGGCAGGAAGACCGGGATGGGGCGGGCCGGCTTGGGCCCCACCTCGGACGGGGTGATCGTGGTCAGATCTCCCTCGTACGAGACCGGGTCGGCCCCCCAGACGGCCGCGCACACGTCGAGCAGCTCGTCCAGGACTGCGCCGCGCTTCTCGAAGGGTGCGACGGAAGCGGCCGCGTACTCGTCCAGGGACCAGCCCGTTCCCAGCCCCGCGATCACCCGTCCACCGCTGGCCGCGTCGAGCGAGGCGAGCGAACGGGCCAGCTGGAAGGGAACGTGCAGCGGTGCGACGAGCACACTGGTCCCGAGCCGGGCACGGTCGGTGGCTGCAGCGGCGAGCGTCAGGGTGACCAACGGGTCGGCCACGCTGCGGTACTGATCGGGCCAGGCCAGCCCGGGAATCCCGTACAGCCCCTGGGTCGCCGGCTCGGGAAACAGCACTCGCTCGAACACCCACAGACTCCCGTACCCGGCTCCCTCCGCGGCCCGCGCCACATCGGCCACATCGCGGCCGAGGTCGTACTGCTTCATCTGCGGAAGGCCGAGACCGAGTGGGATGGGCATACGTCTGACTCCCTCTGTGCGCTGTATGGGGCAACTACCCTATGACGGCTCATATGTGAGTGGGCGTCCTACGCGGTGAAGCGGTGACTCCCGGACCCGACCCGGTAGACCGCACAGCCCTCCTCCTCGCGCAGGAACGTGGCGGACGTGTGGGTGACCGCGTCCGGGGTGTCCGCGGGCACCCACACCTCGGCGGTCGTGTTGGGCGGCACGGTGCACGTCAGATCGATTCCGCCGGACCGCACCTTCCACCGCGTGGAGACGGGACCGTAGACCGATGCGAACGTGGCACGGGCCGACGTGACGTCGCCGCCGGGGCGGGGGCGGATGACGATCTCACGGAATCCGGGCCGGCCCGCCGAGATACCGGCGATGTTCGTGTACATCCACTCACCGACCGATCCGTAGGCGTAGTGGTTGAAGGAGTTCATGTCCGGGGTCTGGAAGCTGCCGTCCGGACGGATGGAATCCCAGCGCTCCCACATGGTGGTGGAGCCCTTGTCGATCTGATATCCCCAGCTGGGGAAGGAGCGCTGCTGAAGCAGACGGTAGGCGACATCGGTGTGCCCGGTCGCGGTGAGAACCGGCAGCAGCCTGGGCGTCCCGAGGAAGCCGGTCGAGAGATGCCAGTCCTTCGCCTCGATGAGCGCGACGAGCCGGTCGGCCGCCGCCTTCCGCAGCGCCTCCGGCAGCAGGTCCATCGACAGGGCGAGGACGTACGCCGTCTGTGTGTCGCCCTTCACCCTTCCCTCGTCGGTGACGTACGCGGCCCGGAACGCCTCGGTCACGCGTGTGAAGAGGTCGAGGTAGGGGGCTGGGTCATCGCCCAGCTCCGTGGCCGTCCGGGCCGCGAGATCGGCACTGTGCGCGAAGTACGCGGTGGCGATGACGTCCTTCGGTGTCTCGTCGGAGACGTTCAGCCAGTCGCCGTACCCGCCGTCCGGCCGCAGCAGGCCGTCGCTGTTCTTCTCGAGGAACGTCAGCCAGGCCCGGATGGACGGCCAGGCGTCCTCGAGGACCTGCCGGTCCCCGTACGCCTGGTACAGCGACCAGGGAACGGTGACGCCGGCGTCGCCCCAGCCGGCCGCGCCGTTGCCCACGTTGCCGACGATGGGTGCCACGTCCGTGAAGGCGCCTTCGGCGGTCTGGGCGTCCCGGAGGTCGACGAGCCACTTGGTGAGGAAGCGGGCCGACTCCATCGTGTACGCGGCGGTCGGCGCGAAGACGTTGATGTCGCCCGTCCACCCCAGACGTTCGTCGCGTGCGGGGGTGTCCGTCGGGACGGAGACGAAGTTGCCGCGCTGGCCCCACGTGATGTTGCTGTGCAGCTTGTTGAGCATCGGGACGTCGGTCTCGAAGTCGAAGGTGAACGGGGCGGACGTGTGCATGACGCGGCCGGTCAGTGCGCCGGCCGGGGGAGCGGAGGGGAGGCCGGTCACCTCGACGTAGCGGAAGCCGTGGAAGGTGAAGCGCGGCTCGTACGTCTCGGTGCCACCGCCCTTCAGCACGTAGGTGTCGGTGGCAGCGGCGGTGCGCAGATTCGCGGTGTAGAGGGTGCCGTCCGGGTTGAGGACCTCGGCATGCCGCAGACGCACGCTCGTTCCCGCCTCGCCCGAGACGCGCAGCCGCACCGAGCCCACCATGTTCTGGCCCAGGTCGAAGACGAAGACGCCCGGCGCGGGCTCGGTCACCTTCCTGGCGGGAAGCTCCTTCGCCACCCGGACCGGGCCGTCCACCTGCGCGACGATCAGACCAGGGGCGTCACCGTCCGCGCCACGGACCTCGGCCCACGTCCGGTCGTCGAAGCCGGCCGAGGTCCAGCCGGGGGTCTCCTTGCGTGCGTCGTACGTCTCCCCGCTGAGCAGATCGGCGGAGACGATGGGCCCGGCGGCGGCCCGCCAATCCGTGCCCGACGTGACGCGCCGACTCGTCCCGTCTGTGAACTCGACCTCCAACTGGGCGAGCAGAGACGGGTGTTCGCCGTACTGATGGGGTCCGAACATGCCGACGTTGCCCGCGTACCACCCCGGCGCCAGATAGGCGCCGATGGCATTCGCGCCGGGCCGCAGAAGCGAGGTGACGTCGTACGTCTGGTACTGGACGCGCTCGCGGTAGTCGGTCCAGCCGGGAGCCAGCTGATCGCGGCCCACCCGGCGGCCGTTGAGATGCGCCTCGTACAGGCCGAGGGCAGTGGCGTACAGCCGTGCCCGTGCGATCTTCTTGCGCGGCAGCGTGAACGCGTGGCGCAACTGGTTGGCGGCGAACAGCGCCGGCACGACCTCGCCCCAAGGCGCGGCGCCCCATGCGGCCGCCTCCTTCGCAGCCGGCCAGCCGCTGTCGTCGAAGTCTGGGCCACGCCAGTTGTCCGCCGGCTCGGTGTCCGTCGACTTCCAGGAGTCGTCGGTGACGATGCTCCGTTCGCCAGCCGGAGTACGAAGGGTGAGTGCGGCGATCAGGCCGGCGGCCCCCTCGCTCGCGTTGGCCGCCGCGACGGCGAGGACGTTCTCGCCGGGAGTCAGCTGCGCGAGGACGTCGACCACCGCCGGGTGGCGCCAGCCCTCGTTGTCGGTCGCCAGATCGGTACGGGCGACCTCGGCGCCGTTCACGGAGACCGCGTACACGTTGTCCGCGCTGATGGCGAGCGTCGCGGCATTCACCCCGTCCGGGACATCGACGGTACGGCGGAACCAACGGGTGCCGGCCGGGGCACTGCCGGCGGGTTCACCTTCGGGAAACCAGATCCAGGCGCTGTTCTCCAGCGACGGCGCGTCCGTGAGGGCCGGGGGAGCTGACACCCAGGTGGCGGACCACTGGGCGGGTTCCATGAGGCCGGTCTCCCACCATGAAGGCGCGCTCCAGCCGGACTCGCCACCGTTCGTGTCCCACACTCGAACGGACCAGAAGTAGCGGGTCCGAGGCTTGAGCTGCGGTCCGGCGTAGGGAACGAGAACGGACTCGCCGGACGCGACCCTTCCGCTGTCCCAGACGTCCGGGTGCGAAAGCAGGGCCTCGCTGGAGGCCACCCGGAGCCGGTAGGCGCTCTGTCGCACATCCGAACCGTCCGAGGTGATCGGCCAGCTCAGTCGCGGGTGTCGCGCGTCGAGTCCGAGTGGATTCCGGACGTACTCGACGGTCGGCGCGGTGACGCGCGGCGCTCTGCCCGGCGCAGGTGGCCCGGAAGGCGACGTCGTCGGTGCGGCCATGGCCGGTACGGCTCCCGCTGCGACGGCGCCCACCGTGGCAGCCGCGCTCGTCAGGATGTTCCTCCTGCTGATCATTACGGCCCCTCACATCGAAATGATGAATCGATTCACAGTGCGACGTAGCCGAACGTAAAGGCAGGGCAGGGGAGGGTCAATGAGTATGCAGGGGGTTTCTGGATGGTTCGCCATATACCGCCGACGGCCTGAAGTGGGTCGTAGATAAGTAGAGTTGCTGGATTGAACGGTTTCAATGCCACGTGCCAGCAGTGCTGCCCTGAGGGACCGTCCGGAACTCGTCCACTGTTCGGGGCCGAACACCCGCCGGCTGGTGCCATGTGCGAAATGCGCAGCGGTCGGGCGACGTGCGGACAAGGCTCGAGCGGGCTGCCGCACTCGATGCTGCCGATGCGCGGACCGTTGACAAAAGCGTCACCTGCTAGAAACCTGTCACCTCAACACCGCAAAAAATTGACCAGATCACTCAAAATACTAGGTACTGAGCGTGAGTTTCCGGCAGCCGGCTCGAACTCCCTCCTGTCGGCGTACCTGTTCGCCCCCATCGGTGCACCGGCAGTCCACACCTGGCTCAGACCGGCCGTGTGACGCGGAACGAACGCGTCGTGCGGTGGGTGACGCGCCGCCGTGCTCTCCCGGTCCCACAGCCCCACGGAACAGAGGACAGCATGAGATGGAAGCAACACGGATGGCGGCTCCTCGTCGGGACGGTGACAGCCGCGCTGATGGCGGTCGGGCTCCTGCCGGTCACCGCCTCGGCAGCGATACCCGGCCCCGACCTCGCCTTCGGTAAACACGCAACAGCCAGCGGGTCGAACGCCGCCTACCCGGCCTCGAACATCACCGACGGCAGTCAACAGACGTACTGGGAAGGTCCTGACGGCGCCTTCCCCCAGTGGGTCCAGATCGACCTGGGCAACCGGTTCGATGTCGACCAGGTGGTGCTGAGGCTGCCCAGCACGTGGGAGGCGCGGACCCAGACGCTCGGCATCACCGGCAGTACCGACGGCGACAGCTTCAGCGCCCTGTCCGCCCCGGCCGCACATGAGTTCACCCCGTCGGCGACCAACACCGTCACCATCGGCTTCACCGCGAAGCAGGCCCGGTACATCCGCGTGCGGGTGACGGCCAACACCGGCTGGAACGCCGCGCAGCTCTCCGAAGTGGCGGTCCACGGTCCGGACGGCGGCGACGACCCGGCGCCGCCGGCCGCCGCCGGTTCCAACCTGGCACTCAACAAACCGATCGAGGCCTCCTCGGCCGTCCAGGACTTCGTGGCGGCCAACGCCAACGACGACAGGACCGGCACCTACTGGGAGTCGAACGGCTACCCCTCGACGCTGACGGTGAAGCTCGGCGCTGACGCCGATGTCGAGGCCGTCGTCATCAAGCTCTCCCCGGACCAGGCCTGGGCGGCCCGCACACAGGGGCTCCAGATCCTCGGCCGCGCCCAGTCCGCCACGGACTTCGGCTCAATGAAGGACCGGGCCGACTACGACTTCAGCCCCACCGGCAACCAGAACACGGTGACCATTCCCGTGAGCGGCCGGTACGCGGACGTCCAGCTCAAGTTCTTCTCCAACACCGGCGCCCCGGGCGCCCAGGTCGCCGAGATCCAGGTCGTCGGCACCGCCGCACCCAATCCGGACCTGACCGTATCCGAACTGACCTGGTCACCCGCCTCGCCGTCGGAGAGCGACGACGTCACCGTGAACGCCATGGTACGCAACACGGGTACGGCGCCGGCCGCCGCGACGACGGTCGACGTCAGCATCGGGGGCGTGGTGGCCGGCAGCGCACCGGTCGGCGCCCTTGCCGCCGGCGCGTCCGCCACCGTGCGGGTCGACGTCGGCAAGCGGCCGATGGGCACCTACAGCGTCTCCGCGGTGGTCGACCCGACGGACACGGTCGGCGAGCAGGACAACAGCAACAACAGCCGCACGGCGGAGTCCGAGCTCGTGGTCGCGCAGAGCCCGGGCCCGGACCTGGAGGTGCTCGGCATCACGTCGACCCCGGCCAATCCCGCAGTGGGTGCGTCCGTCGGCTTCACCGTGTCCGTGCACAACCGCGGCACCACGGCGGTGAACTCCTCGACGGTCACCCGTCTTCTCGTGGAGAGCGCCACGCTGAACGGAACGACCGGGGCGGTCCCCGCAGGAGGCACCGTCACCGTGCCCATCAGCGGGAGCTGGACGGCGAAGAGCGGTGGGGCCAACCTGACCGCCACCGCGGACGCGACCGATGTCGTCGAGGAGACGAACGAGAACAACAACGTCTTCTCACGCGCCATCGTCGTCGGCCGGGGCGCCGCTGTCCCGTACACCGAGTACGAGGCCGAAAAGGCCGACTACCGGGGCACGTTGCTGACGTCCGACAAGAAGCGCACCTTCGGTCACACCAACTTCGCCACCGAGTCCTCGGGCCGCCGGTCCGTGCGGCTGGACTCCACCGGCGAGTACGTCGAGGTCACCTCGACCGTCCCGTCCAACTCGATCGTGGTCCGCAACTCGGTCCCGGACGCCTCGGGCGGTGGCGGGGCCGAGGCCACGATCAGCCTGTACGTCGACGACACCTTCGTGCGCAAGCTGACTCTCTCCTCCAAGCACAGCTGGCTGTACGGCGACACGGACAGTCCGGAAGGCCTGACCAACACTCCGGGAGGCGACGCCCGCAGGCTGTTCGACGAGTCCAACGCCCTGCTCGGCGAGACCTACCCCGCCGGCACGAAGTTCCGTCTCCAGCGCGACGCGGGCGACTCGGCCTCCTTCTACGTCATCGACCTCGTCGATCTGGAACAGGTGGCCCCGCCCGCCGCCCAGCCGGCCGGATGCACCTCGATCACCGACTACGGAGCTGTCCCCAACGACGGGATCGACGACACGGACGCCATCCAGCGGGCCGTGACGGCCGATCAGAACGGCGACATCGGCTGTGTGTGGATCCCGCCGGGCCAGTGGCGGCAGGAGCAGAAGATCCTGACAGACGACCCGCTGAACCGGGGCCAGTACAACCAGGTCGGCATCAGGGACGTCACGATCCGCGGCGCCGGCATGTGGCACTCGCAGCTGTACACCCTCACCCCGCCGCAGGACGCGGGCGGCATCAACCACCCGCACGAGGGCAACTTCGGCTTCGACATCGACGACAACACCAAGATCTCGGACATCGCGATCTTCGGCTCCGGCACCATCCGGGGCGGCGACGGCAACGCCGAGGGCGGTGTCGGACTCAACGGCCGCTTCGGCAAGGACACCAAGATCACCAACGTATGGCTGGAGCATGCGAACGTGGGCGTGTGGGTCGGCCGCGACTACGACAACATTCCGGATCTCTGGGGGCCCGGCGACGGTGTCGAGTTCACCGGCATGCGGATCCGCGACACCTATGCGGACGGCATCAACTTCGCGAACGGCACACACAGTTCGACGGTGTTCAACTCCTCCTTCAGGAACACCGGCGACGACTCGCTCGCCGTCTGGTCGAGCAAGTACGTGAAGAACCCGTCGGTGGACGTCGGTCATGACAACCACTTCCGCAACAACACGATCCAGCTGCCCTGGCGCGCCAACGGCATCGCGGTCTACGGCGGTTACGGAAACACCATCGAGAACAACATCGTCTCCGACACGATGAACTACCCCGGCATCATGCTGGCGACGGACCACGATCCGCTGCCGTTCTCCGGGCAGACGCTGATCGCCAACAACGAGCTGTACCGCACGGGCGGGGCGTTCTGGGGTGAGGCCCAGGAGTTCGGCGCCATCACCCTGTTCGCGGCCGGCCAGGACATTCCGGGCGTCACGATCCGGGACACCGACATACACGACTCGACCTACGACGGCATTCAGTTCAAGTCGGGCGGCGGGTCCGTGCCCGGAGCGCAGATCTCGAACGTCCGAATCGACAATTCCGTCAACGGGTCGGGGATCCTTGCCCATGGAGGTGCGCGGGGCAGCGCGACCCTGACCGATGTGACCATCACCGGTTCGGCCGACGGGGACGTCGTGGTCGAACCCGGGTCACAGTTCGTCATCAACGGCAGCGCCGTGAAGGCGTCCGCGAAGAAGTAGGCAGGGCACCGGGACCGGGCACGGCCCGGCCCCCGGCCGGCGCGCCGTCGGAGCGCGCGCCGGCCGGGGGAGCGGCCCGGATCTGGAAGAGTTCACGCCTGACGGGCCCGGTGGTCCTGCCCGGCGGTCACACCACGATGCCGGCGGTGCGGGCGGCGGCCAGCCACTCGGGGAACTCCTGCAGAAGCCGGTCGTAGAGCTGATGGCCGGTGGTTGACCGTGGGGAACGGCCGGCGTGGAAGAACCCCGCGTTGTCCACGACGCGTCGGTCCGGTACGGAGAGCGTGTCCAGCTTGCGCAGGAAGGCGAACTCGTTGTCGTCCGGGTCGCCGAAGCCTATGAACTGCCAGAACAGCGGCAGCCGCGCCGCCTTGCAGAGATAGCGTTCAGCGGCGAGTTTGCTGGTGGGCCCGCCGTCGGTCTGGAAGACGACCAGGGCCGGGGCGTGACTGCCGGACGCTGTGTAGTGGTCGATGACCTCGTCCATGGCCCAGTGGTAGTTCGTACGCCCCATGTGACCGAGGTTCTGGTGCAGTTTGTCGATACGGGCCCGGTGCCGGCCGAGCGTCAGATCGGTGGATCCGTCGACGTCGGTGGAGAAGAAGACCACCGGCACGATGCCGTCGTCATCGAGATGGGCCGACAGCGACAGCACCTGCTCGGCCAGGTGCTGCATGGTGCCGTCCCGGTAGTAGGGCCGCATCGACCCGGAGCGGTCCAGCACCAGGTACACCGCCGCACGTACCCCCTCGAGTCCCCGTCGGCGGAGGCTGTCGCCCGCCGCCTCGTACAGGCTCACCAGGTCGGGTGCACGTTCCTGCACCTTCGTCAGACTGATCGCCGGGGTACGCCCACCGCTGCTCGTCGAGATCACTCCCTCATGGTGGGGCCTCTCGCCGTCCGGGGGGTGCCGAACCGCACACCGGCCCGCACGCGCTCCGTGAACGTCTCAGGCGCGGAGGGCCTTGCGGAGGCTTTCGCCGAACTCCGTGGGACGAGTCGTCAGGCCGGTGTGCCCGCCGGGGAAGTGGAGGAGTTCCGTACCGAGACGGCCGGCCAGGAAGGCGGCCGGGCGGTAGGGCAGTTCGCCGCGTGAGTCCTCGCCGCAGGCGAGCACGAGACGGTGCGAGAGTGCTTCGAGTCGGTGGACGTCCGGGACGTAGGACATGAAGCCGGGCACGATGCGTCCGACGAAGTACGGCAGGTCGGCCATGGTCCGTTCGGCCCGCGCCGCCGCCCGCGCCGCCGCCTGCGGCGGAAGCTCGATGTCGCCCTCGGCCCTCGGCCCGGTGGTGTCGCCCTCCTTCTTCAGACCCGCGGCGAACACGGCCATCGCAGGCATGAGCCCCTGCGTGCGGAACGTCTCGGTCACGCGCGCGATGAGCGCGCGGTGTTCGGGGGCGTCCGGCAGTACCTCCACCATCGGCGGCTCGTGCGCCACGACGCGTTCGACGCGGTCCGGATGGGCGGTGAGCAGGTGCACCGCGGCGATCGCACCCGAGCTGGCACCGAAGACGCGGGCCGGCTCACCGGGTGCGAGCAGCTCCAGGAGCCGGAACGCGTCATCGGCGTGCTCCGCGACCCGCTGCTCGGCAGCGGGATCGTCCAGCGTGCTCCGTGACATGCCACGCGGGTCGTAGGCCGCGACGGTGTACTCCGTGGCCAGGTCCTCGACGATGCCGTCGAAGGAGGCGGCGCCGCCCGTTCCTCCGGGGATGAGCAGCAGGAGCGGGCCACGGCCGCGCACTTCGTAGTGCAAGGTCGCGCCGTCCACCCGAAGGCTGCCGGTGGTCGGTTCACTCATGCCGGGTCCCCTTCCCGGGAGGCGGGCCAGTGCTCCAGGAGCGTGTGCAGGGCTTCGAGGGCGCGGCTCCAGGAGCGCTGTGGTGGACGCTCGCGCCCGAACCCACCCGCGGCCTCCAGGGCGACGAAGCCGTGGAACGTGCTGCGCAACAGCCGGACGGCGTCGGTGAGGTCGGGCTCGGCCAGCCCGTAGGCGCGCAGCATGCCGTAGGTCAGCTCGACCGCCCGGCGCGGCCCGGGCGCCTTCGCCACCAGCTCAGGATCGATCTCCATGGGTGTCTGTGTCGCCATGTAGCGGCCCGGATGCTCATGGGCGTACTCCCGCCAGGCGTCCGCGAACGCGACCAGCGCGTCCCTGCCTGCCCGGCCGGCCGTCGCCTCCGCGATGCGCACCGTCTTCTCGTCCGCCGCCAGCAAGGCGATCCGCCCGCGCAGATCGTCGAGGCCACGGACATGGGTGTAGAGGCTCGCGTCCTTCACCCCGAGTCGCCGGGCCACCTGAGACATGGTCACCCGGTCGAGCCCGACCTCGTCCGCGAGCTCCGCGCCCGCGATCGTCACCCGCTCGCCTGTCAGACCGGCCCGTGCCATGCGCCCTCCCGAGTTCCTAGGACCCCTAGTTATATCCTAGGGATCCTAGGAAGGCAACCGGGCCGCCGAAGAGGTTCGGTTTTGAAGGGCCTGCGGGCGGGCGAAAATGAAACGAAAAGAATACTAAGTAACCCACACCGGCGACAGCTGCCCCGCCCCCTATTTCATTTCGTCTCTACGTCCGGTTCAATGGTTATGAGGCCAGCCACGGTGCTCGGGGGAGAGCGATAAAGTCACCGGTCGAGGATTGAAGCCGCTGAAAGCGGAAAAGAATCTATCGAGCTTGCGCAGGACGTCGTATGCGGGCTCACTGTATCGAAGTGGCTCACATTTTCGCGCACCCATATGCATCCTCAGGGGATGGGTGGGTGCTTGGTGCTCAAATTCCGTACGCCTCCGGGGCTCTCCGCTTCTGCCTGAAGCCGGTGGGCCTTGGTCCCCTTGCCGCGACACACGCGACGAGCGGTCGGTCACCATTTTCACGGAGGTGTTTCGGGTGTACGAATACGGACGGCGCGCGGGTGGTCGCATTCGCCCCGTGCGGCGATTATCGGCGCGATATCGGTGCCTAAGAATTCTCCGTTTCCTCGCCTATCCTCTTCTCCTGACGGCCACCCTCCTCGTGGCGGCCGGTTCGCTGATTCTGCACTGGGACCCGGGCCGGGTCAGCCCCCTCTTCCTGGTCGGCACGCTGCTCTACCTGACCGCCTTGGAACGGCTCATCCCGCACCGGCGCGACTGGCACCCCAGCGGCCCGGAATGGCGCTGGTACGGCATCTACTTCCTCTTCACCATGGTGAGCAGTGCGCTGGCACAACTCGGGGTGACCACGGCGGTCGGACGGCTGGCACCGGCCGATCCGGCGCTCCCGCTCTGGGCTGATATCCCGGCCGCCCTGCTGAGCGGTTCACTCGCCAGCTACCTGGTGCACCGGCTCGGGCACACCAACCCACTGCTGTGGCGGCTCCACGGAGTGCACCACGTACCGCAGAAGGTCAACGTCGCCAACAACGGTGTCAACCACGTCCTCGATATCGTCCTGGCTCAGGGAGCCGTCCAACTCACCCTGGCACTGGCCGGCTTCTCCCGGGAGTCCGTGCTCGCCACCGGGCTGTTCGTGGCCGCGCAGGGCTACTTCGTCCACGCCAACATCGACGTGCGCATCGGCCCGCTCAACCATGTCCTGGCGAGCCCCGAACAGCACCGCCTGCACCACAGCACGGATCTGTCCGAGGCGGGCCAATACGGCTCCGACCTCTCGTGCTGGGACCACCTCTTCGGAAGCTTCACCTGGCGGCCCGGGCGAGAACCGGCCGCGGTCGGTCTCCACGATCCCGCGTCGTTCCCCGCGACCGGTGAGATTCTCGGCAGCCTTCTCCACCCGTGGCGCCGCGCCGAACGGCCGGGAAGCGCAAGCGTCTGACCCCCGGGCCCCGGCCCTGCACCACCGACTTCGGCGCTGCCTTCCGGCAGCGCGACCACCTGATGAGGAGTGTGCGAACTTGGCTGACGCGATCAACGACGCCTCCACGGGCAAAGTGGCGGTCATCGGTATCGGCTGCCGCTTACCCGGCGGAGCATCCGACCACCGGGCCTTCTGGCAGAACCTGTTGGACGGCAAGGACTGCGTCATCCCCACGCCCGCGGACCGCTACGACGTCACCACCCTCAAGAGCCGCCACCGGGACAAACCCGGCCGGCTGGCGGGCGGCAGGGGCGGGTACATCGACGGCTTCGACGGGTTCGAACCGGCCTTCTTCGGCATCAGCCCCCGCGAGGCCGATCACATGGACCCCCAGCAGCGCAAGCTCCTGGAAGTGGCCTGGGAGGCGCTGGAGGACGGCGGGCAGCGGCCCGCCGACCTGGCGGGCAGCGACACCGCCGTCTACGTCGGCGCGTTCACCCTGGACTACAAGATCCTCCAGTTCGCCGATCCGAGTTTCCGGACACTCGCCGCCCACACCGCGACCGGCACGATGATGACGATGGTGTCGAACCGGATCTCGCACTCGTTCGACTTCCGCGGCCCCAGCCTCTCGGTCGACACGGCGTGCAGTTCCTCCCTGGTGGCGGTCCACCTCGCATGCCAGAGCCTCAACAGGGGAGAGAGCGGCCTCGCACTCGCCGGCGGGGTGCTGCTGCACATGGCTCCGCAGTACACCATCGCCGAGACGAAGGGCGGATTCCTGTCGCCCGAGGGACGCTCCCGCACGTTCGACGCCGCGGCCGACGGCTACGTACGCGCCGAGGGCGTGGGCCTGGTCGCGCTCAAGCGGCTGGAGGACGCCCAGCGGGACGGCGATCCCATCCACGCGGTGATCCTCGGCAGCGGTGTCAATCAGGACGGCCGTACCAACGGCATAACCGTCCCCAACGGTGACGCCCAGGTCTCACTCGTGCGACGGGTCTGCGCCGAGGCCGGCATCACCCCCGGCGACCTGCAGTACGTGGAGGCGCACGGCACCTCGACGCCCGTGGGCGACCCGATCGAGGCCAACGCGCTGTCCCGCGCCCTCGCCGTCGGGCGCGCGCCCGGTGCCGCCTGCTATGTCGGCTCGGTGAAGGCGAACATCGGGCACACGGAATCCGCCGCCGGGATCGCCGGACTGATCAAGACCGCCCTGGCTCTCGAACACCGCCGGATCCCGCCACACATCAACCTCGACACGGTCAACCCCGCGATCGACCGGGACTCCTCGCCGTACGTGATCCCGACCCGGGTGACGGACTGGCCGGAGCACGAGGGGCCGGCGCGCGCGGGGGTGAACGCCTTCGGGTTCGGCGGCACCAACGCCCATGTCGTTCTGGAGGAGCCCCCCGCGCGCCCGGTGCGCCCCCGCCCGTCCCGGCCGCAGGCGCGGAGCTGGAGCATCCTTCCCCTGACCGCCCGCCACCCGGACGCCCTCCCGCAGCTGGCCGAAGGCATCAGCCGCGAGCTCGCCGGAGGGCATGGGCCCGCGGTCGCCCTGACCGACCTCGGCCACACCCTCGCGCACCGGCGCCAGCACCTCGAATCGCGACTCTCCGTCGTCTACTCCTCGCAGGAAGCCCTGACCGAGGCCCTGGAGGCGTACCAGCGGGGTGAACCGCATCCCCGGGTTGTCCAGGGACGACTGCTGGACGCCGCGGACCGCCGGCCGGTCTGGGTGTTCACCGGCATGGGCCCCCAGTGGTGGGCCATGGGGCGCGGGCTCCTGGAGAGCGAGCCGGTGTTCCGGGACGCGGTCACCGCCTGCGACCGGGAGATCCGGAAGATCGCGGGCTGGTCACTCATGGACGAGATGGCCGCCGACGAAGGCCGCTCACGGATGTCGGAGACCTGGCTCGCGCAGCCGGCCAACTTCGCCGTGCAGATCGGCCTTGCGGCCCTCTGGCGCTCGTACGGTGTCCACCCGGACGCGGTCGTGGGGCACAGCACCGGCGAGATCGCGGCCTTCTACGAGGCGGGCGTCTACTCCCTGGAGGACGCGGTCAGCATCGCCGTTCACCGCAGCCGCCTCCAGCACACCCTGTCCGGAACCGGCACCATGCTCGCCGTCGGCCTGCCCGAGGCCGAAGCGGACCGCCGGGTACGACCCTTCGGGGACCAGATCTCCGTGGCCGCCGTCAACAGCCCCACATCGGTCACTCTCGCAGGCGACCGGCGGGCACTGGCCGCGCTGGACGAGGAACTGCGGGCCGAACAGGTCTTCACCAGGTTCCTCGCGGTGGAAGTGCCCTACCACAGTGCCGCGATGGACCGGATCAAGGACGAACTGCTGACCGCGCTGGCGGACATCGAGCCGCGCCCGGCCACGGTGCCGGTACACCTCACGGGCCAGGAGGGCACCGCCGAACACGTCGTGCTGGACGCGCACTACTGGTGGAGGAACGTCCGGGACCGGGTGCGTTTCAACGCGGCCGTGGACCGGCTGGCCGACGACGGCCACCGGGTGTTCCTGGAGGTCGGCCCCCACCCCGTACTCGGACACGCGATCCGCGAATGCCTGGAGACCAAGGGACACACGGGATTCCCGGTGCCCTCGGTGCGCCGCGAGGAGGACGAGGCCGAACGCTTCGCCCTGTCCCTGGCCACCCTGCACAACCTCGGCGTCGGCATCGCGTGGGACGTGCTCCAGCCCGCCGGTGAGACGGTTCCGCTGCCCCGCTACCCCTGGCGGCGCGATCGCCACTGGACGGAGCCGGGCACAGTCGCACAGGTCCGTCTCGGGCTGCTGGACCACCCTCTGCTGGGCCGCCGTACGGATCACGCCGACCCGACCTGGCAGGCGCGGCTCGACACGGAGCGGCTGCCGTACCTCGCCGATCACCGCATTCAGGACTCCGTGGTGTTCCCCGCGGCCGGATACCTGGAAATGGCGGCGCAGGCCGTACGGCGACTGACCGGTGGCACGGACGTCGTGCTGGCGGACATCGAACTGCGCAAGGCGCTCTTCCTGACCGAGGAGGACGCGCGCACCGTCCACCTGTCCGTGTCCCTGGAGGACGGCGGTTTCGTCGTGGCGTCCGCGGGCGGCGGGCCCGAGCCGGAACGGGTCGTGCACGCGAGCGGAGCGATCCGTACCGCGCAGCGCCGTGCGGCCGGACCGGCGCTCGACACCGGCCCGATCAGGGAACGGAGCCGGCGACACCTCGGCAGCCAGGAGTGCTACGCCGCACTGGCGGCGCTGGGCTACCGGTACGGTCCCGCCTTCCAGGCCATCGAGGAGGTCTGGATCGGCACCGACGAGGTGCTGGCGCGCATCCGTCCGCCCCTGTCCATCGGGGACGCCGCGGCGAGCCACCACATCCACCCGGTCCTGCTGGACGCCTGCTTCCAGACCCTGCTGACCCCACAGATCCTGGCCGGGCAGTCGCCGCCGGGTGCCGGCATCCTGCTGCCCCTGTCCCTCGACGAGATGAGCGTGGCGCCCGTCGGCGACCGGGCGTTATGGGTACACGGCACGGTGTCCCGTCACGACGGGGACGAACTGGCCGGTGATCTCGCGCTGTACGCCGAGGACGGGACGGCGCTCGGGCGGCTGCGCGGATTCCGCGCAGCCGACGTGGAGAAGGCCTCGGGCGCGGTCTCCAGGAGCACCGTCGACTCCTGGCTCGCCGAGCCCGTCTGGATCGACCGCCCCGGGACGGCGGCTGACCCCGGTTCCGGGGAGCGGCAGGACTGGCTGGTCCTCGCGGACAACGGGGGAGTCGGTGACGCCTTCGCGGAACTGGTGATCGCCCGCGGCGAGCGCTGCCGCACGTTACGGGCGGTCGGATTCGGCGACCGGGCGGCGACCACCGGGGAGTTATCGGGCGAACCGGACTGCGCCACCCGCCTGGAGGAGTACTTCGCGGAGCTGGACCGCGCCGGCGAGGAGTTCCACGGGACGGTGGTGCACCTGTGGAACCTCGACCGGCCCGGCATCGCTGTCAGCGAGCGGGAGGACTTGACGCGGGCTGCGGAGACCGGCGCGTACTCCCTCGTCGCACTCGCCAGAATCCTTCTCGCCCGGCACAGCGGCGGGCGGCTGCACGTGGTCACCCGCGGCGCCCAGCCCGTGTCCCCAGGAGAGGCGACCGAACCGCTCGGGGCCCCCGCATGGGGGGTGACAAGGGTCCTCCGCCACCAGGAGCTGGCAGGCCACCGCGGGAAACTGGTCGACCTCGACCCCGGACGCGAGCCGGGGCCGGCCGGGGTGCGTGCGGATGCGGAGGCATTGCTGCGGGAGTTCCTCACCGACGACGAGGAGGAGATCGGCCTGCGTGGCCCGCGAAGGGCGACGAGCCGTCTCCGGGCAGCCGAGGAACTGACGAGGCCGCTGCCGCTGCGCCTGCGGGCTGACGGAAGCTACCTCGTGACGGGTGCGTTCGGAGCACTGGGCCGGCTGCTGTGCCGGACACTGGCGAAGCGCGGTGCCCGCCGGCTCATCCTGATGGGCCGCACCCCCGTGCCGGGACGCGGCCAATGGCGCACGGCCGACCCCGCGACGGCGCAGGGCAGGGCCGTCGCCCTGCTCCGGGAGCTGGAGGCCGCCGGTGTACAGGCGGTCCTGGCACCCGTCGACGTGACGGACGAGACGGCGCTGACCGCCTGGCTGGACGAGTACCGCAGGGGCGGTGCGCCGCCGGTCCGCGGGGTGTTCCACCTGGCCGGCCAGGTGCGGGACAGACTGGTAGCCGAAATGGACCGGCCCACGTTCGACGCGGTGCTCGACCCGAAGGCCGTGGGCGCGTACCTGCTGGACAAGCACCTGCGGGACGAGCCGCTGGACCACTTCGTGCTCTTCGCCTCGATCGCCTCGCTGCTCACCACGGCAGGCCAGACCAACTACGCCGCGGGAAACGCCTTTCTGGACGCCTTGGCCCACCGCCGCCGGGCGCAGGGCCTGCCCGCGCTGAGTCTGGACTGGGGCCCCTGGGCGACGGGCATGATCGAGGAGCTGGGCCTGGTCAGCCACTATCTGCACAGCCGGGGGATGAGTTCGCTGTCCCCGGAGGCCGGAATGAGCGTCCTGGAGCGTGTCATCGGGCAGAACCGGGCGCAGCTGCTCGTCGCCACGGTCGTCGACTGGCCGACATTCCTGGCCTGGTACGACACCCCGCCGCCGCTGGTGACCGAACTGGTCACGGCCGCTCAGGAGCACGCGGTGGAGGACGGCGGCGGATTCCTCGACGCCTTCCGTGACGCCGGAGAGACTGAGCGCCGTTCGCTGGTGACCGACCGGTTCACGGCACTGGCCGCGACCGTCCTGCGCACCGCGGCCCACGAGATCGACCCAGCAGCCGGACTGAGCGGGCTGGGGCTCGACTCGCTGCTCGCCATGGAGCTGCGTGCCAGGACGCAGGCCGACCTCGGAGTCGCCCTGCCGGTGGTCGCCCTGCTGAGCGGGACCTCCGTCGGTGAGCTGGCCGGACGACTGTACGACAGCCTGTCCGAACGGCTCGCGGCCGGCAGCGCGGGGGAGCGTGACGCGGCAGCGGTCGAGGTGTTCACCGATGAGCGGAGCCATCCGCTGACGCAGAACCAGAAGGCACTCTGGTTCCTCAAGCAGCTCAATCCCGACGGATACGCCTACAACATCGGCGGCGCGGTGGAGGTGCGGGCCGAGCTGGAACCGGAGCTGATGTTCGAAGCGGTGCGCAGGCTCGTAGCCCGGCATCCGGCGCTGCGCGCCAATTTCTCCCTGGTGGACGGCGTGCCCGTGCAGCACACGACGGCCGGCACGGAAACGGAACCGGACCTGGGCCTGTTCGATGTGCAGGGCCGGCCGTGGGAGGAGATCGAGCGGGCGATCATCCGCGAATACCGCAAGCCCTACGATCTCGAACGCGACCGGCTGGTCCGGTTCCGGCTGTTCAAACGCGGGCCGGGCCGCTGGATCATCATGAAGGCCGTCCACCACATCGTCTCGGATGCCGTATCGACGTTCACGTTCATCGAAGAGCTCCTGGCTGTGTACGAGGCCCTGCGGTGGGGGAGGGAGCCGTCGCTGGAGCCGGTCGGCGCCCGCTATCTGGACTTCCTCAACGAGCAGAACCGGTTCCTGGCAGGCCGCGAGGCCGGCGAGATGCTCGCGTACTGGCGCTCCCACCTCCCGGACGACGTCCCACTCCTGGACCTGCCGGTGGACCGGCCGCGCCCCGCGGTGCAGACGCACAACGGCGCGTCGGAGTTCTTCGTGCTGGACGCCGAGCTCAGCGCCCGGGTCCACGCGCTGGCGCTGGCGCACGGTGTGACTCCGTTCATGGTGCTGCTCAGTGCCTACTACGTTCTCCTGCACCGCTACTCCGGCCAGGACGACGTCATCGTCGGAAGTCCGGTCACCGGCCGCACCCAGCAGGAGTTCTCCTCCGTCTACGGCTACTTCGTGAACCCTCTGCCGCTGCGCGCGGACCTGTCGGCGGACCCCACGGTCGCGGAGCTGCTGGCGCAGGTCCGCGGAACGGTCCTGAACGGACTGGACAACCAGGAGTACCCATTCGTCCTGCTGGTCCAGGAGCTGGGCCTGAGCCACGATCCAAGCCGCTCGGCGGTATTCCAGGCGATGTTCATCCTCCTCACCCACAAGGTGGCGACCGAGCAGTACGGGTACCGGCTCGAGTACATCGAACTCCCGGAAGAGGAAGGACAGTTCGATATCACGTTGTCGGTCTACGAGGACGAGGCGGAGGGGCGCTTCCACTGTGTCCTCAAGTACAACACCGACCTGTTCCTGGCCAGGACCGTGCGCCGCATGGGCGCGCACTACGTGCAACTCCTCGAGAGCATGACGCGGGCGCCCGCTGAGCTGCCCACTCCGAGGCTCGAGATGCTGGGTGCTCGGGAGCGGGAGGAACTGGTCACCGAGTGGAGCGGTGCCTCACGGCTGCCGGATGTGCCGGAGGAGCAGCCGGGTACGGACCGGCCGGTCCATCACCTCATCGGTGACGTCGCCGCCGCACACCCGTGGGCCGTCGCCGTCACGATGCCTTCCCTGCGGGGTGACACGGCCCGGCTGACGTACGGGGAGCTGGACCGAGGGGCGAACGCGAGGGCGCGAAGGCTCCGTGAACTGGGGGTGGGCCCGGGGTCGGTGGTGGGGATCTGCCTGGAGAAGTCGCCGGAGCTGATCACCACCCTGCTCGCCGTCCTGCGTGCGGGTGGCGCCTATCTGCCGGTCCATCCCGACCAGCCCGCCGCCCGGGCCGCCCATGTACTGCGGATCGCGGATGCCGCACTCGTCGTCGTCGACGATTCGCGGAGCGACTGGGCCCAGGGCCTGCCGGCCACCGTGGTGACCCTGGACGGGCTGCGGACCACGGAGACCGAGGGCCCGGCCCCGCAGGCGGAGGGCGGCCTCGACTCGGCCGCCTACGTCATCAACACCTCAGGTTCCACCGGCCGTCCGAAGGCGGTCCGGGTCAGCCATCGCAACCTGGCCTCCACGTACCGGGCGTGGCTCCACGAGTACCGGCTGACCGAAGAGGCACGTGTCCATCTGCAGATGGCGGAGCCGTCGTTCGACGTGTTCACCGGCGACTGGGTGCGCGCCCTGTGCTCGGGCGGCCGCCTGGTCCTGGCCGACCGGGACCTGATCTTCGACACGGCCCGGCTGTACCGCACGATGCGGACGGAACGGGTCGACTGCGCGGAGTTCGTCCCGGCCGTCGTCCGGGGCCTGATGGACCACTGCGAACGCGAGGGAGACCGGCTGGACTTCATGCGACTGCTGGTGGTCGGCTCGGACGCGTGGAAGGTCGCGGAGTACGGGCGGCTGCGCGACCTGTGCGGGGCGGGCACCCGGGTGGTCAACTCCTACGGCGTCACCGAGGCCACCATCGACAGCGCCCTGTTCGAAGGGCCCCCGGACGGCCTTGATCCGGGGCTGATGGTGCCGATCGGCCGGCCACTCGCCAACAGCACGCTCCACGTCCTGGACGAACACGGCGAACCCGTGCCGCCCGGTGTACCGGGTGAGCTGTGGATCGGCGGTGAGGGAGTCGCGATCGGGTACGCGGGCGATCCGGAGCAGACCACGCAGCGCTTCGTGACGCGGACTCTCAGCCGCGAGCCGGGCGCCGCCCCCGCACGCCTGTACCGCACAGGTGACGTGGCGCGCTGGGACACCCACGGCCGCCTGCACCTCCTGGGACGCAGCGACCACCAGATCAAGCTGCGCGGCCATCGGATCGAGGCGGCGGAGATCGAGTCCCACCTCGCGGGCCGGCCGGGCCTGGCCCAGGCGGTCGTGGCCGTCCGCCCCGACGCGGCGGGCGAAGCGACCCTGTGCGTCTACTGCGTGGCGGAGCCGGGCCACACTCTGGACCGGCGCGCTCTGCGCCGTCATCTCGCGGGAACGGTCCCGGCCTTCATGGTGCCCTCCCACATCGTGGAACTGCCCCGGCTGCCGCTGACCGCACACGGAAAGGTCGACGTCAACGCCCTCCCCGCGCCATCGGGGCAGGATCGTCAGCAGTCCTACGAAGCACCGGTGACGCTCTACGAACTGAGCATGGCCCGGCACTGGGAGGCACTCCTGCCCATGGAGCGGGCAGGCCTCGGGGACGACTTCTTCGAATGCGGCGGGAGCTCCATCAAACTGATCGAACTCCTCCACCACCTGCGGACCGAGTTCGGCATCGGCGTCCCCGTCAGCCGCCTGTACCGCGCCACGACCCTGCACGGCATGGCCGCCGCCGTGGAGGACCTCGTCAACAGCACCTCGTCCGAGGAGCTTCCCTTCCTGACATTCAACCCGGGCCCGGGCAGGCCCGTCTTCTGCTTCCCGCCGGCCGGTGGCCACGCACTCGTCTACCGCGGTCTCGCGGAGCAGCTGCGCCCCTACCCGATCGTCGCGTTCAACTACCTTCCCGGTGACGACAAGGTTGCCCGCTACGCGGACCTCGTGGAGTCGGTCGGGGGCCCGGGCCCCCGCAGGCTGCTCGGATACTCGCTCGGGGGCAATCTCGCGTTCGAGGTGGCCAAAGAACTCGAATCACGCGGACACGAGGTCTCGCACGTCGTCGTGCTGGACTCCCGCCGCACCCTGGAGACGTACGAGCCGGGCGACGAGGGCATCAGGGCGTTCGAGGAGGAGCTCGGCCGTCATCTGTACCAGCACACCGGGTCGGAGATCGTCGCCCGGACAGTGCTCGAACACGCGGCGGAGTATCTGAGCTTCTGCGGAAGAACCCCCAACACCGGGACGGTGGCCGCCTCGGTCGGTGTGGTGACCGACCAGGAGAAGGCCGGTCTCTACACCGCCGGTGCCCCCGGTGCCTGGCACGGCAGCTCCACCGGCCGGACCCACGTCCTGCGGGGCTCCGGGACGCACGCCGACATGCTCGACGGCAAACACCTCCCGCGCAACGCCGCCCTGGTGCGGGCCCTTCTCACGGGGGAGGCGGACCATGCGGGATGAGGACGACTGGGGCTCAAGGCGTCGCGAGCCCGGCAGCGCACCCCGCGTCATCGTCATCGGCGCGGGCATGGCAGGACTGTCCACCGGCTGCTACGCACAGATGAGCGGACTGCGGACACGCATCTTCGAGAAGCACGTCCTGCCCGGCGGCTGCTGCACAGCGTGGTCGAGGGACGGCTACCTCTTCGACTACTGCATCGAGTGGCTGATCGGCACCGCCGCGGGCAACGACGCCAACCAGGTCTGGCGCGAACTGGGGGCACTGGACGGGAAGTCCGTCAGGAACTTCGACCTGTTCAACAAGGTCGTCGACGAGACCGGCAGGTCCGTGACCTTCTGGAACGACCCGGCCCGGCTGCAGGAACACCTGCTGCGCGTCTCGCCGGCCGACGCACGGCTGATCCGTTCCTTCTGCCGCGACCTGCGCCGGTTCACGGAGATCGAGCTGTACCCCTTCCTGACCGCCCCCGGACTGCGGACCGCACGGGAGAAGGCGGCGACGCTGCGCACCGTGCTGCCGGCGTTCCGTCTGTTCTGGCGCACCGCGGCCACACCCATGCACCGGTTCGCGGACCGGTTCGAGGACCCGTTGCTGCGCAGGGCCTTCCGGAACATCTTCTTCCAGGATCCGGAGGGGTTCCCACTGCTCCCGTACCTGTTCAACATGGCCAGCGCCTACCACGGCAACGCCGGTTTCCCGCAGGGCGGATCGCTGGGCCTCGCCCGCTCGGTGGAGGAGCGGTACACCGGGCTCGGCGGCGCGGTGACCTACCGGGCGCGTGCCGAGAAGGTACTCGTGGAGGGCGGGCGCGCGATCGGGATCGAACTCCGCAACGGCCGCCGGTACTACGCGGAGCACATCGTTTCGGCCTGTGACGGACACACCACTGTCTACGGCCTCCTGGGCGGCCGCCACACGGGGCCGAGGATCGACCGGCTCTACACCGAGCTGCTGGAACGTCCCGGTGCCCTGTTCCCGGCGGTCGTCTCGGCGTTCGTCGGCATCAGTGGTCCGCTGCCGGCCGAGGACGCGCACAGCACCACCTACCTGCTCCGGCCGCGGGAGGCTGCCGAACTGCCCGGCGCGCTGCAGAGCAGCCTCGTCGTCCAGTTGCGCTCGCGCTACGCGGACGGTTTCGCCCCGCCGGGAAAGTCGGTGGTCCACTGCACCTACTTCAGCGACTACACCTACTGGAAGGAACTGCGCGACACCGACCGCAAGGCCTACTGGGCGCGGAAGCGGAAGGTGGCCGACTTCGTACGCCGGTTCCTGGACAACCGTTGGCCGGGCACAGCCGGGAGGATCGATCTGGTGGAGGTGGCCTCGCCGGCCACGACCCGGCGCTACACGGGCAACCACAACGGTTCGATCCTGGCATGGAAGGCGTTCTCCGACGCCGATGACGTGGCCTCGGATCTGGTGGGCAAGGACCGGATGCGACTGCCCGGTCTGAGCGGGTTCTCCATGGCCGGACAGTGGGTCGGCATGGGCGGCCTGATCCGTGCCGCGTCGACGGGACGCTTCGCGGTCCAGTACCTGTGCGAGGAGATGGGCCTCGTGTTCAAGGCGTGGGAGAGCACCGGCACCTCTCCCTGGCACCCGGGCATGCTGGGGCACCTGCCTCAGCTCGACCGGTGGTCCTCCCGCGAGGGGACCGGCGCGTGACGACACAGAAGAACGGCCGCACCGCGCGTCGATCGCGCGACAGGAAGTCGATGATCATCATCGGTGCCGGGCTCGGCGGCCTGTCCACCGGCTGCTACGCGCAGATGAACGGCTACCGCTCACAGGTACTGGAGATGCACGAGATCCCCGGTGGCTGCTGCACGGCCTGGGAGCGCGGGGACTTCACACTGGACGCCTGTGTGAGCTGGCTGCTCGGCAGCGGTCCGGGCAACGAGATGCACCAGATCTGGCTGGAGCTCGGCGCGTTGCAGGGCAAGGAGGTCCGCCACTTCGACGTGTTCAACATCGTGCGCGGACGTGATGGCAGAGCGGTCTACTTCTACTCCGACCCCGACCGGCTGCAGGACCACCTGACCCGGCTCTCGCCCGCCGACACGAGACAGATCAAGGAGTTCTGCCGGCAGCTGCGCTCCTTCCGCAGAGCATTGGCCGTCTACCCCTTCCTCAAACCGGTGGGGCTGATGGGGCGCATGGAGCGCTGGCGGATGCTGGCGTCGTTCGTCCCGTACTTCAACGCGGTCCGCAAGTCGATCTCGGTGCTGATGGCGGACTACTCGGCCCGGTTCAAGGACCCGTTGCTGCGGGAGGCGTTCAACTTCGTCCTGTACGAGAAACACCCGGCCTTCCCCGTACTGCCGACGCACTTCCAACTCGCCTCCCACGCCAACCTGTCCGCAGGAGTGCCGGAGGGCGGATCCCTCGGTCTCGCCGAGTCGATCGAGCGCCGCTACCGCAGGCTCGGCGGCCGGGTCACGTACAACACCAAGGTCGAGGAGGTCCTCGTCGAGGACGACCGTGCGGTCGGCGTACGGCTGAGCGACGGGCGGGAACTGCGCGCGGACATCATCGTGTCCGCGTGCGACGGACCCACCACCATGATGAAACTCCTGCACGGGCGCTATCTGAACGACGCCTACCGGCGGCTCTACACCAGCACCATCAACGAACCGGGCATGGTGTTCCCCGGCTACTTCACCCTCTTCCTGGGGCTGAAGCGCGCCTTTCCCGAGGGTGACCCGTGCACGACCTACCTGCTGACCGGGCGACAGGCCGCCGAACTGACCGGGATCCGCCACCCGAGCATCAACGTGCAGTTCCGCAACCGCCACTACCCGGAGCTCTCACCCGACGGGACGACGGTCGTGTACGCCACCTACTTCTGCGACATCGCCCCCTGGCGGGCCCTGGACGACGGCCCGGAACGGGTCACCCGCACGCGCGGCGGCCAGGAGCTCCACACCCTGCCGGTGCGGCACGGCCGCGGCTACTACGCGGCGAAACGGCGGGCACGCACGGCCCTCGTGAAGTTCCTGGAGGAGCGCTATCCGGGGATCGAGGACGCCATCGCGGTACGCGACGTCTCCAGCCCGCTCACCCACGTCCGCTACACCGGCAACCACGACGGGACGGTGCTGGGATGGCAGCCGTTCGTGGAGAGCGGCGAGACGCTGGAGGAACTCGTCAAGAAGCACGGCCCCGGACTTCCCGGACTGGAGAACTTCTACCTGTCAGGTGTCTGGGCGACGACGGGCGGCCTGATCCGGGCCGCGGCCGCCGGCCGCCACGTCATGCAGTTCGTCTGCCGGGACGACGGCAGGACGTTCACCGCCAGTCTCGACGAGTCCGGACCGCCGCCCACCCACCGTGTCATCGCGGTGGGGCCACCCCACCGAGCCCCTGCGGCAGCACCCCTCGACTCCGCCGGTGCGGAACAGGAGCAGAAGTGAAGATCAAGGAATGGGTCGTCCGTGAACACATCGGCGGTACTCCCGACGTCGGGCGGATCTACGAGAAGATCGTCCACGACATCGACGTGGACCTCGCCCCCGAAGAGATGCTGCTGAAGACCCTCTACGTGTCGGTGGACCCCTACCTCCAGGGGATCGCGCTGGACACCCCACTGGGCTGTCACATGGGCGCCGACTCGATCATGGAAGTGCTCGACGCCGGCCCGCGGGCCGCGCACCGCCCCGGTGATCTGGTGCAGGGTTTCGGCGGCTGGCGGTCCCATCTGGTCAGCGCGGGCGAAGAGTCGCTGTGGCAGACCGGGACCTTCCCCATGGTCTTCCCCGCCTTCCGCCGTCTGGACCCGTCCTGGTACGACGACGCGCTGCCCCTGTCGACTGCGCTGAGCGCGATGGGCGGACCGGGCATGACGGCCTGGGGCACCCTGTCCACGTTCCTGGCCGCGGGGCCGGGAGACACCCTCGTGATCAGTGGCGCCTCCGGCGCGGTGGGCACCCTGGTGGGCCAGCTGGCCCGGCTCGCCGGTGCCCGCGTGGTGGGGACGACATCCAGTCCGCACAAGGCGCAGTACCTGGCACGGCTGGGCTTCGACGCGGTCGTCGTCTACCGGCAGGGCGACAGCCCCGAGAGCGTGCGGGACGCGCTCGTCCGGGCGGCTCCCGAGGGCGTCGACCGCTACTTCGACAACCTCGGCGGCGCGGTGACCGACGTGGTGTTCTCACTGCTCAACGTCGGCAGCCAAGTAGCGGTGTGCTGGCAGTGGGCAACCCAGGTCGGACAGGACGCGGTGGGGCCCCGGCTCCTGCCCTACATCATGTTCCCGCGCGCCACGGTGCGCGGGATCTTCTCCCTGGAGTGGTTCACCGATGCGAACTGGCAGGCGCTCCACACGGAGCTGGGCGGCAGGGTGAGGCGGGGGGAGGTGGTCTGCGACCACACCGTGCACCACGGCTTCGACAGCATCCCCACGGCCTACGGCAGCCTCTACCACGACCGGGGCACCAACCTGGGGAAAGTGCTGGTCGAACTCTGAGCAACCCCTCCCCGCCCATTCCGCCGAACGTGTACACAGCCTGGAGGTACCGTGTCCGCCGCAGTCAGTGAAAGTGCTGCTCCCGAGCCGTTGTTGGTCCCCCTCCACCGCTTGGAGTTCGGGCTCCCGGGCCCGCCGCGGCTCACCGATCTCACCGACGGGTCCCCGGCCTGGCTGGTCAGCAGGTACCCGGACGTGAGGCAGGTGCTCAGCGACAGCCGGTTCGGCCGTGCCGAGCTCTACGCGGCGGACGGGCCCCCACTGTCACAGGCGCCGGGACTGGTGAACGACCCGGACCTGATGTTCAACCAGGACGGCCCCGGCCATCTGCGACTGCGCCGCACCATGCGCCGTGCGTTCACTCCGAGGGCCGTTGCCCGGTGGCGGCCCTGGATCGCGTCGATCGTGGAGCAGCTGCTGGAGACACTGGCCCTGGAGCGGGAGCCGGTGGACATCGTCGAAAGGTTCACGCTGCCGCTGCCCGTGGCTGTGATCAGCCGGCTGATGGGACTCGACGGGGCCGCGCGCGAGCGCATGCGTCACTGGAGCGAGCACGCCTTCACCGACGGCTCCCGGGGCGGTGAGGAGGTGGGTGCGGCCATGGCCGAGTTCTCCGCGTTCGGCGCCGAGCTGCTGGCCGCCCGGAGGAACGAGCCGGGGGACGACCTGGTGAGCGGCCTGGTACGTGCAGCCGACGAGGAGGGCGGCATTCCCGAGGCCCAACTGGTCAGCCTGGTGTGCGGGCTGGTGGTGGGGGGACACGACAGCACGATGACCATGCTCGGCAACTCGCTGCTCTATCTGCTGACGGAGCGGCGTGAGTCCTGGCCGCTCCTCGCGGTCGGCGAGGAGGCGGCCGGCGTGGCCGCCGACCGTCTCCTCCACCGCATTCCGCTGGGCGACGACCGCGGGAGCACCCGCCGCGCCTACGAGGGCGTCGAGGTCGGCGGTGTGCTGATCCCGCCCGGCGCCGTGGTCCTCGCCGACTGTGGCATGGCCAACCGGGACCCCGACGTCTTCCCGGCAAGCACGGCGGACGATCTCTTCGCACCCCTGGAGGCCCCCACCCTGTCCTTCGGCGCGGGACCGCACTACTGCCTCGGCGCCTGGCTGGCCCGGCTGGAACTCCAACTGGCTCTGCACGGTCTGGCAGCCGCGTTCCCGGGACTCCGCCTGGCACAACTCCCCGAGTCCGTGCAGTGGCGTGTGGGGACGACCTCGCGGAGCCCGGTACGCCTTCTGGTGGCTCGGTAGGGCGCGGGCGGAGAACGTACGCGCAATGTGCCTCGCCCCCGTCCCGGGCTGCCGCCACGCGTTCCCATATGCCCGGGAGGTACGGTGCCCGGGTCGGCACGCGGAAGGGGACGGAACATGGTCAAGACGGTGACAGCGGGTCTCGCGGAGCTTCGCGAGGACCTCGCCGACCTCTACAGGGACCTGCACAAGAACCCGGAGCTGTCGCTGCAGGAGACCCGGACCGCCGCTCTGCTGGCCCGACGGCTGCGGGACACGGGATTCGACGAGGTCGCCGAACAGGTCGGTGGCACCGGGGTGGTAGGTGTCCTGCGGAACGGGGACGGTCCTGTGGTCATGCTGCGGGCCGACTTCGACGGGCTGCCTGTGCAGGAGAAGACCGGCCTGCCCTACGCCAGCACGGCACGGGCCGTGGACGGTGACGGCAACGAAGTGCCGGTGATGCACGCCTGCGGACACGACATGCACGCCGTCTGCCTGACCGGCGCGGCCGCCCTGCTCGCCCGGGCCCGCGAGCAATGGGGCGGAACGCTGCTGGTGGTCTTCCAGCCGGCCGAGGAGCTGGCGGTCGGTGCCCGTGCGATGGTCGACGACGGCCTGTTCGAGCGGTTTCCCAGGCCTGACATCGTCCTGGGCCAGCACGTGGGGCCTCTGCCGGCAGGAATGATCGGCTACGGCACCGGGCCGGTGATGGCGGCAGCGGACTCCCTCAACGTCACGCTTCACGGCCGGGGCGGCCACGGCTCCCGCCCGGAGGCCACGACCGATCCGGTGCTGATGGCTGCGAACGTGGTCACCCGGCTGCAGGGCGTCGTCGCCCGCGAGGTGCCCCCGGCGGAGACCGCGGTAGTGACCGTGGGCCGCCTGCAGGCCGGCACGAAGGACAACATCATCCCGGACACGGCCGAACTGGGCATCAACGTACGCACCTTCACCTCGGCCGTACGTGACCTGGTCCGCACCGCGATCGAACGCATCGTGGCGGGCGAGTCGCAGACGAGCGGCGCGCGGCGGCCCCCGGAATTCGAGTGGTTCGGCTCCGCACCGGCGCTCGTCAGCGATCCCGAGGCCACGGAAGCGACGGTGGCGGCGTTCTCCGGCCACTTCGGAGGACAGCGGATCCTGCCGATGCCGCAGGTGAACGCGAGTGAGGACGTCGGTGTGTTCGGCGAGGCACTCGGGGTGCCGACGGTGTTCTGGTTCTGGGGCGGTCTGGAAGCGGAGTCCACGACCGCCGCGCTCGTCCAGGGGCGCCTGGACGAGCTGCCGGGCAACCACTCCCCGTTCTTCGCGCCCGTCGTCGAACCGACGCTGAGCACAGGCGTGGAGGCCCTGGTAGTCGCCGCGCTGACCTGGCTCGACGAGGCGTGAGGACTGTGCGCCACCCGCCGGAGAAGGCGACTCCGGCGGGTGGATGCCCCGCGCCGGCGCGTCGAGCAGGTGCGCCTCCGTGCCGCTGATGCGCGCGCCGACAGGAGTGGCGACGCGCCCGCCACAGCGGTACTCGCGGCATGGTCGCGGAGTGCCACGAACGGGCGACCGGGGCGCTCGGCACCGGAAGGGCGCGCATCCCGGCATACAAGCCCCGCCCTTCCGTGGGCGCGTTCGCCGCCGCCTCCGTGGTCAGGTCGGCGGCTCGCACCACCCCCGGGTAGCGGCCGGCCCTTCGCCCAGGATCCGCCGCAGGGGCCCGCCCGGCGAACTCGCCTTCACGGCCCGCGCCTCGGTCAGGTCGTCGACTGCTGCTCCAGTGTCTCCTTCATGACCTGGGAGCCCCGCACGACGCGGAGCCGGACCTGCTCGGCCATGTCGTGCGGCAGGACGTCGGTGGTCCAGACGAGCCGGCAGCGGTCAGCACCCTCGGGGACCACCAGGAACGACGCGTGGTGATGGGTGAGCGGGATCTTGAAGCCCTCGACCGCCGGGTACGCGAGCCGGCGCAGGTCGTCGTCGATGCTGACGATGAGTTCGCGGATGACCGCGCCGCCGGGCACGGTCAGGTACCGGGTGTCGGCGTCCACACGGGCGTCGAGTACATAGCCGGGAATGAGTCGCTTGTGTACCGCCTCCACGTCCCGGACCGCGTCCCAGACATCTTCGGCACTGGATTCGATCACGGTGTCCTGAACGATGGTTGCGATGGCCGTTCCCTCCTGTCCGTGCGGTTCCATGGAAAACCGGAGCGTCGTCGAGCCCAACTGACGGCCGTGGCAGCCGACAGGTGATCCGAATCGCCGCCCCTCGTGATGAACAGCAGCTGGAATGACGACAGTTGAGAGATGACGTTCCGTGCGGTGATGGTGTCGATCGTTCCCGGTATCCATTCGGTCGCCGACCGTGGGGAGTCGCAATCTGCTCCCTCGCACGTCAGTAGTCACGGCGGCCCTCACCTCACCCCCTGGCAACCTGTGTTGATAAATTGCCAGTAACAGACACGCCGTCGATTAGCGCGCATGTGTGATCGGGTCTCGCCTGTGACGCCGACGTCAGTTGGGGACCCAGAACTTGAGTACATGCCGGATCCCCTTGAGGGACCAAACCGAGGGGGAATCGTTTGCACGTCCATAACAGAGACACGTGCGGGGAAAACATGCGCCGCGCCTGTCCAGTTCTTGCTGCCCGTCTGAAGACGCACTGATCCCGTCGTCTGTATTACCCGGACGGGTCTGATCCCACCCCCGAACAGCGACACGGCCAGGACACCGACTTCCCGGAGGGTCGTCGCCCATGTCATCCCGGTCGGAGAGGTCCCCGTCGCTCAAGGACCTGCGCCACTTCCTCCAGGACCGGGTCCCGGACTACATGCTTCCCAACGCGGTAGTCCCCATCACCGAACTGCCCCTGACCGCCAGCGGCAAACTGGAACACAAGGTGCTGCCCTGGCCCGCCGCATGAAACCGCCCTCACCGACGAACCTGCACGGCGGAGGAGCGGGAACTGGTCGTGCCCGCGCGTTTCGGTGGTGCGGGCGCCCTGGAGATCGGGCGGGGCAGTGGGCGGCTCGCCCTCGGCCTATGGGCGTCAACGGGCCCGGGGGAGAGCGTGTCGGCGGCTCTGACCGGGCCGCCGACGCGTCACGGCACGCGGCCCTGCCCCGCCCTGCCGCAACCACGGTCCCGTACTCCGCCGACCCGCCTCGCCCGGCTCGGTCCGCTTACAGCGAATCGTCGGTCAGGTCGATGGTGAGTACGTCTTCGTCCCTCGCGGGATGCTGGATCGTGATCGAGCCCGCGGCGCCCACATAGACTCCGGTGCCTCCGGTGACCGCGAAATTGTGGGACCACGGCTGGGCGTTGACCGGCGGCTCGGTCAGGGCGGGGAGTGGCCGCTGGAAGGCGGTGGCAGCGGTGATCATGCCGTCGTCCAGGCTCAGGACCAGCGTCGCCATGACGAAGGATCCGTCCAGCCCCACGGCGACGGGCAGGCAGTGCGCGTTCTCGGTGCCCACGCTGCGGCCCTGCTCGTCGGACAGGTCGTACCGAACGAAGTATGGCACTCCGGCTGTCAGCACGTCCGGGATGTTCGCACCGGTACGCCTACCCTTCAGGACGATCTGACGGGCGGCCTTGCGCGCAGCGTGAGCGGACCCACCCGCTCCCACGACCAGTCCCCCCGCGATCGTCGCCGCCGAGGTCAGCTGCAGAATGCTCCTGCGATCCATATCGGTCATCGCCTGCCTCACACCTTTGTCCGTCGTGTGTCCGGGCACGATTGCGCCCCCCAGATAACCGCCCTCCATAACGGAACGGATCGCTTCGCACTCATAATTCGCCGAAATGGAGCAGCGCACGACGGGGCGAGCAAATCCGGAGAGAAGGAAGAGGTCGACGGTAAAAGCCACACCGGATCCGTCGGAAACGGGAGGCCGGGCTGCAATCAGTTTCGGGGTGCCGCGGGCAGGGGGGCGGAGTCACGGTCGGCGATCCGAATTCGTCGGCCGGTCTAAAGCTTGTCCCGCAATGGCTCGGCAGTCACAGGTGGCTCACTCGCCGGTCTGGCCATCGATGAGTTCTCGCGCGATGTCGAGCTGCCCGACGTGCCGGGCGTACTCCTGGAGCAGATGGAAGAGGATCCGCCCGAGCGAGGGCGCTTGGTCGGGTGTCTTGAAACGGCCCCCGAGGCGTGACTTCTCGGTCAAAACGGCAGACGCCGTCAGGGAGTTCGCCATGGCCACCTCCGATTGGTAGGCGGCGACGACCTGGGCGGTGGACGTGGTGGGTGCCACCGTCCACTCCTCGGCGTCTCCGCCGGACGGATAGGCGACGACGTCCTGGGCTGCGAACCCCCAGCGCATCCAGCGGCGTTCGACCCAGCCAAGATGCTGTACCAGGCCGAGCGGCGACCAACCGAGCGGTGCGACCGACGTACGGAGCTTGTCGTCGGAGAGTCCCTCGACCTTTCGCATCAGGGCTTCGCGATACCACTCCAGGTAATCCAGGAGCAGTTCCCGGGCGTCGGAAACCTCGACGCCCGGGCCATCGAGTAGGGCGGGGACCTGTTCCGGAGGCTGCTGCATCCCCCGAACGTAGCGTGGGTGCGGAGCGTTCACCGGGATGATTCCGCGCAGTTTCAGCAAGCTGGTGACTGTGGTGCGCCGCAGGATCCCGGAAGAAGCGTGCCGCGGACGGCCGCGGGGTCTGGTCGCGGTCCACTGGCGCACAAACTTGACGATGCGCCGGCTCGCCCGGCTGGAGCGTGCCCCGCTCGGTTATCCGTTGAGGGCGAGCTTCGGTGCGAGGTGCTAACGCATCCCCATCGACCACGAGATCACTTAACGGGACAAGCTTTAGTCGCCCGGCAGGTCCAGCATTGCCCACGCCTCGGAATTTGCGTTAGAGCGCACACCAACTCCTAGGTTCGGAAGCATGCGATACACCAAGCTCGGAACGACCGGACTGGAAGTCTCCGCCATCGCCCTCGGCTGCATGAGCTTCGGCGAGCCGGACAGGGGCGGCGAGCCCTGGTCGCTGGGAGCGGACGCCGGCCGGGACATCATCAAGCAGGCCATCGAGGCCGGCGTCAACTTCCTCGACACGGCCAATGGGTACAGCGCCGGAAGCAGCGAGGAGATTGTCGGCGCGGCGGTCAAGGACTTCACCCGGCGCGATGAGGTCGTTCTCTCCACCAAGGTCTGGATGCGGATGCGCCCCGGCCCGAACGGCGCCGGGCTGTCCCGCAAGGCGATCTTCGCCGAGCTCGACGCCTCTCTGAAGCGACTGGGGACCGACTACATCGACCTGTACCAGATCCACCGCTGGGACTACGACACCCCGATCGAGGAAACCCTCGAGGCGCTTCACGACGCGGTCAAGTCCGGGAAGGTCCGCTACATCGGCGCCTCTTCCATGTACGCCTGGCAGTTCACCAAGGCCCTGTACCTGGCCGACCTGAACGGCTGGACCCGGTTCGTGTCGATGCAGGACCACTACAACCTCATCCACCGGGAAGCAGAGCGGGAGATGCTCCCGCTCTGCGCCGACCAGGGCATCGGCGTGATCCCGTGGAGCCCGTTGGCCCGGGGCAGGCTGACGCGGGTCCGGGACACCGCCACGGCGCGTGCCGGGACCGACGAGGGCGGCAAGATCCTCTACCGCGACGAGGACCAGGCAGTGGCCGAGCGCGTCCACGAGATCGCGGGCAGGCGGGGCCTGTCCCCGGCCCAGGTCGCCCTGGCCTGGGTCATGCGCAACCCGACGGTGACCTCGCCCATTGTCGGGGTCACCAAGCCGGCTCAGCTGGCCGACGCGGTCGCCGCGGTGGACGTCGTACTCGACGAAGACGAGGCCGCCTACTTGGAGGAGCCCTACCAGCCGCACGAGGTCGCCTACCTGGAGGAGTCCTTCTACAAGCCGCATCCTGTGGCGGGCTCCCGGTAGTCCGTGCTACCGCCGGCCTTCGATGAGTCCTCGGCCTTCGGCCTGCACCGGGCCGCGGCTTCAACTTCACCCTGTCCTGCACGGAACGGTCGGGCAGTCGTCGTCAACGCACTGCTCGCGTTGACGACCGCGACCACCTGGTCCGACGCCCAGTCCACGAAGCCTGGACCAGCCGACGCTGGGACGCACGGCCGGCCCGTCAACCATGACGCTGTGCCCCTACCCGCGGAGTCTCCGAGCCTCGGCGAAACTGAACCTGCCGTAGGCGCTGGGCACAACGTTCTCGCCTGTTCCGGCGGAACTCTCCGGAACCCTCCGGGACGGGACGGAGCCTCGACGACCGCGGGGGTGCCGGGACGTCTGCTCACACATCAGGGTGCGTGAAAGCGGAAGCCGTACGGCGATGCTGGCAGGCACGTCCCGCCTGGCGACGGGTGACTCACCATTACCTTGCTCTCCACGGCCGCCGAAGAGCTTCGCGCAGGACGAACGGAACCTGCACTGACGCGTCCCTTGCACTCCAGTCGTGGACCGTGGTCAGCACCACCAGGGTCGCCATCAACCGGTCGGTGAAGACCAGCTGAGATCCGGCCCGCTCGCCCTCGGCCCGCAGGCGTTCATGGCCACGGCGTTCACGCAGCCGGAAGTCCTGCTGAGCCGTCCGCAGCCAGGTGCCAACCCGTACGGCTCTCCTCACGTTCTCCACCACCCGAAACCGCTGTCGTCCTGCCCTCAGTACCAAGGGCGGGTGTCGTGCGCGGGAAGCGGCCGCAGATTCGGCCAGCATTCCAACAGACGCACGGCCAGGGCTGAGCTGAGGCGGCCCACCGCATGCAGGTGGTCGTGGTCGCGGGTCATGTCGGCGACCACGCCGAGGCGGTGGACGAGCCGCTCGCGGGCGGATACGTAGCCCCACTCGAAGTCCTCGGTGGGTATCCGAGCGAGCTGGTCGACCGTCCCACGGTGTGCCCGCTCGACGAGCGCGTCTCCCTGGATCAGCCAGCCGGTGCACGCGTCGGCGAGGTCGCCCGGCACATCCGTGCCGGTGAGGCCGCGCCAGGTGGTCCGGTAGATCTCCTCGACCTCCGCGAGTGGGGCCGGGGCAACCGACATCGCGCACCAGCAGGTGGGGAAGCCGATGCGGAAGTACGCGAGTTCGACCAGTCCGTTGCCCAGTGAGGCTCGTTCGAAGTCGACGAAGCGGACACCGTCGGTGGTGCGCAGGTCGTTGCCGGGGCACGGGTCGCCGTGTAGCAGCGCATGATGCGAAGTGGACCCCAACCGGTCCAGGAGGGCTGTGAGTTCATCGGTCACCGCCGACGGGACGGGCACGTCGAGCGCCCGGGCCAGGGTAAGGAAGGACTCCGCGTCGGCGGCTGTGGGCCCTGACCAGGCGGGAAGTGCGCCCGTGTCGGCGGGTCCGGTCAGGGCGTGCAGTCGGGCGAGCGAGGCGGCGTACCCCGGCATCCAGTCGTCCGTCCTGCCGAGGTCGTCCAGGTGGTCGAGGACCAGGACCCGCGCGGGCAGGTCAGTGGCGAGCACGGCGGGAGCCACGGCGGGCCTGCTCGCCCGCTCCGCCAGGCGCAGACCGGTGACCTCCCGTGCGAAGCGCGTGTCCGCGTCCGCGCCCGTGTCGCCGCCGTCGACGATCTGCTTGACGATCACCAGACTCCGGTCAGCCAGCCGGACCCGCCACACCCGTGACCGCGGACTGCTGTCCAGAAGCTTGCTCTGCTTGGGGATGCCCACGGTGGAGCGCAGCACTTCGTCGAACGGGAGCTGGTTCACCATGCGGATCAGCTTAGGCCTGTCCGGCGGATCATGGTCGTGGCACAGTACGCCCGTGAGTTACAGCATTTTCCTGCTCCGGTTCGTGGACGGCGAGGTCGCCGCCCTGGACGCCGAACGGTTCCGACAGGTGACGGAGCCCTACGTGGTGGCGGGCGGCCTGGAGGAGGGCTTCTCCCAGCTCCGTGCGGAGGACGGGGGCGAGGCGGACGTGTACCACGAATCCCGGAGTGAGACCGGGATGACCTGCGTGACGGCGACGCACTTCGCCCGCGGCGCGATGCTCGGCGTGCTTGCTCGGCTGGCGGCAGCCCTAGGGGCCTCGATCGTGCCCCAGGGCGGTGAGGCGCTGATCTTCCATGAGGACGACCGCCGTCATCTTCCTGCGGACATCCAGGGGGAGGCGGTTGTCATAGCCTCCACAGCTGATGCGCTCCAGGCCGCGTTTGACGCCTGCTGAGTGTTTCCGTCGTGGACGACGAAGCGGGATCCGGTCCCACGTGCAGTCCGCCGAGCAGCGGCGACGCCGTTCATAGAAAGGTGGTCCAGGAGCCCTGGCCGCCGCTCCGGCGCTGATGCGTGGTCACAGGAGGCCCATACGATGCCGAAAGACATGGCAGCACTCACATCCTTCACCTTCGTGCACCACACCACCAAGGCTTTGCCCCAATCGCATCGGCAGTCAGCGGGAGACCTGTGCACCGGTGAGCCTTCCCGGGCGCAGCGCAATCGTGTTGACCGCCCCGGCAGGCAGTGCTTGAGTCGGCGCGTGGACAGCATTTCCGCCAACCGGCGGTTCTGGAACCAGATCAGCAGCGCCTACCAGCACGAGCACGACCCGCAGATCGGCGCGACGCCCCGGCTGTGGGGCACGTACGCCATCCCCGACACGCACCTGCACGCCCTGGGCGACGTCACCGGCAAGCGCGTCCTCGAACTCGGCTGCGGCGCCGGACAGTGGTCCAGGGCGCTCGCCGCCGAGGGCGCCGCCGTCGTCGGACTCGACCTGTCCGAAGCCCAGCTCGCCGCGGCAGCTCGTGCGATGGGAGCGGCCCGCTACCCGCTGGTGCAAGGCGCCGCCGAACAGCTCCCGTTCGCCGCAGACAGCTTCGACCTGGTGTTCTGTGACTACGGCGGGCTTAGCTGGGCGCCCCCGCGCCTGGCCGTCCCGCAGGTGGCACGCATCCTGCGCCGTGGTGGGCGCCTGGTGTTCAACGTCGCCAGCCCATGGTTCGAAGCCTGCTACGACGAAGCCGCCGGCCGCGCAACCACGACGCTGCACCAGGACTACTTCGGGCTGGACACCATCGCCGAAGGCCGGGGCGCGGTCAGCTATCAGCTCACCTACGGCGACTGGATCAAGGTCCTGCGGGGCGCAGGTCTCGTCATCGACGACCTCATCGAGCCGCGCCCCGAACCTGGAACAGCCAACGGCTACAACCAAACCGAGCCGTCCGACTGGGCACACCGCTGGCCGGCAGAGATGCTCTGGGTGACCCACCGACCGTAAGTACCGCCACCGGTCGCCGCGCAGCCCTGACCTCAGACGTGCAGCGGTGTCCAGCGGTAGCCGTCGATCCCGAACCCGCCCCTCGGGCCCGATCATGAATTCGTGGGCCACGGATGCCGGTCGCCCAAGCCCTGCCGATGCGTCAAAGCCAGGGCGGAAAGCCCTACTGTCGTCGACATGACGGACCCAGCGGCAGAGACGCGCTCGCACGAGAGCGCCCCGGGCGTGGCACGCCTGATCGCACTGTCCGATGCCACATACGCCATCGCGATGACACTGCTCGTCATCAATGTGGCGGTTCCCGGGCACTTGGACGATGCCGCATTTCACAAGGCGTTGAGCGATGCGCTGCCCAGCCTCGGCGCATTCGCGCTCAGTTTCACCCTCATCGCCGGATTCTGGCGCGACCACCGCCGCATCCTCACCGCGCTGCCCATCGAGACGCTCGTGGTCACCCGGCTGACCCTTCTCGGCCTCGGCCTCGTAGCTCTGCTGCCCTTTCCCACCGGGCTGCTGGCCGAGTACGCCTCTCAGCCCGAAGCTGTCGCCCTCTACGCGGGTGTCATGGCCGCGATCCATGCGGTGCACGCCACCTTGCTGCTGCTCACGCAACACCAGGTGCACCCCTCGCCCGCGTCATCCGCCGCCGTGGCCCGCCGCCGGTTCACCTCGCAGCTCGCCTCAAGTGTTCTGATCTTTGGCCTCTCCGTTCCTTTGGCCTTCGTCAACACGGAAGCATCCATGTGGTTCTGGCTGACGCTCATCCCCGCTCACTACGTCCTCGGCCGCTACCGGCATCGGCTCCCACCCGGGTGAGTACCGGCCCGGGCGCGCTTCAGCCAGATGGGAGGCCTCGGCCTCGGCCCCTGCCCTCGCCCCGTGGCTTCGGCCGACCGAGTGCGTGTGACGCGGATCGCTCAGGGCGGGCGGGTGTGCGGCCGGCTCGGGTCGTCAGCCGAGCCGTACGGGTTGTATGTGGCGCCCGGCGTGTCACACAAGCCGGGCCAGGGCCTCCTCGGACGGACTTCCTGCCGCAGCCTGGTACACGATGATCACCTGTTGCTCGGCGCCGCCGACGGTGAGTGCCTGCCGGCGCAGGGCGAGGTCGCCGACGACCGGATGGGTGAAGCGTTTGAGTTCGTCACGGGCGGGCCGTGTCTCGTGCCGCGCCCACAGCCGGCGGAACTCCTCGTCCGTCTCCAGCTCTGCGACCAAGTGGGTGGTCCTGGGGTCGCGCGGGTCGGCTTCGGCGCGCAGGGCAGCCGCGGTCTGCGCGGCCACCTCCGCCCAGGCGGGGAAGAGGCGGCGGGACGCCGGGTCGAGGAACACCGCCCGGGCCAGGTTGTGCCCGGGCTCGTACATCGGGGCGAGCGCGCGAGCCCGCTTGTTCGCCGCGAGCACGTCGAAGCGGCGGTCGCGGACGTACGCCGGGCGGTCCGCCCACGCGTCGAGCAGCCGGTGCACGTCTGCGGAGACCTCGGTCCGCGACGTTGGTGCGAGGCCTGGAGAGGCGAGGGCGAACAGGTGCGCCGAGGCGTCGGCGTCCAGCTCCAGCGCGCGTGTGAGGGAGTGCAGCACCTGGGGCGAGGGGTGCCGGTCGACGCCCTGTTCGAGCCGGACCAGGTACGGCTCGCTGATTCCCGCGAGCCGGGCCAGTTCCTCCCGGCGCAGCCCCGCAACCCGGCGCTGCCCGGTGGCGGGCACTCCCACATCCGCCGGAGCGACCCGCCCGCGCCGGGCCTTGAGGAAATCTCCCAGGAGGTTGTCGGCGGCCATGGTGCGAGGGTAACCCTGCGGGGGTGCTGGCTGAAGGTGTGCGGGCGGCGCAGGCTCGACGACATGAAGACTTGGTTCATCACCGGCGCGTCCCGAGGCTTCGGCCGTATCTGGGCCGAAGCCGCACTCGACCGCGGCGACCGTGTCGCCGTCACAGCACGCGATCCCGAGACCCTGCGCCCCCTCCTCGACGCCCATGGGGACAACGTCCTCCCACTCCGCCTCGACGTGACCGACCGCACCGCCGTGACCACCGCGGTGCGGCGGGCCGCCGAGACCTTCGGCCGCCTCGACGTGGTCGTCAACAACGCGGGCTACGGACTGTTCGGCATGGTTGAGGAAACCACCGAGGAGCAGGCCCGCGCCCAGCTCGACACCAACCTGTTCGGCCCGCTGTGGGTGACGCAGGCGGCTCTGCCGTATCTGCGGGCTCAGGAAAGCGGCCACATCCTGCAGGTATCCAGCCTCGGCGGCCTCGCCGCCTTCCCCACGCTCGGGCTCTACAACGCCTCCAAGTGGGCCCTGGAGGGTATGAGCGAGGCCCTCGCCAAGGAGGTCGGCCCGTTCGGCATTCACGTCACCCTCGTCGAACCCGGCCCCTACGGCACCGACTGGTCAGGCGCCTCGGCGGTGCACACCGAGCCGCTCCCTGCCTACGAGCCCGTCCGCTCCGCGCGCCGGGCCGGCGCGTCCGCCCGCGCGCCCCAGGACCCGCGGGCCACCGCCGCCGTCGTCCTCGAGCTCGTCGACACCGATGCGCCACCCCTGAGGCTCTTCCTGGGCACCTATCCCTACCCGGTCGTCGAGGCGGCCTATCGGGAGCGGCTCGACACCTGGCAGGACTGGCGGCACCTCGCGTCCCGGGCGTGACCGGCACGGAGCCGCCGGACGCTCCGGGGCGTCGGGCGGCTCCGCCCACCACCTGCTGACACACATCTGTGTCGGCCGGCACGTCCGCCACTGAAGCCACGTGTGCACGGGCGCGCGGCGGGGGCCGCACGCGGATGCTCGCGGGCCGGGCGCAGGGCCGCTGGCGAGGAATTGCCCGCCTGCATGTCAACGGCGGCGAGAACCAGTTCTGACCCCCGCCACGTGGAGTTCCGGCCCGCTGGTGGGGCCGAGCAGACAGCTCCGGAGCCGGTGGCGGCTGTTTGCCTTCAAGCGCTTGAAGTGTGTTGTGGTGAGTGCATGGCGACCTTCACCGTCCAGGAAATGTCCCGGCGCAGCGGTCTCAGTGAGCCGACCCTGCGCTATTACGAGGACGTCGGGCTGATCGGCCCCGTCGCGCGCGACGAGCGCAGCGGTCACCGCCGGTACGGCGACCGGGATCTCGATGCGATCGAGATCCTGGCGTGCCTGCGAGCGGTGGGCGTCGGGATTGAGGACATGCGCTCCTACCTGGCCAACCGGGCCAGGGGCCGGTCCGCGGCGGCCGAGCAGCGAGACCTGCTGCTGCGGCACGCAGAGCGCGTCGAGGCCGAGCTGGCCGCCCAGCGAGCGCGGCTGGCCTACCTGCGGGAGAAGGCCGCCCTGTGGGACGCACGCCACCGCGGTGACAGCGCCGCGGAGAAGGACATCACCGACGGTCTGATGGAGACGGTCGGTCGTTTGGAGGTACTGAGATGAATCCCGTTCTTGTCACCGGCGGGTCCGGTTACGTGGCGACCCATCTGATCGCCGCTCTGCTGCGGGAGGGCCGCCAGGTGCGCACCACGGTGCGGTCGATGGCGCGCGAGGAGACACTGCGTGCGGCGGTTCGGCGCGGAGAGGCGGATGACACCGGCCTGGAGGTCGTCCCGGCGGATCTGATGGCGGACGACGGCTGGTCGGCCGCGGTGGCCGGATGCGACGAGGTCCATCACGTGGCCTCCCCGATCCCCGTGGTGCAGCCGGAGGACCCCGACGAGCTGATCGTCCCCGCCCGCGACGGCGCGCTGCGGGTGCTGCGGGCCGCTCGGGACGGGGGAGCCCGCCGCACCGTGCTCACCTCGTCGTTCGCGGCAGTCGGCTACACGCCCAAGCCGGGCGCCGAATACACCGAGGACGACTGGACCGACCCCGAAGCGCCTGGACTGGCACCCTACCCGCGGTCCAAGACGGTTGCCGAGCGCGCCGCCTGGGAGCTGATGGAACAGGAGGGCGGTGACACCGAGCTTGTCGTCGTGAACCCCACCGGCGTGTTCGGGCCGACGCTGACCACGGAACTGCGCTCCTCGACCCAGCTGATCAAGGCGATGCTGGACGGGACAATGACGGTCGCGCCCAGGCACCGCTTCGGAGTCGTCGATGTCCGCGACGTGGCGGACCTGCATCTGCGGGCGATGGCCACGCCGCAGGCCGCGGGCCACCGGTTCCTGGCCGTCGCGGACGGCCCGACGACCAGCTTCCTGGAGGTGGCCCGGACCCTGCGCCGCAACCTTGGCCCCCTGGCCCGGCGCGTACCGACCGAGGAGGCACCGGGTGAGGAAATTCCGCGCCCCGTCATCCACAACGACCGGGCCCGTGAGGTACTCGGCTGGCGTCCCCGCCCCCTGGAGACGACCTTGATCGAGACGGTCGAAAGCCTGCGGCTCCTGGGCTTGCTGGACGTGACGGGCTGACCGGGTGCGGGCGTAGCGCGCCACCAGGCTGGTGCTCTCGGTCTCCCTGCCCTCGTGGCACCGACCATCCAGGCGGACGTGACGCAGGTCGCGGCACAGGCCTTCAACTCCTTCGGCTACTAACCGAGGTCTGCGATGTGGCCGCGTACTGGCCCGGGGGAGCGGTGCGTTGACGCCGGGCGTTGTCTGCACTGACGCCGGGTGTTCTCCGCCCCGCGGACTCCGGCGGTGCGGACAGCGGACAGAGGGAAGGGCTGCCGGCACCGGGTGAGTTTTCAGGCCGATCAGCCGGTTGCGGCGTCGGCCGGTTCCGGCCTTGCCGGTGACGGCGTGTTGCGGTCACTCCAGTCCTGGACCGCACGGACGGTGGATGTTCCGGTGAAACCCATGATGCCGGTGCGTGGCTGCCTCCAGGATGGTGTCATGAGCAATGAGGGTGTGGGGTCGGCAGGGCGTTCAGTGGTGGTGAGGGTTCCGGTGGAGCCTGTCGAGGCCGCGATAGAGGCCGACGCTTTCGACGCGGCGCTGCGAAATGGTGCCGTGGCCGTACGCGGCCCGCTGTATGGAGTGGCCTCGCAGAGGCAGGAGGACGGGGCACGGTGGCGGGTGGCCGTCCAGATCACCCACATCTGTCCGCAGCAGGCACGCGACGCGTTGAACTCCCTGCTCTGGTTCCGGGCGAAGGACGATGCCGAGGACCGGCCGGAACGGCGTGCACTGCTCGCGGCGGTCACCCGGCTGGAGACGGAGTGCGTCGACGAACTCACCGTGCTCGATACTCGCTACCGAGTGGTGCGGGCCGAGGAATACGGGGGCATGGACGCGCACGGAGACCTCGAATTGCCGCGGCCCACCGACCCCGAACCACTCACCGCCGATGGGAGTCCCCGCGCCGTCGCCGACGGCTTGAGAGTCGATGCTGATCTGATTCTGGACCCGGACGCAGCCCTGTCTCCCGTCCAAGCCGCGGAGCGTCTGTCTCTGCGCTCCCTGGTCTACACCGGCACCAGGTTCCCTGCCCCCGTGCTGCGTGACTCCGCGCGGGCCGTGGACAGCCACCCCGATGTTCTGCTCCTTCCGGCGGCGTTCCAGATCGTGGAGCGGTCCGGCGACGAGCCCTGGACGTCGGGCAGCAGCCTGCACGCCACCCCACACGGCGCACGCCGAACCCTGCACTTCTCCCTGGTCTGGCTGGAACCCCGCAGGCGCGGACTGATCCCTCTGGACTCCAACGCGGATGTCGATGCGCACACCACCGTCGCCGAAGGCACCAGCCCCGCGATTGCGGAGCTGACGGTGTTCGCCAAGGCCGCGGCCCAGCTCCGGGCGGGGCGCGTCAACCAGATCGAGGTCGACGGCACCACCTCCCGGATCGTCCGCACCCGCCGCCTGCTGCGCTGGGGCCCCGACGGGCCCGAGGGCCCCCGCCCTTCCGACATCAACACCCACCCCCCGGAAGCACTGCATCCACGTCTCGACGAGGACGGGACCGTCCATTTCGACAGCGCCGTGTGAGGGGCCGTCCTGGACTTGTCCTGCGGGTCACGTGACCCGCAGGCAGGGAGGATCCTCGTGCCGCTTTGGGGCGAGGCGACGTGGGAGAGCTGAGCTGCCTCCGACTTGTCGGTGACGCCCCAGGCGCGCACCAGGCCGATGCGGCGGATCAGCGGCCGTGTGGCGGCGCCCGTGTCGCCGCTCAGTTCGCCGAGCACGCGCGCTCGGGGGCTTCACGGCGAGACCAAGTGCTGATGTTGGCGCCCGCATAGCTGCTGTTGGTTCGGGGGCCGTGCCAGTCGAGGCACAGGACGGTGGCGTCGTCCTTCGGATGGCCGTCGCAGGCGCCCGTCACCGCGGTAACCAGCGTGCGCACCACTTCGCGCGGGTGCTCGGAGGCGGTGTCGCGGATGAGGCCGGGCAGGTCAACGGCCTTTGCTTCACGTTCCTGCATGCCGTCGGTGTACAGCAGAAGGCGGTCGCCGGGCCGCAGATCGATGTCCTGCACCAGATACGGTCCTTGTCCGACAACGCCGAACGGAAGGTTCACCGACAGGCTGATCTCGGCGACTCCGCCGTCGCGCAGCAGCAGCGGTCTGGGGTGGCCGGCGTTCACGACCTGGGCACGGCCTCCGCCGAGATCGACGCGGACGAGCTGGCCCGTGGCGAAGGTGTGTCTGCCGTGGTCGAGCAGCGCCTGGTGGGTCCGACGGGCTTGTTCGGCGAGGTCTGCCCCCGCGCGGCGTGCGCCCCGGGAGGCGTTGACCAGGAGGGTTGCCATGAGCGAGGCGTCGACGTCGTGGCCCATGGCGTCGGTGACCGACAGGTGCAGGGTGTCGCGGTCCAGGCTGTAGTCGTAGGTGTCACCGGCGATGTCGGATGCCGGTACCAGGGCGCCGGCGAGGGCGAACTCCGCTGCCTCGCAGGAGGGCGCCGACGGCAACAGCTGTCGCTGGATCTCTGAGGCGAGGCTGACCGTTGTGGTGCGGTTGCCCCAGTGGTATAGGTCCGTGAACCGGCGGTCCGTGACGACGATGTAGGCCAGCGCGTGCGCAGCGTCCTCGATCTGTTCCAGCACATCGTCGGTGACATGGGGCAGGAACAGTTCCAGGACGCCTATCGTGTCGCCGCGGTTGGTGACAGGTGCGAGCACCCGCTGGCCGTGGCCGTCCTCCGGCGCCTGCGCCGACTTCTGGGTGCGCAGGACCTCGTCGTACAGACTGCTGCCGGGCAGCGATATGTGCCCGAGACGGCGCGCGTGCGGCGCCGTGTCGGTGACCCGCAGAAGTCGTTGACCGACGAGGTCGACGAAGAGGAACGATACGTATTGCGCGCCGAACCGGTCGCGGAGGTTGCCCGCCACCACATCCAGAGAGGCGACGGGCGCGGCGTTCTCCGCCGCTTCCAGTACCTCGGCCAGTCCCACCCGGTCACTCGTCACAACAGCCTCCTCCACGTCAGGCGTCCTCCTGCCCGCCCACCCGGCTGTGAACACGCACGGTTTGTCGGAGGCGATGCCCTCGGGCCGGCCCGCACCACGGAAGGGCGCCTTCAGGCGCAGGGCCCTCGTGATCGCTGTGAGGAGCGAGTGGGCCGCGCGGTCCCGTGCGGCTGGTGCGTGTGGTCAGGGTGGAGATGTGCGGAAGCGGAAAGGGACTGGGGAGATGTCGGTGGCGGATGATCGAACGGTGCAGGCGGTGCCGGCGTGGCCTATGCCCGCGGCCGAAGGGCGCGGCAGCGGTAGCGTCCGTGGACACGGTCGCGCCCTACCTCCGCGAGCGGTTCGGCGCGCGGCACGTCAGGTTCCTCTTCGTCGATGTTGTCGGCCGCCGGGTGGTGCGGGTCACCGAGGAGGCCGCCCCTCAGCGGGGCCGCGGCGCGGACCTGATGCCTCTGGCCGGCAGCATCTACGACGGGGTCCTGCGCACCCAGAAGCTGGTGCGAGAGCCACACCCGCGGTGGGCACAGGGTGGTCACGCCGGTCACCAACCGCGGCGCGCGTGCGGACGCAAGAAGGGCCCGCACCGTGTGGCGGGCCCTTCGGAACGTGCGATGGGGGAATCAGCGGCTCTGGAGGTACTCGGCGTAGAGCTCGCCGTGCTCAGCCTCGAAGTCGGCCTTGTGGCCCTTGGCGTACGTGATCCCGTAAGGGCCGCCCAGGTTCAGGAACTCTCCGCTCTGGCGGCTTCCCTCGATCTTGGTGTAGTTGGCGCCGATCTTGCCGCCCTCCCGGCCGCCGTCAGAGTTGTGGGCGGCGGCGGGCGCGGCAGCGATGAATCCTGCTGCCGTGACGGTGGCCACGGTGATAACGATGCGACGAAGCATGGGTGCTCCTTCTGTGCAATGGCAGTGGGGCAAGGCAAACCCTCACATCCAGCAGCCCTTGCAGTGGGCAACCGCGCTGTAGTTCTCTCGAGTCCACCTGATCGGTCGAAGATCACTGGTTGTGGAGCAACTGCTTCTACGTGTGCACGCCCGGATCCTGCGGATGCGCCGCGAAGTCGGAAACCGGAGAGGCTGCGCACGTGTCCGAGCGCAGCCTTCTGCAAGCTCAATGATCACAACCGGAGACGGGCTCCAGGAGGTGTTCGGATCACAGAGCGAATATCCGGGCGATGAAGAAGGCGGCGATGAGGACCGCGCCGAGGACGATGAGCCCGAGCCAGATTCCGGGATGCTCCCACACGCCTCCGTCAGCGCGCTCTTCGTGGGCTTCCGCGATGCAGCCCTCCACCGGAGGGGTCTCCCCGGGAGGTACGAGGTGGTCAGCCATGCTTCAAGGGTGGTGCCATACACCCGTTCGCGCATCTTCACCCTGCCCGGGGTGGCAGCGGAACCGTGGGGGAGTCGCTGATTGACTGCTGGGGGAGGGCGGGGCGAGCCGGCCTGCGGTGGTGCATCTCTTCGCCCGTGGCGGGTGGTGCGCGAACGGTTCACGTGCCGAGGAGCGCGACGAGTGCGGGTGCGAGCACGCCGCTGGGAGAGCGGGACCCAGCCGGTGAGCGCACCCACGGGCCGACGGTCCGAACAGAATCCGGTGTCCGGCCCGTGCTGCCGGACGAGGACCGTCCAGCCAGCGCGTCCGGAGCTGGTCGTGTGTCGTGCGTTCCCCGCAGAATGGCGCGGTTCACGCGTGATTGCGTAGGGACGGTTTCGCGCTGTAGCGCCGGTACGCCGTCATCGTCGCGCTCGGGATCGGTTGGGTTGCAGCGGCCGACTCGCGGGCTGAAAGTGGTGCGGGGGCGACTCGCCGCAGCGGCGCGGCACGGGAGCGAGGAGAGCCGATGCACCTCACCCCTGGCCGACGCCGTACCTCCTCTGCTCCCGCCGGCCCCGGCGCTCTGCGCGGCCGGGTAGCGGTCGTGACCGGCGCCGCCCGCGGAGTCGGGGAGGCACTCGCGCACAGTTTGTCCGATGCCGGGATGCACGTGGCCTTGCTCGGGCGAGAGGCTTCGACCTTGCAGGAGGCTGCGTCATCCCTGCCCGGCCCAAGCATCTGCGTAGAGGCAGACATCACCGACCGTGGAGCGCTCACGGACGCGGCACACCGCGTGGACGCCGAACTCGGTCCCGCCAGCGTGGTCGTGGCCAACGCGGGCATCGCTGTGGGCGGGCCGTTCGACCGGACGGCCGCCGAGCTGTGGCAGCGGGTCGTGGACGTCAACCTCACAGGGTCCGCCAACACCGCCCGTGCCTTCCTGCCCCAGCTCACGGCTACCCGCGGCTACTTCCTCCAGATCGCCTCCACCGCCGCGTTCGGCGCCGCGCCCATGATGAGCGCCTACTGCGCCTCCAAAGCCGGAGCGGAATCGTTCGCACTCTCACTACGTGGCGAGGTTCAGCCCGAAGGAGTCCAGGTCGGCATCGCCTATGTGCACTGGACCGGAACCGACATGCTCACCGGCATCAACGACCACCCCGTCCTTGAAGCCCTGAGACGCAACCAGCCCGGTTTCGCCCGCCACGTGCACACTCCCGAGCAGGTCGCCCGATGGCTCACCCAGGGCATCACCCACCGCACCCCGCAGATCTACGCCCCACCGTGGCTCCGCTGGTGCCAGCCCCTGCGCCCCCTCTTCCCCGCACTCGTAGCCCGTACCACCCGCCGCGAACTGCGCGGCCCCAGCAACATGCTGACGTCCTCCGTTGACGTCCTGGGCATCGGAGGACGTGCCGACTGGGAGGCTTACCAGGCCCGCCGCTCCCGCCCGCCATCCGATGGGTGAACCGCCATCGCTGTTCGTCGGCGCCGGTGAGTGCTGCTCGCTGCCCGGCTGAGCGTCACAGGAAAGCGATGCCGAGAGCATGGCGGCCGTCGGGGCCACCGGCTTCGTCGGCGACAACCCGGCCCCCCCGGGGGCGGAGGCCAACGCGTCCGCAGCCCGAACCGACGCCGTCATCCTCGCCGCGCAGACGGGCGCCGCAGGCGACGATCCGGGCAGGCACCCCTGACCTGACCGGAACCGGTCCTTCGGTAACTCGGCTGTCAGTTGACGACGTCAGTTGACGACGAGGACCAGCCTGCCGCGGACTCGCCCTTGTTCACTGATCCGGTGGGCTTCGGCGATGTCGGCGAGAGGGAACGTCTTGTCGACAGGGAGCCAGAACCGGCCCGTCTCGATCAGGTCGCCGATCGTCTGAAGCGCGTGGAAGGCGTTCCCGTCCCGGAATCCGTTATTGAAGTGCACGCCGTGGTCCTCGGCGCCTCGGAAGTCGGCGAGGGTGATGACATCGGCGGCTCCGGGGGTGAGGTCGATCAGCTCGGCCAGGACGCCGTTTCCGGCCACGTCCAGTGCGGCGTCCACGCCGTGGGGGGCGAGGGTGCGCACCCGCTCGGTCATTCCGTCGCCGTAGGCGATGGGCTCCGCGCCGAGCAGGCGCAGGTAGTTCTGGTTGGCGGCACCGGCCGCGCCGATGACGCGGGCGCCGCGAGCGACGGCCAGCTGGACTGCGGTGCTGCCGATGCCTCCGGAAGCGCCGTTGATGAACAGGGACGTGCCGTCGGACACGCCGAGTTGGTCGAGGTCGCGGGTGGCGGTCTCCAGGGCGACGGGCAGGCCTGCGGCGCCGGGGACGGACCACACGCCGGGCGTCCTACGACCGGGCCGTGCTGCGGCGCCCGCCGACGGCCGCCGTCCAGTCCGCCTCGCCTACGCCCCCGTACCGTCCGCCCGCAAGCCCTCGGCTTCCGAGGCGTCGGTGCCGGAGGTCGACACCCGGTGCGGGGGCCGGAGGACGTGGGGGAGGAGCGCGTCCTGTGAAGCGGGCGTGGGCGCCGAGCAGCGGGGTATTCGGGTATTCCTCCCGCCGCAATCTCAGTCACCGCGACTGTTCCACTCGTCCGCTTGCGGCCAGAAACGACAGAAGGCCTGGGACCGGATGACGTTGGCGCACGGCATATACATGGCAGCAGGCATAGGCATCCTCTTGGCTGCCGTCCTCCCACCGGTGGTCCATCGGCGTCCCTTCTCACTGCCCATGGTGTTCCTCGCCGCGGGCGCGGCGATCGCCCTGCTGCCGCTCGACGTGCCCGTCGTGGACCCGGTACGTGACCGGGTATGGGTCGAGCATGTGACGGAGGTCTGCGTGATCGTGTCGCTGATGGGCGCCGGGCTGGCGATCGACAGGCCGTTCGGATGGCGCGCGTGGGCAGGAGCCTGGCGCTTCCTGGGGGTTGCCCTTCCGCTCACCATCGCAGCCATGGGGGTGCTGGGCTGGTGGCTCATGGACTGGCCTCCGGCGGTGGCCCTGCTGCTGGCTGCGGCACTGTCGCCTACCGATCCGGTCCTGGCCGCGGAAGTGCGGGTCGGGGAGCCCACGAGCGGAGAGGACGAGGAGGACGAGGAGGAGGTGCGCTTCACGCTGACGTCCGAGGCGGGCCTCAACGACGGCCTGGCGCTGCCGTTCGTACTCGCCGCCATAGCGCTGGCGACCGCGGCCGGTGACGGCTGGTCCGCGGACTGGATCGGCCACTGGCTGGTGGCCGACGTACTGCTGCGAGCAGCCATCGGGCTGATCGCGGGAGTCGCCGTCGGCCGCCTCCTCGGCTGGCTGTTCTTCCGCTCCTCCCATGTTCGCCTCTCGCACCAGATGGAAGGGTTCACCGCGCTCGGCGCCACCTTCACCGCCTACGGGATCACCGAGTTGGTACACGGATACGGGTTCCTCGCGGTGTTCGTCGCGGCATGCACCATCCGCGCCGCCGAACGCAACCACGGATACCACCAAGTGCTGCACGGCTTCAGTGAACAGATCGAGCGTCTGCTGACCGCTGTGCTGCTCTTCCTCCTGGGCGGCTACCTGGTCGCCGACGGACTGTCGGTTCTCGGCCCGCGAGACGTACTTCTGGGGATCGCCCTCATCATCGTGATCCGTCCGCTCGCGGGTGCCGCCGCCCAGCTGGGGTTTCCGTCCGGGCGGCGCGAGCGAGCGGTCACGGCCCTGTTCGGCATCCGAGGGATCGGATCGCTCTTCTATCTCGCGTACGCACTCGGGGAAGGGCCCTTCGCCCGGTACGCCGACGAGTTGTGGGCAGTCGCGGCGTTCACGATCCTCGCCTCGGTGCTCCTGCACGGTGCGACCGCCACGCCGGTAATCAGGTACCTGGACCAGCGGCGTTCCCGGGTCCCGTGGACCTAGGGCCGGATGCCGGCGACTGCCCGACCTCGGTTCCGGGCGGCGAGGGCGGGCAGCGGAAGGCCTCAGACCGCGACGGAGAGCAGGTCGACCACGAAGACGAGTGTCGAGCCCGCCGGGATCAACCGCGAGGGTGACTGGTTGCCGTAGCCGAGGCGTGGAGGAACGATGATCTCGCGCCGGCCGCCGACCTTCATCCCCCGGATCCCGCGGTCCCAGCCCTTGATGACCTTGCCTCCTCCCACGGCGAACTTGAACGTCCGGCCCCGGTCCCAGGAGGCGTCGAATTCCCTTCCGGACTCGAAGGTGACCCCGACGTAGTGGACCTGGACAACCCTGCCCGGCTTCGCCTCGAGCCCGTCCCCGACGACCAGGTCGCGGATGGTCAGCTCGGTGGGAGCGTCACCCTCCGGAAGGTCGATCTCGGGCTTGGTCACTTCACTCATCGCAGCCTCACTCGCTCGCCACCGGAAGCCCTCATCCGGACCGCCCAGGCGCATGGTCACTCCATGCAGTAGATCATCATGGATTATCAAGCTGACGTAACGCTGATTTTCTGGAGTGATTCAAGCCCTACGGTGCACGATGCCCATGCCCATGCCCATGCCCATGCCCATGCCTATGCCTATGCCCATGCCCGTGCCCATGTCTATGACCATGACTGTGCTCATCGGACGGACCCAGCGTTCAGTCACGACCGAGGTGCGACGAGGGGTAGCAGGCCCGGTTGGTCGAGTACGTGCTCAGCCGGGGGAGAGGCACCGGAGGCGCTCCCACCGTCAGCGTGTAGGCGAGGTCGCGGTGAGGGACACCCGGTCTCGGGCCGTCTCCTGATGCGAACCGTTCGCTGTGCTCGTAGCCGCTGCCTTCGCCTTCTCGGCAGGCACGGGGTTGCTGCTCGGCTAGGGTGCGACGATGGCCATCGCCCGCGCCCACGAACCCGTCCTGCTGGACCCCAAGGGCCCTGTGATCACGACGATCGCGTGCGTCGTGGGCGCGGGTTTGTTCCTGGGCGGGGGAGGGGCTTTCGTCTATGTCACCGTACGCACTGTCGCCGACCTCGACGATACCGGCTATGGGTGGGCGTGGGCCGGCGCCGGCCTCGCTCTGGCCGCGGCGTTCATCGCTTGCGTCGGGTTGTCCACCATCCTCTTCGCCCGTGCGGAACGGCGGGCCACGATCCAGCTCGCCGCTCACGGCGTCGATGCGAGCGCCCTGGTCCTGTCGGTCGCATCCGCCCGGCCGACCAATGACGATTACCATCAAGTCCGGCTCCTGATGCGTATCAGCGGCCCCGGTTTCGAACCCTTCGAGTGCGGCAACGAAGTCCCCGAGTACCGGTTCGGCAGCGCCACGCAGGGGACGGTGCTGCCGGCCCGGGTCAATCCGGTCACCCGCGCGTTCACCATCGAGCGGCCGCCTGTGCCCCTGGCCCCCGAAGCCGGAGACGCATAGCGAGGACGCGAATCATTTCCCATGTGCACACGCCTGTCTCATGTGCGGCGCAGCAGCTCCCGGCCGCGCCGAGGCCGGCGGCAGGCCGACGACCGCCGACCCTCGGTTCCGCCGGGGAACGACATGCCGGTTCTTTTACGGTCGGGCGCGGCGGCCTTGCGGGAGATAAATCGGCATGATCCGGCGGGCCACGGCTCAGGCGGGGCTACAGCTCAGGCTGCCCGGTCTTCGGGACGTACGTATGCGTCTCATACGCGTCGCAGTGGACGGACTGGTTCAGGCGCGCGGCAGTACGCCCAGAAGCGCCGAGGTGAAGGCGGCCCGCAGAGCATCACGCAGCTCCAGATGGAGTACGCCCAGGGCGGGCTCGTCCGCGTAGGCGGCAAGGAGGCTGGGTGGCGGTGGGACGTAGGCCGACAGGGCACCCGCCGAGACCAGGCTCATCAGGCAGAACAGTTGGGTGCCTTCGCCGAGTTCGGGCACATGGCGACGGACGAGTTCGACCATGTCCGCGAGCCGCGCGAGGGAGGAGCGCTTGTGTCGCTTGACCACCTCGACGGAGACGTTGTGCTCGAGGACACCGCCCTGCGCGCCGAACAGGTCGCACAGCACCACCCGGTCCGCCAGTGACCGGCTGAGGATCTCGGCCAGTTGGCCTGCCCGCACCTTCGGTGCCGCGTGCGCCTCGATTCCCGCGGCCAGCTCGTCCGTCAGCTCGGCGAGCCAGCTCTCCAGGAAAGAGTCCAGCAGTTCGAGCAGTACGGCCTCACGTGACTCGAAATACCGCAGGACGTTCGACTTCGCCAGGCCCACCCGCCGGCTGAGCTCGTTGAGGCTGATATCGGCCACGGGCATCTCATCGAGCATCGACGCCGCCGTGTCCAGGATCGCCCGGCGGCGGATCTCCCGCTGCTCCTCGCTGCGCGCCCGCTGAAATGTCACGCCCTCACCCTAACCCCAGCTCACAGACCGAATCCAGTTTAAAGACCGTCGGTTCCTTGACAGGAGACCGACGGTCTCTTAGGTTGGGCATTAACAGACCGATGGTGTTTTAGGAGTGCGTCATGAGTGGCAACTGGACCGAGCAACACATCCCCGACCAGCACGGCCGGGTGGCGATCGTGACCGGCGCCAACACCGGGCTGGGCTTCGAGACCGCCCGGATACTCGCCGAGCACGGGGCGACGGTGGTGCTGGCTGTCCGCAACATCGACAAGGGCAGGCTGGCAGCCGCCCGCATCACCGGCGACGTCACCGTCCAGGCACTCGACCTGACCTCCCTGGACTCGATCCGGTCCGCGGCAGCCGACCTGCGCGCCGCTCACCCGCGCATCGACCTTCTGATCAACAACGCGGGCGTGATGTACACCCCGAAGCAGACGACGGCCGACGGCTTCGAGCTGCAGTTCGGCACCAACCACCTCGGCCACTTCGCCTTGACCGGCCTGCTGCTGGACCGGCTCCTGCCCGTCCCTGGCTCCCGCGTGGTCACGGTCAGCAGCATCGGCCACCGCATCCGGGCCGCCATCCACTTCGACGATCTGCAGTGGGAGCGCTCGTACGGCCGCGCCGCCGCCTATGGTCAGGCGAAACTCGCCAACCTGATGTTCACCTACGAACTGCAGCGCCGGCTCGCGGCTCACGGCACTACGGTCGCGGTGGCCGCTCATCCCGGCGTATCCAACACCGAACTCATCCGCAACACACCCACCGCACTTCGGCTGCCCGTCACCTGGCTCGCGCCACTGCTCACGCAGAAGGCCGAGATGGGCGCCCTGCCCACCCTGCGCGCCGCCATCGATCCGGCGGTTGTCGGCGGCCAGTACTACGGTCCCGGCAACCGGGGGGAGATCCGGGGGTATCCGAAGCTGGTCACCTCCAGCCCCGCCTCGCACGACGAGGCGGTCCAACGGCGCCTGTGGACCGTCTCCGAGGAGCTCACCGGGGTGATGTTCCCCGAGATGACTCTGCAGCGGACGGATTCCTGAGAGCGCAACCGGATCCGAACCGGTACGCATCACTTCCGCGGGCCCTTCTCCGACCACCCGCGCATGCGACCCGGCCGCCCGGTACGACGGGCGGAGTTCCGATGCCCGGACTTGAACCCGGACGTGGATGGTCAACGGCCCGCTGGCTCACTACGCCGTGTATCGAAAGTGGATCTTGGGGGGGGTGAATGATCACGGTTCATGGGCCGGGGAGATCTCACGGACGAATAGTGGGCAATGCTGGAGGTGTTGCCCCCGAAGGGCGCGAAGGCCGGGCGGCCGCCGGTCCGGTCCCGTCGGCAGTTGATCGACGGCCCACGGTTCCGGACGGGTGCTCAGTTGGAGGACGTTCCGGTCGAGTACGGGCCGTGGGGCCGGGCCTATGACCTGTTTCGCCGGTGGCAGCGGAACGGCACCTGGGCACCGGATCCTCAGCCGGCTCCAGCCCCTGGCCGGTGCGAAGGGCGCGTTCGGATGGGAGCTGAGCGTCGACTTCACGGTGGTGCCGCGCCCACCTGCATGCGGCCGGGGCCCGCAAGCAGGGTCGATCTGCAGGGAACCGCACGGCCGGGCAGCGCGGCGATTCGCCGCAGTTCGAACCAGTGCTGGCAAAGGTCCGCGTGCCCCGCATCCGGCCGGGCCGGCCGCGCCGCCGGCCTGATCGACCACGGGCCGGCGAGGCGTACACCTCCCGCAAGAACCGCGCCCACCTGCGCCGTCGCGGGACCCCTGCACCATCCCTGGCAAGGCCGGCCAGGTACGCAATCGCCAGACCGTCCGCGACGAGGCGACCGGCCTCGTCGCGGCCATCAACGAGTGGCTGTGAACCTCGGCCATCACACGGTGGGATCCACGTTCCACGTCTCCGGCAGATCGTTGCCGCAGAAGACACAGACGAACTCGCCCTCACGCGCGATGTTGAGCTCCTGGCAGTCCGGACATCGCCGGAACACCACTTCGTGGGTGAAGCCGGAAGGTCGTTCGAGCCCCACGTCGTCCAGAGCGCGAGCGACTTCCGACCAGGAGCCGATGTCGGGGCAGTAGCCAGTGGACTGGTTGCTGACCTCGCTCACGGCCCACCGGTCCGCCCGGTTCCCCAGCCGCCCGGTTCCGAATCGGGGCGGTGTGGCGCAATCGCCGCCCGTGACGCGTTGAGGTCGTCGGACCACAGTGCATGACCGGGTTCATAGTTCCCGCAAGGCTTCTGCACGACATCTCCCTGGCCGTGATTCCTGTTACCCGGCTATGACATGTCGATCTTGACAACGGCTGTTCGTGCGCAAGTAGGTTCGTTGCACACCGATCTTCGTAACGAGCCGGCGCTCCGCGCCGGGAGAGGGGCAGGCCCATGGGCTCGCACGCCCGTCCCAACCGCATCCACCGCACCGGGGCCCGCCTCGCGACCGTCGCACTGGTCGGCGCCGTCCTGCCGATCACGGCAGGAGGCCTCGCCGAAGCGGCGACCTCCACCGTCACGCATTCCGCGGACGACCGGAGCGACGGCGCACCCACCACCAGAGACCAGGCCGCGCCCGACGTCGCCACCGACAACGTCTTCCTGCTCGACGCCCGCGACGGCAGTCAGGAGCGGGCGATGTGGGCGGGGACCAAGGCCGACGACAGCGTCTCGATGGCCAGCACCACCAAGATCATGACGGCGCTCGTGGTGCTCCAGCATCCGGAGTGGCTGGACCGGCAGATCACGGTGAAGCAGGAGTACCGGGACTACGTCACCGAGAACGGGGCAAGCACCGCCGACCTCCAGACGGGCGACAAGCTGACTGCCCGCCAGCTACTGCACGCCATGCTTATCCCTTCCGGCGGTGACGCCGCGATGGCACTCGCCGACAGCTTCGGTGTCGGGGATACGCAGGAGGCGCGGCTCGCCGACTTCGAGAACCAGATGAACGTACAGGCGCAGCAGTTGAGCCTCACCGGCACGCACTTCGACTCCTTCGACGGTATCTCGCACGGCGACAACCGCAGCACCGCGCGCGACCTCGCCAAGCTCGGCCAACGCGCGATGCTGAAGCCGGTCTTCGCCGACATCGTGAAGCTCCAGCAGTTCGAGACGGAGGCCCCGGCGGCCAACGGCCGGACCCGGTACTACACCTGGAACACCACCAACGACCTGCTGAGCACCTATGACGGCGCCCTCGGCGTCAAGACCGGCAGCGGTGCCGAGGCCGGCTACTCGCTCGTCTTCGCCGCCAAACGGGACAACCGCACCCTGGTCGGTGCGATCGTCGGCGCCGACCAAGAGGTCTTCGCCGACGCCGCGAAGATGCTCGACTGGGGCTTCGCCCACTGACCGTCTCCGGCCGACCGGTCCGCTGAAGCCCCGGCCACGTACATTGCGGGCACGACAGCAACCCGCTCTGCCCACGCCGGAGAGAACGTGCGCCGGCCGCCCCCATTGCCGGATCAACTCCGTCAGAGGAATCGCGGAATCCGAGCAAGGAACACACCGCCAGCCCCGCCGCGCCGCCTTGGCCTCCACTTGGCCTGCGGGGGAGCAGCCGCAGCCCAGGGAGCCAGCGCCTACACGCGCGCTGTTGTGATGCCGCTGACCCGGGCAGTGAATGCCTCGGGCCCGGGCGTAGTGCCCCAGGAGGCTGTTCGGCGTCGCCAGGAAACCGTCCAGCACGACCCCGAGGGCGGCCGGCGAGGCGAACTTGTCGGCTCCTGTCCAGCGACTCCTGCCGCTGGACAGGAGCGTCCCGGTCGCGTCAGGACGGCCCGGCGGTGCCTCGTCGTCCGGATGGCCGACGAAAGATGTGGGGGACGCGGTCCAGGAAATGCCCGGCCGAAGGGGCGAACGAAGCTGGTACGGCGAGACTCGGACGCGAAGAGACCATAGTCACGTGCCTCGCCGTTGATGACAGTTGGCGAGAGGGCGTCCTCCGAGGGGGCGTCCCCCGTCAGAAAGCAGCGGTGTTCGCCCTCGGCATCGAATGCATTCTCACATTTACGTTGCAATCGGCAGGAAGCTTGAACGTATTCCGGGCCGAGTGGGTTTCAGGCTGGCGCAGTTGTGGACGGCCCAGCAGGACATGGGTCGCAATTCCTACGTCCGCGATCGTCACCATGCTGGTGTCGTAGAAGTTGGTCGGGTCCTTCTCGACATCGATCTTGAGGCGGACTATGACATCGTTGATGTGATGGCGAACCGTTACTTCCGAGACTCCCAGCGCCTTGGATGTCCGCTTCACCGACAGATCGTTTTCCAACCACACGCACAGGGTGTTTTCGAGATCTCTCTGGTCGGAGAGCAAGGGACTCAATCGACTCTCGGCCCAGGACCGGACTGCCTCGATCTCGTAAGCCAGCAGGTCATCGAGGCTGGGTACGGGCACTGGAGCGGCAGCCTGCGGGGTCGGCAAGGACAGGATGTCCAGGGCCAGCAGAACGAGAATCCGGTCGTTCCCGGTATGGAGATCCAGCCCGAGCACGCTATTCGCCCGCGCCAGCCTCTGACGCAAGGTGTTTCGGTGAATACCTAGTGCCCGGGAGGCTTCCGCAGCTTTGAAGGAGCACCCGATACGAACGGTGTCGAGGATTTGACGGTGCTTGGGTTGCCTCAACACAGGCTCCAACAGGTTCGTGGCCCAGGCATGCGCTGACAGGCGTGGAAGAAGCGGGGCCAGCTTCGGGTGCACACCAGTACTGATCCGGCCGGGGAGGCGAGACGCGTTCCGGAGTGCCTTGGCGGCTTCGGCATGGGCGGGGCCGATTGCTTCAACGTCATAAAAGCGGCTTACGCCCATGACGATCCATCCACGCCCCCCGACAAGCGCCTGAAGGTCGGCCCCCACGCTCGGATCATGTCGCGCGGAAGTGACGACAACGATCTGAGTCGCATTTTCTGGGCAGGGTGAAACGAGAGCGCGATCTTCAAGTTCGTCTTCGCACCATCGCAAGGTCGCTTCTCGGTCATGTCCGCCGGTGTCGACGATGCGAACACGTGCTTTCTCCGTGTCCGCGAGGGAAGGGGCGAGGGTGTGGGTGATGATCTGTGCCTTCGCCGTTTCCAAGCCGATCAGCAACTGTGTCGCAGCCTGGTTCACACAGCGCGGTCCCAGGATCACCGCCTGGTGCTCGCTCCGTGCCTGTTCGGAGAATCCGAGGAGCTTCGCGGCGTGTCGAACCAACCGGACCTCGGTGCCGGTAAGAGCACGGTGCGACGCAACGCCGAGTACGAGGGTGTCGCCCCCGCCGAAAACTCTGACCGCGTGTGTGTGTTCGGCAGGCGCGGAACCGCTGGCCCCTGCCGAGGTGGCCAGATGACGGGCAAGGTTCGTGCGGCCGCCAGGGTCGGCAGCAAGGATGCCCCGCTCGCTTGATCCGAGAGCCACATCCGCGTGCAGAGCGGAGGACAGCCACGTGACGATGTCCGTTGCCGTGCGGGAATGGTTGACACGGGCCGGTATCCGGTTCAGCAGGTTCTCAAGTTGCTCGACATGACGCTCCGCGAGGACGGCTCGCTGCTGCTGGATGAAGTGGTTGACGCCGACCCACTCGGAGTCTGCGCCTGTCGTCAGGAGCGGGAACTTCAGCTCGTCCGCTCTGGCCTGGGCCTGGGCCTGGGCCTGGGCCTGATCCTGCGCCTGGGGAGTTTTGGCGACGGAGTTTGCGGGCGTTCGTAGAACCAGCCCAGCAGCGTTGCGCAGGCTCAGATCTGTGATGAGCTCGCAGAGTGCCCTGACGTCGCGCGCCCTCTGTGAATGCCCCCATGCCACCAGGGCAAGGCCGCCGCCGGTTGCCGGGAGATGGTGCGATTTGATGTCATGCCCGGTTTGTTCGGCGGGAACGAGAGCGGTGACCTCAGCGACCCGGATCTCACCGTATGCGCTTGCCTGCGCGGGGTGAATCCAGCGCAGTCGCAGATCCGGTCTTGTCTCGATGAGACGGTTGAGAGTAAGCACGGTGCCCTCTCCTTGTTGCTACCGGCCTGTGGCGGTTGCTACCGGGCCTGTGGCGTCGCAGCGGTGATGGCCGGGGCCCCGACGGTCATCCGTTCACGCTCTTCCACTCCGATGCCAGAACCGCCCAGAGCTGTTTGTCGTGATACCTGCCCCCGTACGGCCATGCCTCGCGTCGCACCCCCTCCAACGTCATGCCGAGCCGCTCGGCCACTGCCGAACTGCGCTCGTTGTCCGCACGGCAGTGCCATTCGGCCCGGTGCAGCCCACGCGAGGTGAAGGCCCAGTTCAGCAGAGCGTCGCTGGCCAACGTGACGAGGCCGTGGCCTTCCCCGGAGGGCTCCAGCCAGCAGCCGATCTCGCACGAGCCGAGAGCAACGTTGAAGCTGACATACATCACGCCGCCAATCAGTACGTCATCGCGCCAAATGCCGTACAAGCGGGCACCGTCAGCCGCCTGCCATTCGCCATACCGCTTCAGTGTGGCCCGCGCGCCATCCACATCGTGGGTCACGAACCCGGCCCCGACCCATGGCCGGATGTGCTCGCGAGCCCGGTCCATGTGCTCGGCGAACTCTTCCGCGTGCCACAGCTCAAGCGCTCCCAGGCGAGCGCCCTCGCGCAACGGTAGGGACAACATGGCGACCTTCCATTTGCATAACAGGTGTTACGACAATATACCGTGGGAGCATGCCACGCACCAAGGGAGATCATGAGGCGCGCCGACGCGACGTTTCCGAGGCGGTATGGCGGGTGATGACCGCCCGCGGTTTCGGCGGTCTCACGCTGCGCGCTGTCGCCGACCAACTGCAGGCCACCACCGGTCTGTTGACGCATTACTTCCCTACCAAGCGCGCACTCGTCACCTACGCTCTGGATCTACTCGAAGAGCGGACCGTGTCCCGACCCCGGCGCCCTGCGGGCGACGGGGCCGAGGCTCTGCGGGCTGCACTACTGGACATGCTTCCGCTGGGCGACGAGACCATCCGCAGCAACCTGATTTGGGTCTCCTCCTGGGACCACGTCCTGTCCGACCCGGAGCTGGCGCTCGCCTACGCCGGCAAGTACGCCCGCAGCCGTGACGCACTTCGTGATCGGGTGGCCGCGGCCCAGGAACTCGGTGAGCTCCTCCCTGGTGATCCGGCTGGGATCGCGGCCGGCGTGCAGTCCTTCGTCCTGGGGCTGACGGTGCAAGCCTTGTTCGATCCAGCGGCGTTTCCGCCTCCCCGCCAGATCGAGCTCCTCGACCGCCACCTGGTCGCACTGGCTGCACCGCACCGGCCCGAAAACGCCGTCGAGCCCCCCGCGTGAGGGGCGACTCTTCCGGGACCGGCCAACTGCGGCTGTCTGCCGGTTCGTCCGCGGCGGGTGTGCAGCGCGCGAAGCGCCGCCGTCAAATGAATGGTGTCGAAGTTTCCCCCTCGGATCGGTCAGCAGCAGCAGGCTGCCCCGCGCTCGCCGGTTGCGGAGTACGACGCCGGGGCGGCGCGGACCGAACCGCAGGCCATCTCACATCCGCCGATTCGGCGCTGATTCGCGCAGAGTCTTCCCCTGCGCACGGAATGGCGCAGGGGTGTCCTGTGTCCACCCACCCCGGAGCCGCTCCTTCCACCGAAGGATCATCGGCCCGGCGATCTGCACACGGCTATGTGCCTTGGGGACCAGGGGTGTTGGAACACCGCAGTGCTCCTGGGTGTTGCTCTGCGGTATGAGGATCGGCGAGGCCTCCAAGGCCAGCGGCGTGAGTGCGAGATCGCTGCGACACTACGAAGAAGAAGGCCTGATCGTTCCCGGTCGTCACAGCAACGGGTTCCGTGACTACTGCCAGTCGACGATCGACCGGGTGCGTATCATTCGCTCGATGCTCGAGGCTGGGCTGCCCGTCCGGTTGATCAGAGAAGGTCTGCCCCACCTCACGGGCGCGTCTGAGCCCGATATGGGCATGGCGTGTGAGGAGTTTCTCCTCGAGGTGCAGGCCTTCCGCGACCGACTCGCAGCACGCATCGCGGTTCTCAGTGACCAGCGTGCGGCTCTTGACGCCTACCTGAGGGAGACCCGGGACCCGGGATCCGGCTCTGCCGGACCTGTGAACACCTGGCTTGACCTTGACGTAAGTGCGAAGGTTCTACGTTCGGTGCATGAAGATCGATGAGCAGCAGACTGCTGAGCCGACGATGCGGGCACTGGTCCAGCACTCGCATCAGGGACCGAAGGACTTGTTGCTGACGGCCGGCCATGTTCTTCCAAAGCCGGGGCCCGGCGAGTACTTGATCCGTGTGGGCGCCGCCGGCGTCAATTTCGCGGACGTGATGCAGACGCGCGGAACCTACGGCGGTGGGCCGCAAGCACCCTATGTGGCCGGGTTCGAAGCCGCCGGAGAGATAGTGCAGGTGGGCCCGGACGTGGAGTGCCCACTGGCCGTCGGCACCCATGTCGTCGGCGCCGGCCCGGGGGCCTTCGCCCAGTACATGACGATGTCGGCGGCAGAAGCTCTCTCGGTCCCCACCGGATGGAGCGACTCGGAGGCTCTCGGCCTGGTGCTGAACTGGGCAACTGCCTTGGCGGCACTCAAGCCGCTGGGTGAGATCAAGACCGGTGAGGTGGTGCTTGTCCATGCCGCGGCCGGGGGTGTGGGGCAGGCTGCCGTCCGTCTGGCTCGTCACTATGGAGCGCGAGTGATCGCGACGGCGTCGCCCGCCAAGCACGACATTGTCATGGCGCTCGGCGCCGAGGTCGTACTGGATGGTCGGCGTCCCGACCTGTCTGCGGCGATCATGGGGCTGACGGGCGGGGTCGATGTGGTCCTGGAGTCGGTGGGACGGGACACCTTCGAAGCCAGCCTGTCGGTTGCCAGGCCCTTCACCGGACGCGTCGTCGTCTTCGGTGCGGCTTCCGGCGAGGCCGGCCTCACGACGCACGACCTGGTCTTCAACTACCGGGCTCAAATCAAGGGCCTGCACATCGGCGCACTCGCAGCGGCAGCACCACCCCTGTATCGATCATTGCTCGTCGAGATCGAGGAGCTTATTACCCAAGGTGTGTATCCGCCCGGTACCCCTCAAGTCCACGCTCTGGCCGAGGGTGCCGCGGTGCTCCGGCAACTCGAAGGGGGGCTGACTCATGGGAAGCACGCTTTCGATCCCTGGCGTTAGAGATCGCAAAAGGAACTGCCATCTGAGGTGTCGCGTCGGTGATGCTCGGCCGCTGGCCGCTGGCCGCTGGCCGCTGGCCGCTGGCCGCATGCCGCCCGCGACGCTCGGACTATGGACAGCGGCGAGGGCGCGCCGTGAGGTCTGAGCGGTGGGCCCACCGCCCGACATGCCTGAGCAGGCTGCCCGTCCTCGCTTGGGACACGATAAGGAGTTGACCAGCTTGAGGCGTCGGTAGCAGATGAGGCCGCAAGGCGAGACGAAGGCGACACGAAGGCGTCGTGGATTGCGTTGGAGTCGCAGCCCTTGTCGCCGAGGAGGGCCGCCGGGTCGTCGGCGGTGCCGGCCGGACCGGCCCGCGACGGTCGGGGTGCCTTGGGGCAGACCGCCGGCCGCCGCCGATTACCGGGGGCGCTCAGGACGGTCGTCGTACTCTTCGCGGGCGGTGATGACTTCTTCGATGTGCAGCACGGACCACTCCGTGAGCGCCTTCAGGGGTTCCCGCAGCGTCTGGCCGAGCGCGGTCAGCTCATACTCCACGTGCGGCGGCACCTCCGGGTAGACGGTCCGACTGACCAGCCCGTCGCGTTCGAGGGTGCGCAGCGTCTGGGTGAGCATCTTCTCGCTCACGCCCGCCAGCGCCTGCCGGAGCCGGCCGAACCGAGAGGTACCGTTCCGGCCCAGCTCGCCCAGCACCAGGACCGCCCACTTGCTGCCGATCTGGTCCAGCAGGTCCCGCGAAGGGCAGCCGCGCTCGTACGGATCGAACGACGGTATGGGCCCGGTCACGTTCTCGACTGCGGTCATGCGGCTCACCTCAATGCTATCCATTGGGTAAGTACCCTACCAAGAAGTGGCTACTCCCTGATGGAGAGTGTCCAGGTCATGCTGGGTTCCATCCCACCGCAGACGGACTGCGGCAAGGCGTGCGATGCACGCGCGGAAGGAAGGAACGACCATCATGCCGATCGTCGTCACTGGAGCCACCGGCCAGCTGGGCAGGCTCACCATCGAGGCACTGCTGCGGCGCGGGATCCCGGCCGCGGACATCATCGCGACAGGCCGGGACATCTCCAGGATCAAGGACCTGGCCGACCGAGGCATCACGGTACGCCGCGCCGACTTCGCGGACACCGACGGTCTGGTCGAGGCATTCGCGGGGGCGGACAGGCTGCTGCTGATCTCGGCCTCGGTCCCCGTGGGTGAGCGGGTCGCCAACCACCGGCGTGCGATCGACGCGGCGGCGGCCGCAGGCGTGTCGCAAGTGACGTACACGAGCACGACGCACGCGGACACAGCCACCACCGTCATCGGCGCTACGCACAGCGAGACCGAGGAGTATCTGCGGGACCGCGGAATCCCCAACGTGCTACTGCGCAACGGCTGGTACCTGGAGAACTACACCAGCCAACTGCCGCAGATCCTGCAGAACGGCGCAGTCGTCGGCGCCGCTGGCGAGGGGCGGATCAGCGGCGCGTCCCGCGCCGACTACGCCGAGGCCGCAGCGGTCGTCCTCACCGCCGAAGGCCACACCGGCGCCGTCTACGAACTCGGCGGCGACGAATCATTCACCCTCACTGAGCTCGCCGCCGCGATCTCCGCTGCGGCCGGAAAACAGGTTGCCTACACCGACCTCCCGGTGACCGAATTCGCCCAGGTACTGGCCGCCGCGGGCCTACCCGCCGAACTGGCAGAGGTCCTCGCTGACGCTGACCGCGGTATGAACCGCGGCGAGATGTACACCGACTCCGGCGACTTGCGCCGCCTGATCGGCCGCCCGACCATGAGCCTGGCCGAGGCGCTCGCGGCCGCCCTGCGGCACTGAGCTTGAACTTGTGATGTGGCCGGGTTGCGCAAGCGGGTCTGACTGTCGGACCGGTCTCGGATGAGGCGACCGTCCATGAGATCCCTGCGTGACTGGAGGTGCCGTAGGCCGCGCCGGATGCGCGGGACGAGGTGTTCGAGGGTACTGAGGCGACGTCGGAGCGCACCCCGCGTCGCAGAAGGGACCAGGTCCCCTCGACGCGGTTGAGGTCGGGGTGCACGCGGCGGCAGACGGTCAGCCGGCCGCGGGCCTCGGCGAACTCTTCTGCAGTTCGGCGGCCTGTGGACGTCGAGGTTGCCCCGGGCGAGCCTAATCGGGCCGTAGGGCTGCGGGTGCGCTGCGGTCAGCTGGCTCGGCAGTTGCGCGAGAAGAAGCTCGAGCGCCTATCGCCCCTGGCTGCCCTCGTCCTCATCCTCCAGCAGGCCATGGCTGTCGCCGCTTGGGCACCGAAGGTGCATGAACAGTCGGCACAACGCTCGCGGCGAGCAACCGAGCAACCGAGCAACCGAGCAACCGAGCAGGCGACCGGGTGGCCAGGTTGGAGATGGCGCATGGCGGTTTGAAACTGCACAGTTCGAGTCGAGGCAGTTCCCGCAGAAGGGCATGTCGGAACTCTGCGGGCAGCAGATGGTGCATTTATGTAATGGTGCCAGCCAGCGATCGTTTCCTACTGTGGTCGACAGCTCCGTGATGTTCTGGCCTTGTGATCTTGCGCATGGTCGGCATCTCGGACGTTCGAGATGGTGACCGGGGTCCTGGCAGTACGAGTGAGCCCCCGTGATCGCCTGCGCAAGGGGCTGATTTTCGCGTGACGTTGAGCGGACCGCGAGAACCGCTACTCATGACGAAAGAAGCGCTCCGTGACGGCACTGGACAGAGAACCCATGGGACAGACAGTCGGAAACGCCGACGAAGGGAAGCGGTCGCGGAATATCTACCTGACCGTCGCCTTCACTCTCCTCTATATGGGACTCCATGTGTACTGGGCGGTCGGCGGAACATGGGGGGTGCCGCTGGCCGCACTGCAGAACGCCGATGCGGTGAGGAAAGCCAACTGGGTTGTGTCCGGCATCATGCTGATCGGTGCGGCCTGGGTGTTCGCACTTGACCACCGATTCTCCAGGCGGGTGCCGGCCTGGGCGGTTCTCGCTCCTCTCTGGTGCGGCGCTGTGGTCTGCGCGTCTCATGCTGTCTTCGGCTTCGTGACGAAGACCCTCTACCTGGCCGGTGTGCACGATGCCGTCGATTTTCCGGATGCGACCGGGGTGAGCGGGGCGGCGCTGGCGCAGGACCACCATGTGTCTGCTGTCAGGGATCTGTGGGTGTTCGAACCATGCTTCCTGATTCAGGGTCTTCTGCTGGCTCTGGTCGGCCGGCAGTTCATCCGCACCCCGGGGGGCCGCCGTACGTGGTCTCTTTCCTTGCTGGTGGGTGTTGCGGTGGTCGATGTGTTCGGGTTGTTCCTGGCGCTCGGCAACGCGCACTTCGCAGTTGGCTGAGGCCCCGCGCGGGCGCTCCGCTCCGGCGCGGCCGAGGCCTGGATGGCCGCACTGGTGCATTGGCCCAGAGATCGACCTCCGGGCAGGGCCGGGGACCGATGGCCGGCACTGCCGCTTCGGTGAGCCTGGTGACAAGTGACGTCACTTGTCGGAGACGGGCCGAGTCCCCGTGTCACGTCTGCCCGGGATGATCGACGGAGCAGGGGAGTCGGCATCCACGGCATCTTCACCATGGACAACGAGACAGCCCCTGACCTTGTCGTTCAACCACTGCCCTGCCGCGCGATGTCGCGCCGGGATCAACAGTCGGGAGGAATGACAGTCGCTGTCACATCGCCGATCGGGCGGAATTGAGCAGGCCGGTTCGGATCCGCTGCTCGCCGAGCTCCGGCAGGAGTGCGGTGACGTGATCGGCTGCCAGGCCGGAGAGCAGGGCGTGGGCGGTGTAGTCGGGGTCGGGTGTAGTGGCGAGCAGGATCGCCGCATGCCGGTGCCAGAAGCGGTAGGCCCCGATCCTGTACCGGGCTCCAGGCGTGGCGGTTTCCGACATCCGGACCAGCGCCAGATGCTCCAGCAGGTAGTCGAAGTAGGCGTTGAGGAATGCGGCCAGGCGTTCGTCCGCAGGGGCTCCGGGGCCGAGTGGGGGAGGCCCGGACAGGATGGCTTCCTGCAGAACGCGCTCACGGGCGTCGAGCAGTGCGGCGGCCAGTCCCGACTTGTCGCCGAAGCGGCGGAACAGGGTGCCCTTGCCTACGCCGGCGGCTGCGGCGACTTGGTCCATGGAGACCGCGTCGACGCCCTGTTCGGCGAAGAGCTGGGCGGCTGCTTCCAACACCGCGGCTCGGTTGCGGGCCGCGTCTGCACGCTCCGTGGGCGGCGGCGTCCGCAGGAGTTCCAGCGGGACTGGCAAACCGGACCGCAGTCCGTTACTGTCGTGAGTCATAACAGGACTGTAGTCCGATTCTCTTAGGAGGTAGTGGCATGACCGCTCTCATCACCCGCGACGATCTGGCGAAAGCGATCGAGGCCGGCACTGTGACCGTCGTCGACGCGCTCGGCGGCGAGTACTACGCCCAGCAGCATCTGCCCGGAGCCGTGGCGCTGGTCCTGGCCGATGTCGAGGCCCAGGCGCCCGCCGTGCTCCCCGACCGCGACGCCGCGATCGTCACCTACTGCTCCAACGCGGCGTGCCCCAACAGCGGACAGGTCGCCGACCGACTCACCAAGCTCGGCTACACCAACGTCCGCAAGTACCGCGAGGGCATCCAGGATTGGGTTGAGGCCGGCCTTCCCGTCGAATCTGCCTGATCCCAGCCGCCGGGTGAGGATTCCCGCGGATTTCTCGCCCGGCGGCACGCGGTGGACATTACGGGACTGCATGGGCCTCATCTGAAGGGTGATCACCTGCTGTGGACGATGGTGGCGTGATGAGCATCAGTGGCAACCAGGTGAAGGCCCAATTCCCGGATGGACTTGGACGGCTGGCCGCCCGTGAGGCGGGGGCGCTGTACACCTTCCCGGCCTTGGGCGGGTTGACGTCCGCGGGAAGGTCGGTACACCGGCCGCCGGGGCAGCCCCCGCGCCCACCCCGCAGTACCGAGCCCGGCCAAGAAGGCTGCCCGTCGGGGGAGTTCACCGCTCGCCCCCTGCTCTCCGAGAACCGTTTGTGCCCGGCCGACGTGGCTACTACTACGACCGTGGACATCCGGAGAGTCGCACACCGTGCGGCGGGGCGAGGCAGCGGTGCCGATCGTAGGGTTGGTGGCGGGCCTGCTGGCGCTGGTACTGGGCGCGCGAGAGATGTGGACACAGGGCCGCCTCAGGCGCAAAGGGCTACGCGTCCGGGGCAGGGTGGTCGGAAGCCACCAGAACCTCGCGAGCAAGGGTCGCGACGTCTCCGAAGTGATCGAGTTCCATGACGCACAGGGCGGACGGCACATGTTCGTTTCCCGGACCGCTGGGGGCCGGGAGTTCCCGGTGGGTGCTGAGGTCCCGGTGCGCTACCTGCCCGCCGATCCAGAGGTCGCGCGAATGGACCGCTTCTATCGGAAGTTCTTCGGTGTTCACGTCGGTGATGGCCTGGGTGCTCCTCACTGATCAGTGACCCCCTCCCACGGGCGCGGGACGCCCTGCCCGCGGGTGTTTCCTGGCCGCAACGTCACAGGCCCCGGGCGTCGCACAGGGTGGCTCCGACCTTTGCCACGGCGGCGTCCATCTGTGCACGCCTTGGCGGCCTCGCGTACGCCTTGAAACGGCTGGTCGAGGCGGGAAGTCACGAGCTTGACGGTCGCCTCGTCCCACGCGCAGACGTGCTCTGTCTCCGCACTCTGCCTGTTCGGAGTTCGTATCCGTCCAGCGACAACGCGGATGCAGTGATCCCCCTGTGAGGGCCCGGACGTGTGATCCGTCCACGGAGCAGTTGCCCAGCTCCAATAAGGTCAGCGAGACGGAGTTCGGCCAGCAGGCCGGCGTACAGGCGGGGACGGACGCCGGCCTCCGTCCAGTCACTCAGCCGGCGCCAGCCCGTAACCCCGGAGCAGCCACTGTCTCCGCAGCGACATCGCGCCACGCGACACCAGTCCGCAGCACCTACACGACGCCCGCAAGCGCCACTCGGTCGGGAACACGCAACCGCCCGGGATGGGGGCAGTGCCGGGCGGGAGCCGGTGGCAGCAGCGCGGCCACCCGCTCCCACAGATCGTCAGGAACAAGATCGGCGTGCACTCGAACACCCCGCCGACCAAGATCGTCGAGTGCGGGACCCGCAGCTGAGGTCACCCTGAAACGATCAGTTGGCCAGACAGGCGTACTCCTAGTCAGGCGTACTCGTTGTCCCAGAGCATGCTGCGTATCCACCATCGGCCACCGGTGTCGCGATAGACCTGGATCGAATTGACACCGCGGAACGCTGGTTCGACATCGTCCGGGGAGTGCTTGCCCACGTAGGAGCTCCACACGTGACCGATGTCGCCGAACAGTCGGATCTCGCTGCCAACTTCGATCTCGTGCAGGTCTGTCGAGGCGAGCAACGGCGTGACTGCCTCGATGAAACCGTCCAGGGTCAGTACCTCCAGGCGCGACCGGCCGGATTCGTCTCGCGCCATCCGCATGAGGCGGCATTCGGGGTGCAGCACCTCACGGTCCCTCGACCAGTCGCGCGGCCCCGCCGGGCCGGAGACGGTCGCGTACATCTCGTCGACCAGGTGCCGGACGAGATCCTCGTCCGCGGCCCCCGGTTCGGCATTCTGCTTTGCGTCTACATGGGTCATGCGGTCATGCTACCCGAAGACATAACGAGTGTTATGTGAATTGCGGCCTCCCGTCACACCAACCGCCTGGTGGTCGAGGCCGGGGCGCTGGTAGCCGCAGGTCAGGCGCACTACGCAGCTCCGGCGTCGCTCGTCGGCGCGGTGCGCGACCTCAGGTTGTGCCGCTCCAGGCCCTGCGCAATCGGCTCAAACGCGAGGAGGCCTGGGTGGTCGGCGGCCGCCAAGTGGTGCAGCCTGCCGTGGGTTCGTTGCCCGGAACCGGTACCTGCGGCTGCGGAATCTCCCGCGGGAGATCGAGGAGGGTCTGAACGTCGTGGAGTCCTCCAGTGGCCCGAACTCCGTGATCACCTGCGGCACATGCGGGGAGATCGCCCCGAACCGGCGCGACGGGCAGGGGTGTTCGTACTCTGCCTCACAATCTGGCGGTCGGTCCCGGCCCGCGCGACACCCTGCTGCTCCTGGGTGTCCTGGACGAGCCGGAGCGGGCTCGCCTTCTTCGCCCCCGCCAACCGGCGCGGCCCGAGCCCGCTGTCCCGGTCCCATGTGCGCCCGTACGGCGAGGTTAGCCTCGACATGGCCGCCCGCTTCGATCTCGCGGGGGCAAGGGTCGCCGGCCCCGCACCGCAGGCGATCGGGCACCAGTTGAGAACGTGTGAGCCATCGGTCCTCTGGAGCGGCACATGCCGGACCGAATCCCGGCCGGCCCGGGACGCCGTGTGAGCCGACTCGCCGCTGGCCCGGGACGCCTTTACAGCACGCGCCGTAACACCTCGCGCCGTTCGGCCCACCTGGCCCGAAGTCGCGGCGGAACGGCGTGTCGGCACCAGGGCTCCGGCTCAGATCACGTGCTGGAGACCTTGTGGACGATGGTGTCGTCCGGGTCCAGTCGTCGCCCGTCCGCAGACAACACTTCCAGTCCGCGGAGGCGACGTCCCTGTTGGCGGTCGACCAGCTCTGAGCGCGGTTCGCCGGGGGTGAAGAAGTTCTGTTCGCCCCACTGTCGCAGTGCCACGATGACGGGGAAGAGCGCCTTCCCCTTCGGAGTCAGTACGTACTCGCGGTAGGCGCTGCCGTCCGAGGCGGGGACGGACTCGAGGACACCGCCGGCGACAAGGGTGCGCAGACGCGCGGTGAGGATGTTCTTTGCCACGCCGAGGCTGCGCTGGAACTCCCCGAAGCGCTGGCTTCCATCGAAAGCGTCCCGCACGATCAGCAGGGACCACCAGTCGCCGATCGCGTCCACCGACCGGGCGACGGGGCATTCACTGTCGTCGAAGCGCGTCCTGGCCACCATGGCGTCCCTCTCTCTAGTGACGGTTGCAACATGCTACCAATAAAGTTACCGTCACCATTGGTAGCAAGATAAAACCAGGTGAGCTGAGGAGTGCTGATGCCCGGCGACGGTGAGACCGTGACACGACGAACCGAGGCCCGAAGCGGGGACGGTACCGCGCCCGTCCCGCCGCGTGGCGTCGTCATACTGTTCGCCGTCGCCTGCGGGGCCGCGGTGGCCAACGTCTACTTTTCCCAGCCGCTCCTGGTGACCATGGGGCACGATCTCGCGATGAGTCCAGCGCTTGTCGGCAGCGTGGTCACCCTCACGCATGTCGGATACGGGCTGGGACTCTTCTTCCTCGTCCCATTGGGTGACGTGGCCGACCGCAGACGGCTCATCGTTGCCCAACTACTGCTTCTGGTGGTGGCGCTGGCCGTGGTGGCCGCCGCCCGCACCGCAGCGGTTCTGCTCGCGGGCATGGCTGCGACTGGGCTTCTCGCGGTCGTCACGCAGACGCTGGTGGCCTTTGCCGCATCGCTGGCCCCTCCCGCCGGACGCGGACGGGTCGTGGGTCTGGTCACGAGCGGCGTGGTCATCGGAATCCTGCTCGCCCGCACCGCCTCCGGGCTCATGGCGGATCTCGCGGGCTGGCGCTCGGTCTACCTCGCTTCGGCGTCGCTCACCGCTCTGCTCTCCCTGGTCCTGTACCGAGTGCTGCCACGCCACAGCGACGCTCCGTCGGCGACCCTGCGCTATGGACAGCTTCTGCGCTCCACGATCACCCTGTTCGCACGGGAGCGACTGCTCCGGCTCCGGGCCCTGTTCGGCCTGCTGATCTTCGCCGCCTTCAGCACCCTGTGGAGCAGCATCGCGTTGCCGCTCAGCGAGTCCCCGTACTTCCTGTCTCACAGCGCGATCGGGGCGCTGGGACTGATCGGTGTCGCCGGCGCCCTGGCCGCGACCGCCGCGGGCCGCCTGAACGACCGCGGACTCTCCCGGCGGACCACCGGCATCGCCCTGGCACTGCTCGCCGCCTCGTGGCTCCCCTTGGCCTTCACCCGCAGCTCGCTGTGGGCCCTGGTCGTCGGGGTGATCCTTCTTGATCTCGCCGTGCAGGCGGTCCACGTCACCAACCAGACCCTCATCTACACGCTGCACCCCGACGCGGGCAGCCGACTGATCGGCGGATACATGGTCTTCTACTCGATCGGCAGCGCAACCGGCGCCATCGCGGCAACCTCCCTCTACACGGTGGCCGGCTGGGGCGCCGTGTGCGCACTGGGTGCAGCGTTCAGCTGCCTGGGGCTGGTGCTGTGGGCGTTCACGCGGCACAGCACCCCGGACCCCACCGTTCGCGGGCCTCGCCGGAGCCCTTCGAGGTGACCGGCACGCCGTCGCCCACGGAACCGCCACCCAGACAACTCCGGCTCAACGAAGGCCGTATCACCGACGCCAAGCTGCGGAAACAACTGATGGCCGACCGCGCAGGCATCTCGTTACTCCGCCACGGAGTCGTTCCGACCGTCCACCTCCTCCGCCGCTGCACAGCCCAAACGACGGCACCACCGATATGGCCGTCGACCATGGAAAGCAGAGCCCGTATACGAACGCGCTCATGGTTGGACGGGCTCCGCCGGGGGACGGGCGGGGTCATCGTGGGTGCGGGCGAAGGCGTCGTCGGCACGGTGAACAACGTCGGGCCACGGAGGTGCCTGCCACACACTCAAGGAATGGTCCTCAGGGAAAGGCGGTCAGGCGCAGGGTGTGGCTGTCCCCGCCGTGGGTCACCCCCTGGTCGAGCGCGGCGGGCTCGGTCCGCGTGGTGCGCAGGCAACATGGGGCCACGGCGCCGTCCCACGGCGACGACCTGTCGCCACGTTGTCAGGCACGTTCCCAGAGGGCCGGTGCGGCCGCAGGCTGCCCGGCCTGTTGTGCCTGGTGGGACTGGACGCAGTGGTACGTGACTCCGTCGTACGTGACCTCGTCACCCACCCGGTAGACGTGGCCGGGCGACCAGGAACCCTGGTCGGTCTCCGCGCCGGGCGTGGCGCTGCTCTCGGCTGCGGCGGTCATGAGGACGAGGCCGTATTTCTCCAAGAGCGGATTGACTGGCTGGAAGAACGTGGTGCCGCCGCCGGTGCAGTCCCCCGAGCCTCCCGAGGTGACACCCTGGGCCTGACTGCCCGAGATGTAGGGGCCGCCGGAGTCGCCGGGCTCGGCGCATACCGTGGTCCGGGTGACCCCATCGACGGTGCCTTCCTGATAGGTGACCGAGGTGTCGTGCTGCTCGACCTCTCCGCAGTGCCAGCCGCTGGTGGAGCCGGAACGGCAGACGGCCGCGCCTACGAGGGCCTGCGTCGAGCCCGCCACCTGAACATTCTCGCCACCCTCACCCTTGACCTGCGGTGTCGCTGTCCAGTCCTTCCCTGTCTTCACCCAGGCCGTGTCCTGGCCCGGGAAGGTGGACGCCTGAAAGGTGCCCTGCGCCACTTCGTTGAAGCCGGTCGTAGCCGTGCCCGGCTTTCCGCAGTGTCCGGCCGTGGCGAAACCCTGTTCGTCCCCCTTGGTGACAGAGAAACCGACGGAACAGCGTCCCGCCTCGACGTGGAAGGCGTCGCCGCCGACGATGTCGTACAGGGCGCGGGGCCGTTCCGGGGAGAGGTTGATGTCGACGATGGCCCGGTCCACCCCGGCCGCCGCGATGAGGGCTTCCGCGGCACTGCTCCTGGCAGCCTGGACCGCCACCCGGTTCCTGCGGATGTCGACGTATCGCACAGGAGTGTCGAGGCCCTTGGTGCCGGCCGCCGCCTGGTCCAGCTTCGCCGCGGCGAGCCGCAGTTCGCCGAGGCTGTACTGCGTTACTTGTGCCTCGGCACCCGCGGACTCGATGGCGGGGGCATCAGCCGCGTCGGTGGTGGCCACAGTGAGAACCTCGGACTCCCCGCCGCGCACCCACGCGCCGGCGAAGTTGTTACCCAGGGCGATCTGGAGGTGGCCGGCGCGCGCACCTGCCTCTGCCTCGTTGCTCAGCCGCTCGCGCGCCTGTCGGGGCGTCAGGTGGAGATCGCGCTGCAGTGCGCTCAGCAAGGCGGCGGACGGTTTGTCGGCTCCCGGGGCCGGGGCCGGGGCAGCGGTCATAGGTGTTGACGGCTCGGCGGCGAACGCGACGGGCAGGCCCGTCAGCAGTAGGGCTCCCACCGCTGTCAAAGCAGCGTGTGCGGCTCCGGCACTTCTGTGGCCCATTGGGTGGCTCCTTGATTCCCGTGTGTAGAACGTCGGAGACACAGGCATTGCCGAAGCCGCGTGAATGATGCTTCTGCCCGGACATTTCGGCGTGATGGCAGACAAGGAAGGCGCCATGCGGCGTAATTCCGACACGGCCTGCGAGCACAGAGCTGTCGGCATCCGGACGGGCAGGACGGCGCCTTCGACACGAACGGCGTCCGACACGAATGGGGGTGACGGTGTTGCGTGGGCTTCGGCGTACGAGTCTCTGGCTGGGTCAGGGCGGCAGCGGCAGTGCGGCACCGACGCGGACTTTCTTGGCCGGCTGGTCGGCCCGCAGAAGGTGATCAGCACGAGGACCGGTGAGCTTGACGATCGTGAAGCGACACGGCAGAACAACTTCCACCGCAGCCAGCGGCCGGGCCGAGGGCAGAAGGCGCTGATCATCCAGAGGGTGAGGGTGAGGGTGAGGGTGAGGGTGAGGGTGAGGGTGAGGGTGACGGCAATCTGGCAGGCGGGCAGCACTAATTCGGACTGGTGTGAGACCTCCCCGCCGGGAGGCCGCAGATCGAGGAGGGCCCCGAACGGGTGCAGCGCTCGGCCGTGGGGGCCGTCTCATCAGTGTGGCGGCGGCCTGCTCCAGGATGAGGATCTCTCGGAGCAGCGCTGACATGACGCCGAGGGCCGTCCCGTAACCCCTGGCGGGCGCGCGACGTCAGTTACGGCACCCCCCGCGCCGGGGGAGCCGGCCGACGCCGGGACGAGGCATTCGAAGGCATCACGGGAGGCGACCGCAGGTATCAGGTTCATCAAGGCGTCGTAAGTCCCCTACGTTCCTACGGAGCCTACGAGGCCCTTCCTCTCGGGCGACTCGCTTTGGTCGACATCTGAGCGAACGCTCGGCCGTCATGTCTGCCCCTCCAAGAACTCTGCGATACGCGGCCAGAGTTCGAGCCAGTCCTCACCGGCGTGCTCGTTGTCGTGCCCCAAGCCCGGCACGGTCACCAGACGCGCGGGAAGTCCGAGTTGCTCGGCTCGCCCTGCCAGTTCCAGCGCCTGCGACAGGGGTACGACCTCGTCGGCATCACCGTGCACGATAAACAGTGGCGCCTCGACCGTCTCCAGCGACCGCAGTGGCTGTCGCCGAGGATCGGCGAAGTAAGCACGGATCTCGTCAGGGCCGACACCGGGGTGTGACGGGAGCAAGCCGCCGGCGCCGGACGTCTCCGCCTCGACGAGCCGCGCCGGGTCGTACAGGCCCATGATGAGGACGGCACGCTGCCACAGTGCGGGCTCATGGGCCAATGCCAGCAGGGCGGAGTACGCGCCCCTGCTGGTGCCAACGACGCTCAGCCGCGCCCCGTCGATCCGCGGCAGGTCCGCAAGATACCGGGCCGCCGCCACGACGTCGTCGATGTCCCCGCCGCCCATCTCGCCGCGCGCCGCGTACTCGTCGCCGTGGCCCGGGGCGCCGCGCTGGTCGACCGTGAGGACGGCGAAACCGGCGGAATGCAGCGGCGCGTGTTCGCTGACGTGGGCGTACCTGCCCTTGCCGTCCAGCGCTCCGCCCGCGCCCGAGGTGCACACGACCACCGCCGGGTGGGGGCCCGGGCCCGCGGGCACGCTGAGGTGGCCGTAGACGCTGAGCCCGTCGGCCGAAGGGAAGGTGTGCGCGGAGATACGTTCCTGCGGGCGGAAGGTGTCCGCGGGTTCCCGGTCCAGTTCCTCGGCCAGCAGGGCGGCCAGGCGGTCCACCGACAGGTCGCGAAGGAGCCGCACTGCCGGGATCGATACCCCGAGGTTGTTCTGGAGCAGCACCCGCAGTTCGACGCCGATCAGCGAGTCGATGTCCACCCTCTGCTGGTCGCGCAGCTGTTCCTCGGACAGCCCCGTCACCCGGTGCAACAGCGGGACGAGGAGTTCGGAGAGGAGCTGGAGGCGCTCCTCGCCGGTGACTTGACGCAGGCGGCGCGAGACCGACGCCTCGCCCTCGCTCTCGCGCCCGCTTTCCGGCACCAGCGAGCGGAAAGCCGGCAGCGGCGCCAGCTGTGGATTGGCCTGCGCCCAGCGCAGCCAGTCGACGTTGGCCACCGACCCCTCGACGGGCCGGGTGCGCAGCAGGGTCCCCAGCTCGGCCACCAGCTGCCCGGGCGCCAGGCCGATATGGCCGTTGCGACGCAGGATGTTTCCAACAGTGCCGTCCCGGCTGACCGCCACGCCGACCGTGTCGATCATTCCCCAGCCCACGCTGGTCGCGGGCAGCCCGTGGGCGTGGCGGTAGCGCGCGAGCCCGTTGAGGAACTCGTTGGCCGTCGCGTAGGCGCCCGCGGCCGCAGCGCCGAGTTGCGCGGCGATCGAGGAGAAGAGCAGGAAGAAATCGAGGTCGTCCTCCCGCGTCTGGAGGTGCAGGTTCCAGGCGCCGTCGGACTTCGGGCGGGTAGCCGCGAGGAGTCGCGCGGGATTGGCGTCCGCGAGCACCACGTCGTCGAAGTCCGCCGCGGCATGCACGATGCCCCGCAGCGGTGGGAGTTCGGCGCGTACCTGGGCAAACATGTCCGCCACCCCGGCGCGGTCGGCGATATCGGCCTTTTCGACACGCACCTCGACGCCGCGGGCCGTCAGATCGCCGACCACTCGCTCGGCCTCCTTGGTGGCGATGCCCCTGCGGCCGAGAAGTACGAGGTGGCGTGCGCCCTGCTCCGCGAGCCAGTCGGCGACCACGAGTCCCAGGCCGCCCAAGCCTCCGGTGATCAGGTAGGTGCTGTCGGACCTCACGGGGGAGGCATCCTCGGCGGCGTCTGCGGAGGCGTCCGCGGGAGCGGATTCCGGGGCGGAGGCGGATTCGGCTACGACGGCGGCCGAGGCCGCCAGGGAGGTCGCCGGTACGGTCACCCGCTCGTGGGTGAAGCCGACGACGGTCTTGCCGACGCGGTCGCGGCCGGCCATCGACCTGAACGCCTCATTCACCTGTCCGGCCGGTACCTCGGTGACCGGCGGCAGCTCGAACGCGCCGCGCTCACACAGCTCGGCCATCTCGCGCATGCACGTACGGACGGCTTCCGGGGCCAGCAGCATCATCTGGTCGTAGTCGAAGGCGTGGAAGGAGAGGGCCCGGTGGAAATGGCTCAACCGCAGGGCACGGTCCGCGGCTATGTCGGCCTTGCCCAGCTCGACAAACCTGCCGAACGGGCGCAGTAGCCCCAGGCTCTTGTGCAGCATCTCGCCCGCCAGCGCGTTGACGACGACGTCCACCCCCTCACCGTCCGTCATGCGCAGGATGTCATCGGCGAAGGACGTCGAACGCGAGTCCGCGACGCCCGACACCCCCTCACGACGCAGGAACTCCCTGCGCTCCTCGCTGCCGGCGGTTGCGTAGACCTCGGCGCCCAGCGTCTTCGCGATGCGTACCGCGGCCAGACCGACGCCGCCTGTTCCCGAATGGATCAGCACCCGCTCCCCGGCGCGCACCCCGGCCAGCCGCACCAGCGACTGGTGTGCGGTGACGGCGGGGAGCAGGGAGGCGGCCTGGGCGAGCGAGAGCGTCGTCGGCTTCTTGACGACGCGGACGGTGTCGACAGTCACGTGGGAGCGGAACAGGTCCCTGGCATGAACGAACACCTCGTCACCCACGCACAGTCCGGAGCCGACGTCGGAGCCCGCGTCCGCGCCGGAGACCCCTTCGCCGACCCGGACCACGGTGCCCGAGCATTCGAGACCGAGGGTGTCCTGCGAGTAACTCCCCTCCCGCGCAGCGGGTGCCAGCAGGCCGGTGGCCTTCAACACGTCCTTGAAGTTGAGGCCCACATGGGAGACCTCGATCTCGACCTCCGCAGGGCCGGGCGCACGGCGGGCCGTCGCCGCGAAGCGGAGGGCGTCCACCCCGGTGCCGTCGGCGACCAGGCGTACGGGTGTCCGCTCGGTGTTCACGGTCACGTGGTGCAGCGCAGAGCCCTCACCGGCATGCTCAAGACGGCGTACGTACCGCTCGGTGCCGCGCAGCGCCACCTCGTCCAAACCGTCGTGGGTCAGCTCCGCGACGAGTACGGCAGCGGAGGAGCGGTCTGGGGCCCCGGAGGCTTCGGTCCCGCTGCCATCCGTCCCGAAAGCGTCGGAGTCCAGGTCGATAAGCCGGCACCGAAGCTCAGGCCGCTCCGCGCCGACCACCCTGCCGAAGCCCCACAAGGAGGCGGCGAACGGATCGCTCGTGGCGTCGTCCCCGCTCACGCTCTGGGCGCCCGACGTCACAAGGAACAGGCGTGTGGCGGAGGCGGGGAGGGCGTGCACCAGCCGCAGCGGGTCGGCGACGGGGGAGCACGCCATGGTGTCGTCGTTGTTCTCGGGAGCGTGGATGTAGATCACGCCGCGGCAGGCGGGCACGCGGGATGCGTGTGCGGCTACCCGCCCCGGCCAGTCGTCCGCGCCCGGGGCGGAGCCGGTCCCGTCCCCGTCACCCTCGTACGGTGAGACGTGGACAGCCGTCCCGCCCCGCACCTCCAGTTCCCGGACGATGCCTGCGGCGGCCCCGGCTGCGCCGACGACGATCCAGACGCCTTCGGCGCCGCCGGTGCCTTCGAGGGGCCGAGGGAGCCACGCGTGCTCGTAGTACCGCTCCGGCGGGCCGTTACGTTCCTCGGACCGGCTGTCCGCCATGCGCTGGGCGCGCAGTCCGAGGACCTCCGCGACCACCTCGCCGTCGTCGGTGACCAGGGTGAGGTCGCATTCGATACGCCCGTCGACCGTGCTGCGGCGGTCCTTTCCATGCACCCACAGTCGCTCGCCCGGCGCTCGGTGGAAGCGGAGTTCGGCGATGTGCGCGGGGACGTACGTGGCCCCCGTGACATCGGTGGCCGAGCGCAGAGCGCCGGCGATCATGGCCTGGAGGGCGGCGTCGAGCAGCGCCGGGTGCAGGCGGTATCCCTCCATATCGACGGTGGCGGTACTGAGTTCGGCGAAGACCTCTCCGGTCGACTCCCGGTGCCAGATCCCCTCGACGGCCCGGAACGCGGGCCCGTACTCCAGGCCGGTGTCGTCCAGCCGGGCGTAGATCTCGTCGCGATCCCAACGCGGAAGCCCGGCAGTCAGTTCCGCCAGGCTCTCGGCGCGGGCCGCGGGCGGACGCGGACGGCTGAGATCAGGACGACGCAGCCGCGCATGGAGCGTCCATGACTCATCACCCCGTTCCCGCGCGTGGAGTGTGACCAGATGGCTCTCCGGGTCGTAGACCGTACGCAGTGTCGGAACGACGTGGGGCGCGATGATCAGCGGACGCTGGAAGACGACATCCTCGAAGGAGACCGGCGCCTCGTCCGGGAACATCGCCAGCGCCGCTTCCAGATACCCCGAGCCCGGGAACACCACGGTCTGCCCGATCCGGTGGTCGGGCAGGTAGGGGAACTCGGCCGTGGACAGCTGCACATCCCGGGTCGGGGTGGTCGCCCGGACCCCGCGGCCCGCCAGCCGGGGGCCATCGCCACCGAGCCGCGCCTCCCGTCCGGTCTCGGACTCCGTCCAGTGGTGGTCCCGCTGCCAGGGGTAGCGGGGCAGATCGAGATGGTCGCGCGATCCGGGGTGCACCCGCTCCCAGTCGGGCTCCACGCCCGCCGCGTACAGGGCGCCCAGGGCTTCGAGTAGTTGCCGGCGCTGCGGCCGGTCCCGCCGCAGCGAGGCCACTCGAACCAGCTCGCCGCCGCGTCCCGACAGTGCCTCGTCGATCGCTGTGGCCAGCACGGGGTGCGGACCGACCTCCACGACCGCGCCGGCCCCGAGCGCCGACAGGCGGCCCACGGCGTCGGCGAACCGTACCGGCTGACGTACGTTCCGCCACCAGTACTCGGCGTCCAGTTCGGTCCCCTCGACCAGGTCGCCCGTCACGGTCGACACCAGCGGGACCTCCGCCTTACGGGGCCGGATGTCGCGCAGAGCGGCCAGCAGCGGCTCGCGGATCTCGTCCATCTGGTGGCTGTGGTAGGCCACTTCCACCCTGAGCCGCTTCACGGAGGCGCCGACGGCTTCAAGACGTGCGGTGGCCTCGTCCATGGCCTCCTCGTCGCCCGCCAGGGTGGTGGCGGTCGCGCTGTTGACCGCGGCCACGCCCACCCCGGCCGGCAAGTACGGCCGGAGCGCGCCCTCCGGCATGTCCACGGCGGCCATCACTCCACGGCCCGCGAGGCGTGCCTGGAGGTTCGCGCGGTGATAGGAGATCGTCAGCGCGTCATCGAGCGAGTACACGCCCGCCGCGTAGCCCGCGGCCACCTCCCCGACGCTGTGCCCGACGATCGCCGTGGGCTCGATGCCCCACTCCCGCCACATCGCGGTGAGTCCCGCCTGAACCACGAAGTTGGCGACCTGGGCGTACAGCGTTTCGGTCAGCCGGGATTCGGCCTCGGGCCGCAGCAGTTCGTCACCGATCGACACACCGAAGCGGGCCAGTACGCCGTCACATTCCGCGACGGCCTCGGCGAACCTCCGCGACGTCCGCAGTAGTTCGGCGCCCATACCCCACCACTGCGGGCCCATCCCGGTGTATACGAACGCCACGTCGGGCCGGGAAGAGGGCCGGGAGCCGATCTCCAGTCGCCGTAGCTGCTCAGCAGCTTGCGCGGGATCGCCGGCGACGACGAAAGTACGCAAGGAGTGGTGCTGGCGCTGGGTCGCGGCGGCCCGGGAGACCCGCCTCAGGGACGGCGCTCCTGGCCGCTCCAGCAACTCGGCGTACCGGTCTGCCAGGGCGCGCAGGGCCTTGGGGCTGCGGGCGGACAGGGCCAGTAGGCGCAGAGTGCCTTCGTCGGGGGAGCCTGCTGCGGAATCAGCGTCGGCCGCGGCGGTCGCGGCAGCTCGGTCGGGCGCGGCGGGGGCCTGCTCCAGGATGGCGTGCGCGTTGGTGCCGCCGAACCCGAAGGAGTTCACCCCGGCCCGGCGCGGCCCGCTCCAGGCCGGGAAAGGGACCGCCTCGGTGGGTACGCGCAGCGGGAGGGAGTCGAACGGAATCTTCGGGTTCGGCGTCTCGAAGTGCAGGTTGGGCGGTATGACGCCGCGTTCGAGGCACAGCACCGCCTTGATCAGACCGGCCACTCCCGCCGCCGCCTCGGTATGCCCGAAGTTGGACTTCACCGACCCGATCCAGTGCGTGCGCTCCGAGTCGCCGAGCACGCTTCCGATGGCGTTCGCCTCGATGGGATCACCCACGGCGGTTCCCGTCCCGTGAGCCTCGTAGTACCCGATCGACGTGGGTTCGACGCCCCCGGCGGCGCACGCCTGACGGATCACTGCCCGCTGCGCGTCGACGCTGGGAACGGTGATACCCGGTGTGCGACCGTCCTGGTTCACGGCGGTGCCGCGCACCACCGCGTGGATACGGTCGCCGTCCCGCTCGGCGGCGGCCAGCGACTTCAGTACCAGGATGCCCGCGCCCTCACCGCGCGCATAGCCGTTGGCACGGCTGTCGAAAGACTTGCAGCGCGCGTCGGGGGAGAGGAACTGGCCCTTCGACATGAGCATCGTGGTGACAGGGTTGGTCATCACGTTGACCCCGCCGGCCACGGCCATGTCGCACTCACCGCGCGACACCGCGACGCAGGCGTGGTGGAACGCCACCAGGGAGGAGGAACAGGCGGTGTCCATCGTCAGGGAGGGACCGTGCCAGTCGAAGGCGTATGACAGCCTGGCGGCCAGCATGGTCATACTGACACCCGTCGGCGTGGACGTACTGATCAAGTCGCGTTCGCTGAGGCCTAGTTGCGCCGTCGCCGCGTCGAAGGTGAAGCCCCCGACATAGCTCCCGACGCCAGTGCCCGCAGTCCGCTCCGGCGGCAGCCCCGCGTCCTCGAACGCCTCCCAGGCGACCTCGAGCAGCAGTCTCTGCTGCGGGTCCAGCGCGGCGGCCTCCCTCGGCGTCATACCGAAGAAGCCGGCGTCGAACCGGTCGACACGCGACCGCAGGAAGCCACCCTGCCGTACGGTCATCCGCCCGGGAGTCGCAGGATCGGCGTCATAGAAGGCGTCCGCGTTCCAACGGTCCTGCGGCACATCGACGATCGCGTCGGTCTTCGATGCGAGCAGGTCCCAGAAGCTGTGCGGGTCGGCGATGCCGCCGGGGAATCGGCACCCGATACCGACGATCGCCACGGGCTCCTGCCTGGGCGCCCCACCCCCGGAGCCCATACCCCGGCCAGCGGTCACGACAGTGTCCGGCACATCGATGACCGACGGCTCATGGATCGTCCTCCTTGGGTGTTCCCCCGTACAAGATCACGCATCTTCACCCACACGATCGCATATGAGTGCGAGACGGCGGGCGGGGCGCGCACCGGAGGGAACGATCATTCATCGCGGCGTCACCGGAGTGACACGTACCGTCAGCTCTGGGACCCTGCGCTGGAATTGGGGTCGGAGCGGTGGGCCCCGGGGGTGGGGGAGACGCATCCTTCGATGGGCGACGCCCGGTATCCGAGAGACCAATGGAACACCCGTCGCGCAGGCACACCACCCCCTCGAAATCTGTGTGCGGACTGCCGCCTCGACCATCAGCGCCCTGGCCGGGGCGACACCCAGGCGCTCGCAGGCTATGGCGAACAACACCGGCTCCGGCTCGCGGGTCCTCCTCGTAGAAGCGTCCGACCGTGCCCGGGCACGGGAGCAGCCGGCGGATTCGAGCGGCACACGGATCCCCCGTCGCACTCACCACGCCGCGGGTCGACCCGTCTGCGGTGAGCCTCTGCAGGACACCGACCGCACTTCTCTCCGGACAGCTCAGGCGGCACGTCCGCACGGCCGTTGGCTTGATCACGTGCGCCTTGGTCGGAGCACAGCATCAGGCAAAGCTGTTCCCCAGGACCGAGGAATCCCAGTTGAGCGATTCAGCGGCAAACGCCAATCGAGGACGGAAGGCAAGGAACAGGATTAGGACGCCGAGCAGGTCCACGACGAAGATCAACGTCGATCCTCCGGAATCAGCGGGGACGGGGGTCTGGCTGCCGTAGGAGAGGTTTGCCGGAATCGCCGCCACCCGTATGCGCTACCGACGTCTGGCTGGGCGATCAGGTTCGGGTACCTCCGAAGAACCCCGGTTCGATGCCGTCGAATTGCAGGCAGGAGTCGCAACTCAGGCCCCATGAGTTTGGCCATGGGCACTGCTCGACGGCTGGGCGTCAGCAGGTCGTGGCGGGGTCTCGGCTGACCACAGCGGCGGAACGAAGGACAGTCTCTGCCGAGCGTTCAGCACGGAGACTTCGGGGCGCCAAGCATCCCACTCGGCCGCGCCGGAGGAGCCGCGCGGGCGTTAGCCTTCCCCGGTGACAGACACCATCGTCGACGCGCCCGACGCCTGGCGCATGCTCGCTTCAACCCGTGACGTCGAGCGTAAAGTGGGGCTCTCGTGGCTGTCCGGGCTTGGCTTCAACCGCGCGGCACCCGTGGACGTCCTCCTTGACCTCCTGGACGCCGACGAGCCCGGTCTCTTGTGGCGGGAGGACCTGCCCCCCGACGTCCTGGACGCGGCGGTCGTCCACACCTCAAGGCGTGTACGTGCCATCGCCGCCGAATGCGGCCACCTTTCCGAGGACCAGTGGGAGCAGCTGATCGCCACCGCGCAGAGCCCGCGCGACCGAGAGCTGCTGACGGAATTCGCAGACGAGAATCTGGCAGCACGACGGCTCTCGCGCGGCGGCCGTGGCACCGGACGCGCTCCGCACCCCGACGCCACACCGCCTGCGACCCCCGACGAGATCGCGGCCGCAGCCGCTGAGGTACCCGATATCGATCCGGGCGGCCAGACGACGGCGCTGTGGTGGATCGGTGCCCTCCACGAAGACGCCGAAGCCATGCGCCAACTCGCGGCTTCGCCGAAACCGCTCGTGCGTCGCAGCGTAGCGCGAGCTGCGCACCTGCCCGAGGATGTGGCCGCCTTGCTCGCTCGCGATGAGGACCGCGTTGTACGGCTGTTTCTCGCCGAATCCTGTGACGATGCCCCGCCGGAGATGCTCCTGGAGGTCGCATCATGGTGGGACGGCAGCCTCTCCTTCCCGGGACGGCCGCGCAGCCACCCGAACTTTCCGCGCGACGGCCTGCTTCGCTACGCAACCGATCCGAACCCGCGCCTACGGGCACTCGCACTCCACGACCCCACTGCCACGGATGCCCTGATCGAGCAGTTGAGCCTGGACGCAGACCCGCTCGTTCGCATGGCCGCCAGCGAGGACCGCCGGCTCTCGTCGGACTCGCTGCGACGGCTCACTACCGATCCGGACCGGGGTGTGCGCTGGCGGGCCTGGAGGAACCCGTCCCTGCTGCCGGATCTGCTCGTGAGACTCCTTCTCGACGCCCACAGCGCCGAATACGCTGCCCACAACCCTCTCATCCCGATCCCCGTCATGCGCCACATGGTCGCCGTCGGGCGAGGTTTCTCAACGTCACAGGCTCGATGAGCCAGCGACGTAGCCGCAACCCGCACCCTGGTATTGCGTGCACCGGACCGCACGGGCTTGACAGATCAGATTCCACATAATGATCCGGTTGCCATGACCTTCCACGGCGCCGGAGTTCCAGGGCAGTGCGAGGCCGGCGATGACGGCGTCGAGGTCACGTTCGAGGTGCTGGGCGAAGGGTCGGAGGCTGGGTAGGTCGGTAGTGGAGGTGGCGGCTTCGATCCAGGTCGGCAAGCGGTCGCCCTGGAGGCGAGCAACCATGTGGCCGAAGGAACGCACGTGCTCGGAGAGTGCCGTCGGTTCGGGGCAGTTGGCCAGGACGGCCTTGAGCTGGAGTCGGGCGCCTTCGGGCGGTGAGGGGCCAGCGCGTGACGGTGCGGGCCGACGGCGTGCGGGGGGCCGATCGGTTGCGGGCTTGCCGCGAAGATTTCTGCTGACGTAGTCGCGGACGCTGGCGTAGCCGCAGGGATGGCCCTGTTCCTTGATCTCCTCCCATAGTCTCCAGGCATTGGTGCAGCCTTCCTGCCACCGCTGATCGAGGTAGGGCTTGTAGGCGTCGAGCCTGTTCGCACGGTTTTGCCACTGACCGGTGAACATCTCCTCCGGGGTGGCGCGGGAGAAGCTCCTCAACAAGACCATCGCCTGCTACGTACGTGTCGACCCCTCTGCATCGACGAGCTCGGCCAGATGGAACAGGACCGTCGCGGCTCCGAACTCCTCCTTCCACGTCCTGACCGAACGGGGGGAGAAGAACAGCGTCGCCACCGCCTCCAACGAGTCCTTCGGCGGCTGGACCAAGACCTTCACCGACCCCCGCCTCTGCGCGGCCGTCGCCGACCGCCTCACCTTCAACGGCGCCGTCATCGAGACCGGCACCGACTCCTGCCGGCACCCCACCACCCGCGCACGGGCCGAAGAGCCAGCCAAGGCCGACTGAGTTCAGGGCGACCACACGTAGGGCGTCGTGGTGGTGACTGCGTGCAGGCCAAGGCGGGTAAGGATTGGGGCACTGTCACTTGAGGCGTCGACGTATAGATAGGGGACATTACGGTCAGCGGCGAGTCGGGCTCGGTGGGCGACCATGGCCCGATAGATGCCCTGCCCGCGCCATTCCTTGAGCGTAGAGCCGCCCCAGAGGCCGCCGAAGTCGATGCCGTCCTTGAACACCAGCCAGGCGGCGCAGACGACTTCGGTGCGTGCCTCGGCGACGAGGACGACGGTGTTCTCTGGGGCGTTCTCGATCCGGGCGGCCAGGTCGTCGGCGAGCCAGCTCCAGTCCTCGCCCCAGACGGCGCTCTCCATAGCGCTGATGCGCTGAAGGTCCGATCTGGCGGTGACACGACGGATCGTCACGCCGTCGGGTAGGACGGGGTCTGCGGCCAAGGCTGCGGACTGCCCGATGAGCACGGTCTCGCTGTCCTCGGCGACGAAGCCGGCCGCTGTGAGTCGGTCGGTGAGGTCGGCCGGAAGATCATGGGCGCGAGTCTTCCATTCGATCGCCTCACCACGGGCGGCGTAGAAGTCACGCTGCCGCGCTATGAGCGTGTCGAGTTCTGCCCCGCGCACGCCAAGGTCGCGTGGGCCCGTGACAAAGCCACGGTGCCACCCGACGACACGGGTCAACGGGCCGTCATTTTCGATGCGCGTACTGCCGCCAGGCGGGGTGACACCACGGAGCTGGGCGTCATAAGCGGTGCGGAGTTCGTTAATCAGAGCGTCGTTCATCCGAACACCGTACGGACCGGGTCAAGTGATTAAGAGCCTGTCGACACCACGCGAACATTAAGGCGGCGACCGTCCTTTCGGCTGGGCGGAGGACGAGGAGAGCGAGCTGGATCAGAACTGCGTGACCGTCCACCACCAAGGACCCAGGTTCTTCCATCACGTCAACCCGCGGATAGCTCTCCGGGAGATCGACTTTCTCCACAGGCTCGCCGACTCCGTTCAGTCCCCGGGCACCTGACGAACCATCGACCGAGCACGTCGCCGGCTAAGTTCTTCGGGCTGCTCCGCACTCGAAGTCAAGCTCTTTGCGGTACAGCCCTCAGCCGACGGGGCATGTTGATCATGCCCGGTCACGTCGGTACCGCCCCGTGTCGCTGGCCTCGTCAGCCGGTGGCAGTCCGCTATTCCAGTGCCAAGTAGCTCCAGCGCAGGCCTTGCCGTCCATGCGGGTCTTCACGCTCGCTGACGTGCACGACACTCAGACCGTGCATCCGGGCGAGCTCGATCGTCTCGTGTGCCGACACCTTGAACATCCGCCGCCCGGCCGGGACGGGGCCATGCCGCAGGGAGAGGACCACACGTCCCCTGGGGGCAAGCATGCCGGCGATGCTCTCCATCGCCAGCGACCGCTGACGTCCGTCCAGATGCATCCACACGGCGGTCAGAAGAATCAGGTTGAAACGTTGCCCGCGGCTGCGGAGCACCCTCATCTCGGGCAGTGAGTCGTCGACCCATTCGATATCCCGGTCGGCATGGATGTGTTGACCAAGCGCGCGAAGTTCCGCAGTGGGCTCAGCGGCGACGACCACGTGCCCCTGACCGGCCAGTGCAGCGGCATCGCGGCCACTGCCCGCGCCGATGTCGAGGATCGCGCCGGGCTGAGATGGGAACAGGTGCAGTACGTCGCGATGGACGTCGGCGAAGGAGACGCTCTCGTACTGCTCGACGAGCGCGTCGGCGGCTGCGCCATAGCCAGCGGTACTGGCCAGGGCCTTCGGATCGATCACTCGTACAGAGTAGCGACCAGTCGCTGACGGCCTGATCTCCAGGCATTCGGACAGTTCCAGTGCCCGACTCCACCGCCTCGTGCGCTCGAGTCCGCCGTCCCCCAGCTCCAGGCGCCGACGGAGGTGCTCCTCAAGGCGTGCCTCGTGGGCGTCGACTGGCAACTCCTCTGTCCCAGGCCCCGAAGACGCGGACCCGTTCAGATACAGGATCGGTGACTTTGAGAGCGGCAGATCCCCGAGACCATCATGCGGCTGCGCCAGCGCGGAGTGGCCATCTCGCCCGAGGAGAAGGGGGCGATCACCTTTTCTCCCACGACCGCAACAACCTACGACACTTCGGTGCCACGCTTAACGCGGCTGCTATCGAGGCTCGTCCTGGCGTCGTCCTTGAGATCCTCATGCCGTTGATCGACGAGGGGGCGACGCAGATCACGTAGACGCGTACATCGAAGACATGGAGACGATCCGTGCCAGTGTGCCCCGGACCGGGGCTACGCCACCGCCCGTATGGCTCAGCTCGCCCCCGAGCGGGAGCCCTCCAGGAGCACCACGCTGCGCTGCCCCGCCTGCGGCAAGTGGGCCGTGGTCGGGAAGGTGGATGAGAGCCACTGTCGCCTCTGCTCCACCCCTGGGAGTGCGACACGCTCTTCGTTAACTGTGCGGTCGGCGTGCCCGGAATGTCGGTGAAGGGCCTCCTTGACCAGCACAGGGCGCCCAGGTCCTCCCGGAGTGCCAGAGCAACAGCCTGTTCACGAGGTGTACCTGGCCGACACGCCGGACGAGCACGCTCCTTCTGCTTCAGTTGCGCGAGGGCCTTCGACGGCCTCGATACGTGCACCCGCTGCACCCTGCTCTTCCAACTGGAAGGAAACGGCGATATGGGGTGCAGCGGCTACAGGGCCACAGCGCTCGCTTCCGACCGGCGCGGATCCGGTTCGAGCGTGTGGACGGCCGGTGCGGGTGCACGGCCCACTGCGGCCTGACGCCCAGCGGTCGCTGGCCGGCCATCCACGAGCAGATCCACCCGGACACTGGCTCTGTGGCCGGCCTCGCCACCACCCACCTCAACCACACGCCCGAAGACATGCGAGATGTTGGTACGGCGGGATAGCCGAACCCGGGGATTGCTTCCGTCCCGGCCTCGATACAAGAGCGGACAGGAGCAGCGCGTCGGCCAAGTACATCCTTCGTCTCAGGTCGTGCGCGGAGCGCTGTGCAGCAGGCCGTCGAGGAGGAGGCGGGTGATGGTTCGGGCCTCGTCCAGCCATCCCTCGCGCACGCGCATAGCGCAGATGCCGCCAAGGGCCCGCAGCAGTGTGGGGCCGGTGATGTCGTCGCGTACCGTGCCCGCTGCGGCGCCGGCATCGAGCATCCGGGTGAGAGCGTCACTCATGCGGGAGCGGGCGTCATCGAAGACAGGGGAGTCGCTCGCCATGATGCTCTCCAGTGCCACGGACATGCCCTTGCCCACAGCAGCGTGGTCCACGAGCAGCAACAAGAAGCGACGCAGGGCCTCCGCCGGAGCGTACTGACCCAGCAATTGATCGGGCGCTGCGCACAGGTCGTCGACCTCTTTGCGGTAGACCTCCTCGATCAGTGCGTCGCGGGTCTCGAAGTGACGGTAGAGCGTTCCGACGGCCACCCCGGCGCTGCGGGCGATGTCCTCCACGTGCGCATCGGTGTCACCGTCGAGGAACGCCTCGCGGGCCGCGGTCAGCAGCGCCTCGCGGTTGCGCTGCGCGTCGCGGCGCAACGGGCGTGATGCCATCAAGGAAACCTCCTAAGGTGAGTCCGACTCCGTTTAGGTGTACATTTTCCGGAGTCAGGTTCACTTTACTGAGGAGGTCCCCCATGCCGAACACCGACAAGGGTTTGGACGGCCTGCGAGTGCTGGTCACCGGTGGCAGCCGAGGGCTGGGTGAGGCGGCCGTACGCCGGTTCGTCTCCGGTGGCGCGACCGTGCTGACGGCCTCCCGTACGCCGCCCGCCACAGACAGTGGCGCCGAGTTTCTCGCGGCCGACTTGTCTACGGAGCAGGGCGTGGCCGACCTCGGGCGCCGCGTCGTCGAGCACATGGGTGGCGTAGACGTACTCGTGAACAACGCCGGTGCAGCGAGCGCGCCGGCGCCGACCCTGAGCCGGTCGGACGCGTCCTGGCAGGCTGATTTGGAGATGAATCTCCTGAGCGCGGTGCGCCTCGACAGGGCCTTGGTGCCGGGAATGGTCGAGCGCGGATCCGGCGTGGTGGTGCACGTCTCCTCGATCGCCAGCCAGTTGCCCCAGCGCACCGAGGCGTCCTACGCCGCCGCCAAGGCCGCGCTGAACACCTACAGCCGGGAACTGGCCACAGAGGTTGGTGAGCACGGCGTGCGTGTGGTGTGTGTCCTTCCTGGCTTCGTCGTTACCGACGGCGCGACCGCCCACCTGCGCCACATGGCCGAGAAGCAGGGCGTGACTACCGAAGAGGTCACCCAGCAGATCGTGGACCACCTGAAAGTCCCCCTGGGCCGCCCCGGAGACCCCGAGGACGTCGCCGAGATGATCGCCTTCCTCGCCTCCGACCGTGCGAAGTGGCTCACCGGCGCACAGTTCCGAGTCGACGGCGGCATCCTCCCCACTGTCTGAAGCCCACCAGCACGAAGAGCAGGACCACAGCATGCCCATCACCCTCACTTCTGTGATCATCGATGCTGCCGACATCGAGACGGAAGGCGCCTTCTGGCACCGTCTTCTCGGCGGCTCTGTCCACCGCACACCCACGCATCGCTTCATCCAGGCTCCCGGCCTGCCGGTGGTCGTCGTACAGTCGGCCCCCGGGCATGTCGCTCCGAGCTGGCCCGACGGGACATCTCAGCAGATGCACCTCGACTTCGGCGTCGACGACCTCGCAAGCGCCGACCGAACGGCCACCGAGTCGGGCGCCATCCGCCTGCGGCCGACCGAGGCCGCAGACGACCACACCGGCAGCTGCGTCTATGCCAGCCCGGCCGGGCACCCCTTTTGCCTTCGCGCAGCCTGAGAAGCCGTTGTCATACCGACCTTGTTGGGGGCCAGTTCGAGGGCGTTGACTCGGTCGCGTGATCTTCGGATCCGGCAGGCACGAAGGCGGGGTCTCCTGTCCAGCTCGGGATTGTCGAAGTCCGAACGACCTGAACAGGTGGCCCTCTTGTCGCAGTCTTATGGGCCTGTGCCGGTGCGGTCCAACTGGGTTGCCCGGTCGTGTGATTGCCTCGCTCACCGGTTCGGGAACGCGGGCGACCACCCAGGCCGCGAGCCTCGGATATGTCGGACGCGGAGTGGGCGATCGTGCGGGACGCGATGCAGATCCCGCGTGGATGAACGGCAAGGGCGGTCAGCCGGAGTGCTACTGCCACCGTCAGATGTTGGATGCCATGCGCTACCTGGGCGCCGGCGGGATCACGTGGCGGGCCATGCCGGGCGACTTCCCTGTGTGGGAGCGCGTCTACGCGTTCGCCGCGCTGGGGTGCGCAGGGGCGGCTGGCCGAACTGCACGACCGGCTGCGCGGCCTGGTACGCGAGGAGGCCGGCCGCGATCCGGAGTTAACCGTCGCCATCGTCGACTCGCAGTCGGTACGGGCCGCGGCCACCGTGCCCGCGTCCTCAAGGGGATACACCGCGGGAAAAAAGTGCCGGGGCACAAGCGCCACATCGTGGTGGACTGCCTTGGCCTGCTCGCGGGCGTGTGACCACCGCGAGCGTCCAGGACGCCACGCGGCCGCGCCGCTGCTGAAACGTGTGCGGGACCGCCGTAGGAAGATCATGCTGGTGTGGGCCGACGGCGGCTACGCCGGCCGCCTGGTCGTCTGGGCGAAGGAGAAACTGCAGTTCACCGTGCAGATCGTTAGACGCTCGGACGACGTATCGGGGTTCGTGGTGCTGCCGAGGCGATGGTGCGTGGAGCGGACGTTCGCGTGGTTGTTCCGCTCGCGCCGCCTGGTACGGGATTACGAGACGCTGCCCGCCGTCCACGAGTGGATGGTCATGTGGTCGATGGCCATGCTTATGAGCCGCAGGATGGCCCGTCGGCGAGCGTGAACCGGCCCGGGGCCCGATACGTTGTCGCGTTCACAGAGCAGATCATGCCTGATCAGGTTGTGGTCTGCATCGATCGGAGACAAGGGGTGGCCGGTAAGCCCGCAGTCAGGCCGCCAGATACCGTTGGTCGAGCCAACGGCACACGAACGCTGCCACTTTGGCGGCCGACATACCGCTCGTCTCGACGACGAGGTCGGGTTTGGTGGCCTGCTTGGGCAGGCTGTTCTGATGCAGTGAAAGGCCGACCGGATGAGCGTGGCGGCGCTGGCGGTCAGCCAGCGGCTCGTCGGTGACCGAGAGTTCGATGAAGGCGACCCGGGCCAGCCCCCGTGCACGCAAGTCGAGGAGTCGGCCTTCGAGGTCCGTGTTGACGACGGGCTCGAACGCCTGGCCGTCGACGATTACACCGACGCCAGCACTGAGAATTCCCACGATTCCCGCGTTCATCGCGCGGAGCATGGCAATGGCGTCGGCACCATTGTTGATCCGGCGCGCCCCAGGCATGGACGGAATTTCCTGGTAGGTGAAACCGCGTTCTGCGAATCGGGCATGTGCAACGCCACCGGCCCACTGCCCGGGAACCATTCGGTAAAGCTCGTCCACTCCAAAGCGCAGCAGGGGCTGACGGGCGTGCTCCTGGATGGCGGCCGTCAACGTCGATTTCCCGGCGGCGGAAGGCCCGGTGATCACGACGCACAGTGGGGGCTGGCCATCCATAGAGAGCTTCCCTTGTCTCGATGCTTATGAGCCGCAGGACGGCCCGTCGGCGAGGATGAACCGGCCGGGGCGGGCTCGGCTGCCCAGCCGCGGTCCGTAAGGCGCTTCATCTTCGACCGTACCCCTTCCACGGTGGCCGGGCTTTGCGGCGTGGCGTCTCCGGCTGGCCAGGGATGGCGGGGGATCGTGAGGGCATGGTCTGTATCCCGTCGGCTGACATGAACTGCGTCGGCCAGCGGTGCGAGAGCCCGGATCCAGACTCATCCCTGAGGTTGTGTGGGGCTGCCATACCCTGAGCGAGGCCGAGATCGAAGATCTCAAGCGGAAGTACTGGCCCAGCAGAGCCGCCAGGAGGCCGGTGGTAGGAAGCCTCACGCAAGATTCGGTGACAACGCTCAACTTTCTTTGCGAGAGGTCAGCCGAGTTTTGTCGACGGGTGTTGGCCTAGCAGTGATAGCCATCTGGACATTCAGCGAGCAGTACGCCGAAGATCCAGAAGAAGAGGACCGGCACGCTGGTCACCGCTCCCATGATGGCGAAGCGCCGCCGCGCCTGCCGTTGGCCGCAGGTGAGCGCCACCGCGAACCCTACGGCAGGCGCGACCACTGCACTACCCAGAGCAGACAGCGCGAGTATTTTGCCGAACTCCTCCCGCACCTGCGGAAACCCCACCGCAAGAGCAACGGCAGGAGTTGCCAAGATGAGGGGAGCAGTCACCCACCACCACGACAACCCTGTGATCACTCGATCCACCGTGGAGGGCATCCGGTGCTCGGACGGCACATTGCCGAAGTGCGGGTCAGGACCGGCACCGAGGGATGGCATGCCCGAATTGTAGCCCGGGTCTGTCGAACGAACGGTGTAAATCGGGTTGTTGGAGTTACTGACGGGCAGCAGAGAGCTGTTCGTCGAAGGTGATACCGAATGCGTTCAGCACGATATTTCAGCACATGGTCCAGCGGGCTTGGTCCTTGACGGTCGGGTCCAGCGACCTGATCGCCATATAGACGCTCTTCAGTGCGGCCTGCTCGTTCGGGAAGTGGCCGCGGGCCTTGACCGTGCGTGGGATTCGCGCGTTGACGGACTCGATCGTGCTCGTGCTGCAGACGATGCGGCGGATCTTGGTGTCGAAGCGGAGGAGCGGTGTGAACTCGTCCCACGTGTTCTCGACCTGCGCGGTGGTGTGCTGGAACAGTTCGGTCAGGTGCAGGCGATCGGCGGCGGGCGGGGGAGGAGCGCAGGAGCGGCGGCGGGGCGAGTCAGGCCAGGACGTCGTCGGCGAACAGGGCGGCGTTGGCTGTTTCTTGGGGGTCGACGCGGTGGTCAGTGCGTGGTGTGGGGTGGGGTGGTCGCCTCGGGAGGTGTCGCCGTCGACGATGTCGTCGTGCGGGAGAACCGTTGCGTGCCGGATCTCCAGCGCGCGGCGTGGGCGGGTCGTTGCGCCGGATCGTGGTGTCGGCGTTCAGGGTGTGTGGAGGGGAGGGGTGTGTTCGGGCTGTCGGGGCCTTGATCGCGACGGTTTTGGCCTTGGGGGAGTGTTAAGGCTGCCGTGGTTCAGTGGCGCCTCGCCCGTGAGCTGGGACTCTGCGCGTGCAGGTGCCCGTGTACGGGCAGGCTGTCAGGCCGGTCTGTCGGCTGCGCGCTCAGTGTTTCTCCTCTCGTTGCTCTGCCGTGTCGGATGAGAGCCGGACGTCGCCCAGGTGGCGTCCGGCGGCGGTCAGCGGTTCAGCAGAAGCTTCTCTGCCTGGTAGCGCAGTGCCTGCGGGGCGGAGGGCCGGGCTGGGGTGAGTGCGAGTTCGCGGGGCTTGATCGCTCTCACCTGACGAGGAGTGCGTCTCCGCGTACGCCCAGGTGCGCCCACGGGCCGGCCAGGTGGCCTTCGGGCAGCGGCCAGTGTGAACCGATGGCCGAGTCGGGCTCGGTGCTGGGCAGGATGGGGCTGAGGACCTCGTCGGCAGTGGCGGGGGATCGGTCTGTACGAGAGCCGGCCCCAGGTGCTCGATTGCCTCACGGGAGGTGGCCCGTACGCCTCGATCGTGGCTGCGCCGGGCTGCTGATCCGTGCGGAAGAGTGTGAAGACCCGGCCGGGCGTCACCGGTGCGGGCGAGGTCGGGCAGGAGGGGAGCGTCGGAGTCGTCGGTGAAGGCGCGGTTAGTGACGCTCTGGGCAGTGCCTGTTCCGGAACATCTGCGGGGGAGTGCACTTCGTCAGGCCGGATCCCTGCTGTACCTGTCCGCCGGGGGCAGCGCCGGTGGCCATGGCCATGGCCACGGCCTTGCTCGCGGGCGGGCAGTGCACGGTGAGCTGGTCGCCTGCAAGCTGAATGTCGTGCAGTACGGGGCCCGTGCTGGAGTAGTGACCGGCCTTGGGGCCGTCAGTAGAGCCGGCGGAGTGAGCTCCTCGCTACTCGCAAGGATCCATGCGGGGCAGGTCGCGGTCGGTGACCGTCTCCAGGTCTTGCTGCCAGGCGATGAGGGTGCTGTCGGTCGGCAGGGGCATGGCGTTTTCCGCAGGGGGGTCAGGCGGCCGGGCCTGGCCAGGGGGTGTCGGTGTCGACGGGGGCGGTGTAGTCGATGCCGGGTACGGCGAAGCCGTACAGCCGCTGGACCTCGGAGTGGAACCAGTCCAGGTCGGCTAGGTCGGTGATGGTCTCGGTGGTGGCGCGGTTCCAGCGGTCGGTGACGGCTTCCTGTACGGCGGGTGCGAGTTCCCACAGGTCCAGGCGCAGGCGGCCTTCGTCGTCGAGGGTGAGTGGGCGGGCGCCGGTGAGCTGGTCCCACAGGTCGGCGAGCTGGCCGATCGGGGGGACCATGTCCGGGCCCAGCACGCCGCGCAGAAGCCCGACATACAAGGCGATGCCGGGGATGGCGGTCGAGGACTGGGTGACGGCGGCCCCGTTGACGGAGGTGAGAGCGCGGCCGCCGACCAGCTTGTCCAGGTGCTCGTTGAGGGTGCGGGCGGTGGCTTCGAGGTGAGCCTTGGCCGCACCGATGGTGCCCTGGCGGTAGATGCCCGCGGTCAGTGGTGAGCCGATGTAGGAGAGCGCGGCGGTGGAGAAACCGTCGGCGAGCAAGTCCCTGCCGGCGAGATGGTCGATCCACCGTTCCCAGTCCGCGCCGCCCATCACCGCGGTGGTCTGCTCGATGTCGTCGTCCTGGGCGGGGGCGGTTTCCACCTCGGTCACCTGAGGGCCGGTGCCGGTGCCGGCACCGGCCCTCAGGTGAGGGTCTTCGTTGTGTAGGGGGCGCCGATCGGCTTGAGGACGGAGGCGTAGGTGGTGCCGGTGTCCGGGTCGGTGCGTCGAGGAGCGGCCACCGAGTAGATCAGGTGGTCCAGGCGCCCGTAGCGCTGCTTGAGGAGATCGGATACCTGGTCCTTCATCGCGTCCGAGAAGGCATCTCCGTTGAGGAAGACCATGTCGTGGCCGTGCTCGCGGGCCAGATCGGCGGTGGCTGCGGTGCGGTACCAGCCGGCGGTGCCGGTGCGCCGGCCGGGCGCTTTCTCGAAGCACACCCCGATGCCGCGGATTCCGGTTCGGGCGAGCCCGGCGATCGTGGCGGCGAGCCCGTATCCGGCGGACGAGCCGATGACGAGCGCCACCGGCGCCTCTCTGTGGGGCGGGCCTGCGGGCACGGCCTGCCACATGTCATCCACCAGCTTCCGGCAACCGGCCGGGTGGGAATCCAGGAAGAGGAAGCCGCGGTTCTTGGGGGCGATGACGCGTTCGTTCACGATCAGGTCCTTGGGGTCGGTTCACAGGAGTGGGGCAGCGGAGCCCATGAGCTGGACCACCGCGTCCTGCAAGTCTGCGACCGTGCGGATACGGGCGGTGGCCTCATCCGGCACAACGATGACCAGCCTGCCTTGGAGGGTTTCCACCAGTTCAAGGAGCGGGAGGCTGTCCACGCCCAGATCACGCTCCAACAGTGCGCCGCGGCGGGAGCAATCCTCCCGGGGCCGGCCCGTGACCCGGACCAGCGCCTCGGCCGTCACCCGGGCCGTGTCCACGCTCGTCGCTCCCGCCTCACGCCGTTGGTGCGGACGAGGCCACTCGGCCGAGAGCGATTTCCTGATGCGTGTACGGACCGACAAACATGATGCTCAGCCGCAGCCGTTTCACGTCGTCCAGGATCTTGTTCCGCATGACGCTGACGTCAGGTGCGCATAGGAGCTGAGCCTGGAGTGGGCCGTGCTCCAGGCCAAGGCCTCGTGGTGGGAGTGCAGGAAGTAGTGGTCGTCGCCGTCGAAGGGCACGCCGGCCGCGAGACCCCAGCTGCTCAGCTACCACCGGCCGCAGCGTGGTCTTGAGGGCTGCCCAGGATGACCATGCGCGATGGGTCCTGGGCGGGGTAGTCGGCGAGACCCGGCCGCACGTCTTCGCGATAGACCTCGTCGATCTGCGCGTCCGACAAGCGTCTGCGAATCTGCTGCGCCGGCGGTCGCCTGCAAGATCTCATTCATCGGCGGCACTCCTGCGCACGGCGGCAAGCCGGTCGGGTCCTGTGCTGATGATCTCTGCGATCCGGTCCCGGTCGTCGGCACTCAATGCGTCGCGTTCGGTCATGATCGGAGCGCGTTCCGCGCGCAGGCTCTGTGTCGTTTGTGGGTCCGGTGCCGTGCTGATGCGACTGCTGTAGGCCGCGATCACCGCGTTCAGCAGGCCTCGCGCCTGCTCGTAGACGTCCATCTCCGCAGCAGTCCACCGCGGCCTCTTCGCATCACCCATCACAGCGCCACCCCCGTAGGTCTACCAGTCCGTCAGTATCCCGACAGCCCTATCAGCAGGCCTTGTTGCTCATAGACTCGCACGTACGAGATATATTGCCTCTCCCGCCCCAGGAGGACCCGTGCCCCTTCAGCCGACCGTCTGGCACAAGAGCAGTTACAGCACCGACAGCCAGGAGGCCTGTGTGGAGGCGGCAGCCTTCCCGAAGGCCGACACCGTACTGATCCGGGACTCGAAAGACCGGAGCCTTCCCCCGCTGTCGATCTCCTGGACCGCATGGAGCGCCTTCTTGGATCCGCATCACCGGCGCGATCTGAACCGCCCGGGACTCACTGAACGACGGATGAGGCCGGGTCCGCACCGCTTGCCTCAGCGGTGCGGACCCGGCCTCATCCAATTGCGGGAGGACCCGTCACCGGGTGTGGAGGCCGTCATCCTGCCCGAGCGGTCCGGCCTGGCCCGGCGGGATGGCGGGCGGGCCGCCGGGTACGGCGAAGGACGGCCCAGTGCGGATGGGCGCCCGCCCACCCGGTGCATGGGCGGGCGGCGGCCCGGGGACGAGTAGCTGCTGGCGGCCTTCATGGTGTGGCGGGCCCACGGGCACCGGGGCGGCGTCGGGTGTACGGGCGGGGCTTGCGGCGCGCGGCGCCGAGTGTGCGAGGGCGACGATGACGCCGCCGGCCAGTGCGCCGGGCAGAGCCCACGGCGGGAGTCCGCTGCTCGCTGCCGCAGCAGTGGGACTGCTGTGCGTCGCCCGATCCGAGTCCGCCTTGGTGGGCTTCGGCTCGGCGGGGACATGGCCGGCCGGAGTGCCGGTGTCCCACGATTCGGTGGGCTGGGGCGCGACGCCGGTGCCGGTGTGGGCGGAGACGGTGAGCGGGAGGGTGTCGCCCTTGGTCTGGGTGGCGCCGCCGATGCCGACCTGGACGTAGTAGGTACCGGCCCGCTCGATCGCCTTGTAGTCGGCTGTCCCGATCATGCAGTCGGCGCTGAAGGTGCCGCCGCTCTGCGCTGTGGCATGGCCACGGTAGATCACCTCGGTGCCGTCGGAGCCACCTTCGCACAGGAAGGGCTGGCGGGTGGGGTCGTAGATCCGGACGCCGAGCCGCTCGTAGTGGGGGCCGGGGTCGTAGCCGCCGGGCACCTGGACCGACACCTTGACGTCCAGCCGCTGACCGGCCTTGAGGTTGATCTTCCAGAAGTGGAAGTCACCGACCGTCAGATCCCGCTTCACACTCCCGTCGATGGGGGTGCGTGAACGAGTAGCCCCCGGCGGTCTCCGTGGTGTCGGCGGCGTGCGCGGTGCCGGTGGTCAGGAGCGCGGCGAACGCCGCAGTGACGAGGAGGGCGGTGGGTGCGCGCATGATCAGGCTCCCCTGCGGCGGTTGCGGGTGATGGCGGATCGGATGGCCAGGGTCAGTCCGAACGTGGCCAGGGAGGCGATTGCGAGGGTGACGGGGCGGTCCAGGAGGAGGCAGCGGCCGCGGTCGTCTCGGCGGTGTCGCCGCGGTGGTGACCGACGGCCGGTCGGCCGGTGGTGTGGTGGGCTGTCCGGCCTCGGCGCCTCGGCCGAAGACGTTCGTGTCGGGTGTTCCGTCAGGCATCACGGCCTGGTCGGCGATGCCGACGGCCACCTCGACCGGCTCGGCATTGGCTGTCTGGACCTCGCTGTGGATCCGGGCGCAGACCTCAGTGCTGCCCTTCCCGGACGGGATCTCGTCCCATTTCAGGCGGTCGGACTGCACGCCGCTGGACATGACGTTGGACCACCGGTCCTCGACCGACGTCTCGGTCTCCCACAGGCCGGCCCGGCCGGGCAGTGACAACTGAGTGTTGACCGAGGTCGGGGTCTCCCAGGCGCCGGCCGGGATGACGGAGCCGGAGAACCGCGGGGTCCTGCCCAAAGGGAGGAACGTCGTCCCGTCTCCGGCGGTCAGGGCGGTGGTGGGCAGGACAGCGATCCGGGCGAGGTGTTGGCCGAACAGCAGGAGGAGCGCGCCGGCGGCCCGGACGTCGAGGTCGAGGCGGGTGTCGGTGAGGCACTGGTGGAGGAGGTTCCAGTGCCCGTACCGCCCGCGTCTCACGCACCTTCCTCTATCAAAACCAGCAGGCCAGAGCCCTGATCGAGCAGGCCACCCGCGCAAGCAGACCCCACCCCGCAGTCTCCAACAGCGGCAGCCGCGCCCAGCCCGGGAAGGAACGTGCACTCAACGCCGAAGACGCACTCACCCAGGCCCAGCGCGAAATCCGCACCCAGCGCACCCACATCGCAGAACTCCTCGGCAAGATCCGCGACCTCGAACACGACCTCCCCGAGGGCTCCCTCCAGCGCATCGTCACCGAGAACACCACGCTGAAGCAGCACGTACGACAGCTCACCCAGGACAACCAGCAGATTCAAGAGCGCCTGACCAGCGCCCGCCAGAACAACCGCTTCATGGACAAACGCATCGCCGACCTCGAAGCCCAACTCGCTCCGTACCTCACCATCCCAACCCCGCGCCCCTGACCCAGCCCCGGATCACTGCCAAACGGGACGGGCCCTGCCGACGACCGTCAGATCCAGTCGATGCCCAGCTCCTTCAGTGCGACCCGCTGTTCGGGGGTGAGTTTGTCCCGCCTCGCGCGGGTGTTGGAGACCCACACGCCCAACCTGACGGCTACCGGCTCGGTTTCGCCGTCGACCGTGATTTCCTCGGCGTGTCCCCTCGGCACAGGCCGTTGGCCTTCCCGTTCTACCCACTGGGTCAGGGCCGCCAGGCCGCGCTGGAACGCCTGCTGCGCCTTGCTCTGGCCCTTCGCCGCGTCCCTGGCCGCCGGGGCGGGAGACGATGCCGCAACGGGCTTGATGCCCAGCTTGGTCAGTCGTTCCTGTTGTTCGGCTGAGAGTTGTGTCCAGTTGCTCGCTTCTCTTTGCCGTGTGAGCCATCGTCCGATGTCGTCGCCGTCGAAGGTGACGCCGGGGTCGATGTGGGGCAGTACGCCGTCGGCGTCGACCAGGTCCGCGAGGACGCGTTGGTGGCGTTGCCAGTCGAGGGGCCAGGGGCAGTTCCAGTCCGGGTCGATCGCGGTCAGCTGCTGTGCGCGTTGCGCGGCTCGCCCGGGGTCTTTACCGAGGCCGTTTTTGCGGCGGAGGTTGGCGAGGAGCTGTCCGATGGCCAGCTGCTCGCCGTCCCCTTCGCCCCAGACAGCGTCCTGACGCGGCGCGAGGTGCCCGGTGGCCCGCTGGTAGGACCGGAGTGCGGCGAGTTTGTTCTCCCATGCTTCGTCGCCGGGCTCCCACACCATCCCGGCGTCGTCGAGGAGGTCTTTGCGGTGAGGATCGAGCTCTCCGGCCCGCAATGATTTCCGCTGCTGGTGCACCCATCGCCCCAGCGGAAACGCCTTCGTCGTGCCGGCCTTGGTCTCGATGTCATAGGGGACGGCGTGAAGGCCGGTGATCCCGTTCTCGGTGCGCCACCGGACTAGGGCCTGGTAGCCCTCCAGCCAGACCAGGGACTCGGGCCGGATGACGCGGCAGCGGGTCAGGGCGGCGATGTCAGCAGCGTCGCGGGGGAAGGCGAAGTTGACCACGATGGAGGTGACCCGGTCGACCTCCTGCTGCGCCTCGCCGGCCTCCGCGGGCATCTCCCCGTCCTCCGGGCTGGCCGCGGTCGCGGGGGAGGGGCGGACGTGGATGCGCTGGCGTTCGGTGCCGCGGGTCAGTGCGCGGGAGGCGAGCTGGTCGACCATGCGCTCCGAGTGCGAGCGCATGGCTTGGAGGATGTCGACCAGGGGCTGGTAGCTGGCCGAGGCGATCATGTCCTTCGGGTCCTCCCCGGGCTGCAGGAAGACGGGGATGATGATCCGCGCGGTCTTGGCCCGGCCGTCGAGGTTGGGGCGCAGGGCGCGTCCGATGTTCTGCACGACGTCGACCTGGGAGCTGCGCGAGCCGACGATGCACACGGCCTCGACCCCGCGCAGTCCGGTGATGTCGACCCCGACCCCGAGAGCGCGTACCGAGGAGAGGAACGCCCGGTGCACCCGCCGGTTCTGGGCGTCGATGCCGTTGGCGAACCGATGGATCACCGCACGCCGGTGCGCGATGGGATGGTCGCCGCACAGCCAGTCCGCCCACACCCGGTCCGCAGGCACGTGGCGCCCGTCCTCCAGCTCGTACAGCTTGGCGTCGATCGACGACGCGGGCAGCGACTCCGCACCGGCCAGCGCCGCCGCGGAGGCCTCAGCGGCATACAGCTCGGCGGCTGTGCGCGGCATCTGCCCGGCGAACGCCGCGGCTTCCTCGACCCGCTGGTGGAACACCATGGTGGTGTGCAGATTCTGCTGCGCCGCGTGCTCCAGCAGCGCCGCCTGGAGCAGGGCCATGCGCCGGCCACGCAGGGCGTCCTCGGACAGGCCCAGGACCGGGTCCGGGTCGCGGATCTCCAGCACGTCGATCTCGAACCCCGCAAGGATCGAGCGTTCCACCGCCTCCGCCAGACCGAGATCGAAAATCCGGGTGCCGTAGGTGCTGGAGTCGTCCTCCATCGACGCGACCACCACCTCCCGCCCGTCCCTGCCCCGCTGCGGCCGGGGCGCGGCGAGGATCCGCGGGGTCGCGGTCAGGTAGAGCCGGAAGTCGACAGGGATCCGGCTGTTGTCATGGATCGCCGCCCACGGCCGCCCCATGTCCCCGGCCGTCATGTGCCCCTCGTCCAGAATGGCCAGGTCAAACGGAGCCATCCGCTGCCCGTACAGCCGCTCTCCGCCCGCCAGAGCCGATTCCAACGGCCCCGGGACAGTCCCACGCCCAGAGACATCGGCGGGGTCCTCACGGTCCACGAGAGAGGCGTACGTAGCGAACACGACCACCGGCCCGGACCCCGCCCACAGCGCGAGCTGGATCGGGTTGGTGGTGGTGCGTACTCCGAGCTGCTCCAGGACCTCGTCCCTGTCCACCGAGCAGACCGCGACCATCGGCGCGCGATGCCCGACCCGCCGCCAGGACTGGGCACTCTGCACGACCAGGTCCAGCGTGGGCACCATCACCAGGATCCGCCCGCCCGGGAAGTACTCCAGAGCGCACGAAGCGCTGGTGATCGTCTTACCGGACCCGGTCGCGGACACCCCCATCGCACGCGCACCCTCCGGAGGCACGAATGATCTTGCAGGGAACCCGACCCAGTTACGAAAGCTCGACTTCTGGTCGACCTGGTGCTCCTTGAGCGGAACCACAAGCATTTCTAAGCCCTCCCCGATTCCTATTCCTGTGGTCCTTCGATGGCCGCGTGCGGAACGCAGGCCGCACCCGAACCGTTCTAGATCGACGCACCCGCCCTGCGCCAGCCGCCGGGCTTTCCGCCACGACCGCTGGCCTCGCCCAGCACCCGGCGCCGCGCCGCGCCGTGGTGTGTGGATGGGCGCGCGGCAGCACGGACTCCCGGACGAACCCCTCCAGCCGCCCCAGGTCCGCCCGTTCACGCTGCCCCACGTCCGGCGAAATGTGCGGCCAGCTCAGCCGACCCGCCCGATCGGCCGCCGTGCCGTGGCCAGCCCCGGCCCGCGATGCTCCCAGGGCCTCGCTCACCGCCATCACGCCTTCGTCCCAGCCGTCGTGAACACAGCACACCCGAGAAGCCGGCACCATGCCGTCCAGCTTCACCACCTTGCACTGCGCCCCGGCCACCAGGTCGTCCGCCTCGCTCGTGGGCACACCCGGCGCTCCAGGAGTGCGAACAGTCCCAACCGGGCGTCCACACCCGCAGGATGATGCGTCACCCGACGCATCAAATCGCTGCTCAGCGCGGAATCTGGTCCGGCAGATTCGTGGTGACCGGTCATCTAACCATTCTCTCGGAACTTAGGAGATTCCCGAGTGACTGGCGGGTGTCTCAGATTTCTGCCAACAATACATTCTGCATCTATCCGAGACAGCCACTACACTAGAACCCGACACGAACGAGCGACCCCTGATTCTCGTAGCCAGCCCGGCCCGCGCCAGCGGGCCGTTGGCCCTGGAGGCGAAGCCGGAAGGGTCGTTGGGCGGGGGAGCGCAGCGGACCGGCCCAACCCGGTGCAGAGCAAAGCGGAGAACCGATCAGGCTTTGCGCAGCAAAGTCCGGCCTGGAAGCGCAGCGGACAGGCCGTCACCACCCGGACGCAGTCCGGGTGGTGGGCACCTCGCGCAGCGAGGTGCAGCGCGAACCGCGGAGCGGGAGCGCAACCACCGGGCGCAGCCCGGTGGTTCGCTTGCCC